>JBGPOZ010000055.1:0-20969 GCA_041488295.1 Allostellaceae bacterium
GCGCTCTCCGCCGTCGGGCTGCAGCCGAGCGACGGCACGAAATTTCCGCACGAATTCTCGGGCGGGCAGCGCCAACGCATCGCCATCGCCCGCGCCCTCATCACCCGGCCGAAGCTGATCGTCGCCGACGAGCCGGTCTCCGCCCTCGACGTCTCGGTCCAGGCGCAGGTCCTGAACCTCATGAAGGCGCTCGAGGCGCAGCATGGCGTCACATACCTCCTCATCAGCCACGACCTCGCCGTCATCGCCCAAATCGCTGCCGAGCTTGCCGTCATGTATCGCGGCGCCGTCGTCGAGCGCGGCCCGACGTCGGCGGTGCTGAGCAATCCGCGTCATCCCTATACCTTGGCACTGAAGGACGCGGCTCCGATGCTCGTCGCCGGCCGAAGGCGGGGACGAGCCCGCGGCGTGCCGGAGCCGCCGGACGAAGCCCCCGCTGGAGACGGTTGTCCCTACGCGGCGCGCTGCCCGAAGGCGCAGCCGCGCTGCCGCATCGAGGCGCCCGCCTTGCGCGAGCTCGGCCCCGGCCGACATGCCGCCTGCCATTTCGCATGACAAGGCCGCGTCGTTAACGATCAACCTTGGATGCGGCTCTCGCGAGGGGTGGCAGAAAAATTTGGCACCGAGAGCCCTCAAGACGTAGGCAAGCCGTGCGGCGCTTCCTATCTGATCCCTTGCGAGCGATCTGCAGAGGTTGGCATGGCAGCCATCCAGGACGGCGCGTTCCAGCGCTTCGATGAAGGCCCGGACGAGGAATTCTACCGGCTGCCGCGCTTCGTCACGCATATCGACGAAGCGGCCATCGCCGCCGTCACCGATCTCTATCGCCGCTACTTTCCGTCAGGCGGCGCTATTCTCGATCTCATGTCGAGCTGGGTCTCGCATCTTCCGCCCGAGGTCGACTATGCGCGCGTCGTCGGCATCGGCATGAATGCGCAGGAATTGGCGGAAAATCCGTTCCTCGACGAGTGCCGGGTCCAGAACCTCAATCGCGATCCGCGCCTGCCATATGGCGATGCCGAATTCGATGGCGCGGCGATCTGCGTTTCGGTGCAATATCTGACGCGGCCCGTCGAGGTCCTGCGCGAGGTCGGGCGCGTGCTCCGCCCATCGGCGCCGCTCGTCATCACCATCTCGAACCGCTGCTTCCACACCAAGGCGACCGCCTGTTGGCGCCTCCTCGACAATGACGGCCATCTCTGCCTTCTCGGCCAATACCTCGCCGAGGCCGGCAATTGGCTCGACATCGCCTGCTGCAACGCGCATTGCAGCTGCGACGGTGATCCGCTTTATGCGGTCATCGCCCGTCGCAGCGACGCCCGTCAGGAATCGTAGGACACCGTCGCGACGAACGGCACGTCGAGGCGGGCATGCCCGCCGAGAAATGCCAATTCGATGATGCAGGCCGCCGCCACCACCTCGGCGCCGACGCTGCGGCACAGCTTGATCGCCGCCGCCATCGTGCCGCCGGTCGCCAAGAGATCATCCATGATGACGACCCGCTGACCCGGACGGATTGCGTCGGCCTGGATCTCGATCGTGTCGCTGCCGTATTCGAGATCGTAGGTGAAGGGTATCGTGGCGCCCGGCAGCTTGCCCTTCTTGCGCACCATGACGAAGCCGCGATTCATGCAGAAAGCGAGGGGGGCCGCCACCAGGAAACCGCGCGATTCGATGCCGACCAGGAGATCGGGCTTGAACGGCGTCAGCGCCTCTGTGAGCTTGCCGACCGTCACGTGCCATGCATCGGGATGGGCGAGCAAGGTCGAGATGTCGTAAAAGAGGATGCCGGGCTTGGGGAAATCCGGAACGCTGCGGATGTGCTGCTTGAGATCCATAAGCGTCTTCTTGTGGTGCATTTTCTTGGAGAGGGCCATCTTGCTGCGGCACTCTAATGGTTTCGCGTCGGCGCGGCAGCAATATCTTTCCACGACCGGGATGGCCGCTCGGCGGCGCGCCGGATCAGGACAGGGAAGGGCGAAACCCGCATGACGGCCGAGTTGGGCTGGGTCCGCGCCACACGCGCGGGCGACCGGTTGGAGGTGGCGGCGGGCGGCGCTTGGGTCATCGCCGCCGCCGCCGCGCTCGATCGGGCGCTGGGCACGATCGAGCCGTCCGACGCAAAGGAGATCGTCTTCGATCTCGCGGCGGTGACGGCGCTCGACACCGCCGGGGCATGGCTGCTGCGGCGCGCCCAAAAGGAGCTGATCGACGGCGGGCACAATGTCGACTTCACCAATCTCGGCGTGGCTTTCGCGCCGCTTCTGGAGCAGGTATCCGCAAGCGACGCGGCGGCGCTCTTGCCCGATATGCGCCCGCCGCCCTATCGCTTCGGCGACTTCACCGCGAGAATCGGCCGGGTCACCATCCGCGCCCTCGAACGCGGCGCCGATCTCGTCGGCTTCTTCGGCCTCGTCTCGGTGGTCGCCCTCAGGACCTTGCGCCACCCCAGCCGGTTGCGGCTCACGGCCCTCATCGCCCATATCGAAGAGACCGGCTTCGACGCGCTGCCGATCGTCGGCATGCTCTCGTTCCTGATCGGCGTCGTCTTCGCCTTCCAGGGCGCCCAGCAACTGCGTCAGTTCGGCGCGGAAATCTACACGGTCAACCTCCTCGGCATCGCCATCCTGCGCGAGCTCGGCGTCGTCATCGCGGCGATCATCGTCGCCGGGCGCTCGGGCAGCGCCTTCACCGCGCAGATCGGCACGATGAAGGTCAACGAAGAGATCGACGCCATGCAGGTGCTCGGCCTCGATCCGATCGAGGTCCTGGTCTTGCCGCGCGTTCTCGCCATGCTCGTGACGCTGCCGCTCGTCGTCTTCTATGCCAACATCATGGGCTTGCTGGGCGGTGCATTGATGGCGTGGGGGACGCTCGACATCTCGATTCCCGTCTTCCTGCGCCAGCTGCGCTCGCCGCTCTACGGCTGGACCTTCTGGATTGGCGTGTTGAAAGCGCCGGTGTTCGCCGGCATCATCGCGCTGATCGGATGTTATGAAGGCTTGCAGGTCGCGCGTAGCGCCGAAAGCGTCGGACGGCTGACCACCCGGTCGGTCGTCGAATCAATCTTCTTGATCATTGTGGCCGATGCCATCTTCTCCGTCATCTTCACGCATCTCGAGATCTGAGCCTCCGGGCGCAGATGGCGCGACGCGCGGCAGCGCGATCTCGGTGCGCGGCCTCACGATGCGGATCGATGGCAAGACCATCCTCGAGGATCTCGATCTCGATGTGCGGCGCGGCGAGGTCCTGGGCATCGTCGGCGCCTCCGGGGCCGGAAAATCTGTGCTGCTCCGCTCCATCGTCGGCTTGGCGCGGCCGGCGGCAGGCCGAGTCGTGTTGCTCGGCGAGGATCAGACCGCCCTCGCGACCGAGGAGCGGCGCGATTTCGACGCCCGCTGCGGCGTCCTTTTCCAGGACGGCGCCCTCTTCAGCTCGCTCAGCGTCGCGCAAAACATCGAGGTGCCGTTGCGCGAGCATCTGCGCCTTCCCGACGCGTTGATCTCCGACATCATGCGCCTCAAGCTTGCGATGGTCGGCTTGCCGATGGACGCCGCCGTCAAATATCCGGCCGAGTTGTCAGGCGGCATGCGCAAGCGCGCCGGCCTCGCGCGGGCGCTCGCGCTCGATCCCGAGCTCCTCTTCCTCGACGAGCCGACCGCCGGCCTCGATCCGATCGCCGCCGCCGAATTCGACGCGCTGATCGGCGATCTGCAACGCGCCATGCGGTTGACGGTGTTGATGGTGACGCACGATCTCGACAGCCTCGTCGCCATCTGCGATCGCATCGCCGTCCTGGTCGACCGCCGGCTCGTCATCGGCACGCTGGATGAATTGCTGACGCACCCGCACCCGTGGATCCGCGCCTATTTCGCGGGCCCGCGCGGCCACGCGGCCCAACAGGCCGGGCGATAGCGATGGAAACGCGCGCGCACTACGTCACCGTCGGCGCCTTCATCCTCGTCATCGTTGCTGGCATCATCGCCTCGATCATCTGGCTGGCGCAGATCCAGTTCGAGCGCGAGAGCGCTACCTACGACATCTTCTTCCGCGGCTCGGTCAACGGCCTCGTCGACGGCGCTCCGGTGCGCTATAATGGCGTGCCGATCGGCCGCGTCCTCTCGATCCGCCTCGAGCCGCTCAACGTCGAGCGGGTACGTGTCCGCATCGCCGTCGACAGCACGGTCTCGATCAAGGAGGACGCGGTCGCCTCGCTCGAGCTGCAGGGCATCACCGGGACGGCCTATGTGCAGATATCGGGCGGCAGCAATGCGAGCCCGCCGCTGCAGACCTTGCCGGACCGCACCTACCCCGTCATCGCGTCGCGACCCTCGCAGCTCGAGGAGGTGGTGACGAGCGCGCCGGAACTGCTCAGCCGCGCGATCCAGGTCGCGGACCGCTTGACCGAAGTGTTGAGCGAGGACAATCGGGCGGCGGTGACGCGGACCTTGCGCAATTTCGATGCGTTGTCCGAGACGCTCGTCAAGGATGGCGCGGCCGTCGACCGCATGGTCGATGAAGGCACCGCGACGTTGCGCGAGCTGCGCGCGAGCGCCGCTACCGCCAATGCGTTGCTCGCGCATTTCGATCAGACGCTCAACGACAAGAACGGCGTTGTCGCCAAGCTCACCCTGACGCTCGACGAGTTCGGCCGCTCGGCCAAGGCGCTCGGGCAGGCAACCGATCATCTCGACGCGTTCGTCCAGGAGAATCGGCCTGGGTTCAAGGACTTCACGCAGCGCGGGTTGACGCAAACGGAGCAGCTCGTTGCGGATTCGCGATCACTCGTCGCCGCGCTGAACCGTATCGCGGCCGAGATCGAGCGCGACCCGTCCCGCTTCCTTTATGGCGACCGGCGAGAAGGATACCATCCGCGATGACCCCTCCGGTCCAAAGACGCTTGGCGCGGCGCAGCCTCATTCGCGCCGTCGCCGCCGCGCCGGCGTTGCTCATCGCCGGCTGCGGCGGCCTGCTTCCGCAGCCGGGACAACCGCCGCAGCTCTATATCCTGCGGCGCAATGCGGCCATGCCGGCGGACCTGCCGAACGTTTCGCAGCAGCTTCTCGTCGCCCTGCCGGTCGCGTCTGCCGGTCTCGACACCGAGCGGATCGCCCTCAGCCGCTCGCCGGTCACGATCGACTATTTCGCCAATGCCGCCTGGACCGACCACGCGCCCGCCTTGGTGCAATCGGTGCTGGTCGATGGTTTCGAGGCCACCGGCAAGATCATCGGCGTCGCCCGCGACAGCGGCGCGCTGCGCGCCGACTACCTCCTCATCTCGGAATTGCGCCGCTTCGAGGCGGTCTATGACGCCGGCGCCGGCACGCCGACCATACGGGTCGAGCTCGCCCTGCGCCTTGTGCGCATGCCGGACCGAATCATCGTCGGCGGGCACGAGGCCGGGCAGAGCGTTGCCGCGAGCGACAACAGCACGACGCCCATCGTCGCCGCCTTCGAGCAGGCGCTGAACGACATCATGGGAGAGCTCGTCGCCTGGACGCTGCGGCGAATCAGTGCCGATGCCGCCGCGGCGAGCCGCCGTGGACCCTCCTCGTAAGTCCGCGGCAATGGACCGACGAGCGAACGGGATCATGCGCGAACTCGCCAGGCTCGGCCGAGCCGAGCTGGAGCAGATGGCGGCGGCGGCGCACGAGCTGCGCGATTGCGAGCGCGTGCTGAGCAAATCCGGCGAGACCATCGTCAGCGATACTCTGCGCGGCAGCGACGTCTTCTACGAGTGGCATCATTATCCCCGGGGCGACGTTTACGATCCCGAGACGCACGCGCAGTTTTTCTACCACGCCCATGCGTCCGGTGAGCGCGGGGTCGGCGAGCACGGACATTTCCACACCTTCCTGCGACCGCGCGGGATGCCCCCTGGGATTCAGCCCCTGATGCTTCCGGAGCTGGCGATCGCCGACGCCCCCGCAGCCCCGGCCGATCCCCTGCTTGCCCCCGTGGCACAGCCCAATCAGGGCGGCAACAACGACAAGTTGAGCCACCTCATCGCCATCGCCATGGATCCGTCAGGGCGGGCGGTGCGGCTCTTCACGACGAACCGCTGGGTCACCGGCGAGACCTGGTACGCGGCGGCGGATGTCTGCGCCATGCTCGAGCGCTTCCAGATCGACCTGGCGCGGCCCTCTTGGCCGCTCAATCGTTGGATTTCGGCGATGTTTCGCCTGTTCCGGCCGCAGATGGGCATGCTGCTCCACGCCCGCGACGCGGCGATCATGAATTGGCGTCGCCGTCATCGCGGCAAGATTCATGTCTTCGAGGATCGCCGCCTCGAAATCGCCTCCGCTCTCGAGATCGACGTTGGAGCCCAGATCCGCTTCGTCGAAGAAGCGCTCCAGCGCGCCGCGTGAGGCGGCAAGGCCGGTTCCTCGGCCGGCGGATTCGCGGCGGATTCACGTGATGTTAACCGCTTTCTTGCCACACTTAAGGCTGGCGGGCCTGCCACCCGCAAATAGAGAAGAGGCAACGAGGTCGAGGCGATGGCGGCAATTCTGGCCCAGGCGGATGTCGAGCGTCTGTTGGCCAACCCCTCCGAGCAGACCCGCGCCGACTTGGTGTCGAAGGTCGGCACAGCGTTCGAAGCGGGAACGCTGACCCCGACCGAGCGCGCCCTGGCTCATGGGATTTTTCGTGTCCTGATGCGCGACGCCGCCGAACGCGTGCGCCGTGCCCTCGCCGAGCATGTCAAGGAGGCGCGGGACCTGCCGCACGATGTCGCGCTTTCGCTCGCCCGCGATATCGATGCGGTCGCGCTGCCGATCCTCGAGCATTCGTTGGTCCTGACCGACCAGGATTTGATCGAGATCGTCCGTCGCGGTAGCGGGGAGAAACAGGTCGCGATCGCCGGGCGCAAGACCGTTTCCGAAGATCTGGTCGAGGCGCTGGTCGATACCGCCAATGTCGCGGCCGTGGCGCGGCTCGTCGGCAATGAGGGCGCCGAGATCAACGATGCCTCCTATCAAAAAATCGTCGTGTCGCATGGCCGCGATACACGCGTCCAAGAGCCGCTCGCCGCTCGCAAGGCTTTGCCGGCGGCGGTCCTCGAGCGGCTGGTCGCTCTCGCCTCCGACTCCCTGCACGCTTTTCTTGCAAAGCGCAGCGACCTGCCGCCAGGCATGGCGAGCGATCTCGTCCTGCGTATCCGCGAGCATGCAACGGCCGGGATCCTGTCGACGATTTCGCCGCCGGGCGACGCCGAGCACCTTGCGCATCAACTGAATGAGGCGAAGCGCCTCACTCCCTCTCTCATCCTGCACACGCTCTGTCTTGGCGATCTCGCCTTCCTCGAGGCCGCATTCGCCGAGCTCGCCGAGATTCCCGTGCACAATGCGCGCCTTCTCATTCACGATCGCGGCAAGCTTGGTCTGGCAAAGCTCTACTCCCGCTCCGGGCTTCCGAAGGAGCTCTATCCGGCCTTTCGCGTCGCCATCGACGTCGTGCACGAGACCCCCTTCGACGGCGGCGAGAACGACCGCGAGCGCCATCGCCGCCGCACGCTCGAGCGCATCCTGACGCAGTTCGAGGAAGTCGGCGCCGAAAACCTCGACTATCTCCTCGCCAAGCTGCAGGCGAGCCCGCTGGTCGCCGCCTGAGCGGGCGGTTCGCCTAAACGAGGGGCATTGCTCGGAAAAAAGCTCGGCCGCCATATCGTTGCCTTGAACGCTCCTGCGCTCTGAGACATCCTGCCAGCGTTCCGAACGGGAAGCGGGCATGGCGAGCGCTGCACTCGAAGATCTCGACTCTGTCGTCAACGCGGCAATGGAAGAATGGCAAGTGCCCGGCCTTGCCCTTGCAATCGTCGTCGATGGCGAGCCCGCCGTGCTGAAGGTCTACGGTCAGCGCGAAATCGAGGCGGACCTGCCGGTGACCGTCAACACGCAGTTCACCATCTGCTCGATCACGAAATCCTTTACCGCCGCCGGCCTTGGCATGCTGGTCGACGAGGGGCGCCTGGACTGGACGAAGCCGGTGCGCGAGTACTTGCCCGAGTTTCGTCTCCACGATGCCATCGCGACCGATCGGGTGACCGTCCAGGATCTGCTGTGCCACCACAGCGGTCTGCCGCGCCACGATTGGGTCTGGATGCCGGGCGACCAGTCGCGCGAAGAAATGTTGGCCGCACTCCGGCATCTCGAACCCAGCCGAGACATTCGCGCGAGCTTTCAATATTCGAACCTCGGATACATGGTCGCGGGAATGGTGGCGGAGCGGATCACGGGCCAGTCATGGGAGGATTTCACCCGCGCCCGCATCATGACGCCGCTGGGGATGAATCATGTCGGCTTTTCCTCCGAGGAGCTCGAGAGGGCGGAAGACGGTGCGCGGCCGTATGTCATGGAAGATGACGAGCCCGGCGTCTTCGTTCGGCGTCGCGCCCCGCTGTGGCCGATCCGCGACACGCCGGCCGGCGGCATCAACGCCGCGATCTCGGACATGGCGAACTACCTGCGCTTCTATCTGGCCGAGGGCCGCCACGACGGCACCCAGCTCCTGTCGCCGGCGACCGTGCGCGCCATGCAGACGCCTCGCGTCCATGCCGGCCGCTCGGAATTCGTCGAGATCGGCGATTACCACTACGGGCTCGGCCTTGGCTGCCACCATTATCGCGGCGAGCGGGTGGTCGGGCATAGCGGCGGCTGGATCGGCTGGAGCACGCTGATGATCATGCTGCCCGAACGGCGCCTCGGCACTGTCATTTTCACCAACCGCGCACCGAGCCCGGTGACCGAGCTCGTCGCGCTGGCAGTGTTCGACCGGCTGTGCGGCAAGGAGGCGATCCCGTGGCTCGACCGCTTCCGAACGCGCCGGCGCGAGTTCGTCGCGCAGCGCGCGGTCGACCGGCAGGCGCGCCAGGCGACGCGCAAGCCCGGTGCGGGGCCGACGCGACCCATCGCCGAATATGCCGGCAACTATGAGCATCGAGGTTACGGCCGCATTACGATCGAGGCGGTCGACGACGCGCTGCGCTGGAAGTTTCGCGGCCTCTCCGGTGCGCTGACCCATCGCCATTACGACATCTTCGAGGTGCCGGAGAATTCGGTCATGCTCTCGCCCGATCTCCTCGCAATCACCTTCGCCTACGATAGGGAGGGCAATATCGACCGCCTGTCCGCGCCGTTCGAGCTGTTGGTCGCGGACATCGTGTTCACGCGCGTCGCCGCGGGCGACGTTCTTGATCCGGCGTTCCGGGCATCCTGCGCCGGCACGTACCAGCACGGATCAACCAGGCACATCGTTGCGCTGGAGGCCGATGGACAGCTGACATTGTCGCCGACAGGTCAACCCACATATCGGCTCGTCGCCTACCAAGGCTGCACGTTCACGATCGCGGAGCTGGAAGGATTCCGCGTAGAGTTCAAACGCGATGAATCCGGAGCAGTCAACACGATCGTCTTTCATCAGCCGGACGGCACCTACCTCGCGCGGCGCACATCGGTTTGAGCTGCCGGCCTCATCGACATCTCCTCGTTTGCAACGCCGCAGGCGGTTTCTCCGTTGCGCAATTTGACGCCGCGCCGCCGCGTGGATTAGCCTGCAAGACGTTCGGATCCGGAGGATTTCTGTGCAACGCACGCGCGATCGGGCCACTGCACCGGCGGCCGCAGCGCTGCAACTCCGGCGCCTCGAAGGCGGCCTTGGCGCCGAGGTGCTCGGCTTGCAGGTCGCCGCCATCGATGACGCCGTGTTCCCGGCAGTCTATTCCGCCTTCCTCGAGCACCAGCTGCTGCTGTTCCGCGACCAGGCTCTGCCGCCCGCCGCCCAAATCGCCTTCGCGCGGCGCTTCGGCGAGGTGCAGGTGCATGTGATGGACCAGTATCATGCCGGCGCGCATCCCGAACTCTACACCCTGTCCAACCTCGACGCCGATGGCCGGCCGAGCGGCAGGCATCCCGATCGCGGCACGCTCGCCTGGCACACCGACGGATCGTGGCGGCGCGTCACCGGCCAGGCCACCATGCTTTATGCTGAGCGGATTCCGGCGAGCGGCGGCGGCACCGGTTTTGCCGATATGTACTCGGCCTATCAAGCGCTCGACCCCGAGGAGCAAGAGCGCCTCGGCGGCTTGCGCGCAGTCCACAGCCTGAATTTCTCGCGCAACCGCCGGCATGGCGAGGAGCCGATGACCGAGGCGCAACGCAATGCGGCGCCGCCGGTCGATCATCCCGTCGTGCGCACGCATCCCGAAACCGGACGCAAATGCCTCTTCCTCGGCGATCATGCCGAGACCATTCGGGGCATGCCCTATGCGGAGGGGCGCGCTTTCATCGAGGCGCTGAACGAGCGGATCGCGGCTTTCGCACGCATCTATACGCACCGTTGGCGGCCCGCCGATTTCATGGTCTGGGACAATCGCTGCCTGCTGCATCGCGCGGAGAGCTACGATACCGCGCGCGAGCCGCGGGTGATCCGGCGCTGCACGGTGCTGGGCGAAGTGCCGCGCTGAGCTGCGCGGAGATTTCCGGGTTCATACGCGCATGACCCGGTGGCGCTTTGTCGAGGTTGCGGCGCGAAGGGGCCCAAGGAATCAACCACGAAGGTTGAAAATCTTCTCGGCTTCGCCGCGCGCCACAGAAGCATCACGCGATTTTGCGGCCTTGAATTGATCCCTACGGACAAAAGAAAGCAACCGGCTGGACGGTTTGCATCGTCTCTGTCACAAAATTGCAATGAAACTGCACTTTCATACGCGGACGGCCCCGGAAGGCGGCGGTCGTGGCCCCCAGCCAGGAGATCGCATCATGTCTCGCGCACGTCTTCACCTCGGGTCTCTTGTCGCGACGATGGTCTTCGCCCTGCCGCTCGCCGGCCATGCGGCGGCGCCCAAAGGGATCGACCGGATCGAGCACGTCATCGTCGTCTATCTCGAGAATCACAGCTTCGACAATCTCTTCGGGATGTTTCCCGGTGCGAACGGCCTCGCGAATTCGGGCAAGACTTCGCGGCAGGTCGATGCCGACGGCAAGCCCTACGGAACCTTGCCGGCGCCTTTCGATGCCTTTCAGAAGCCGCCCGCCGCGGATCCGCGGTTCCCCGCCGACCTGGCGAACCGCCCGTTCCTCATCGATCAGTACGTGAAGCAGGATTCGCGGGTGCCGGACCTTGTCCATCGCTACTACCAAGAGCAGATGCAGATCGATGGCGGCAAGATGGACAAGTTCGCCGCCATCTCGGACGCCCGCGGCCTCAGCATGGGCTACCATGACGGCAGCAAGATGCTGCTCTGGCAATACGCCAGGGACTACACGCTCGCCGACAATTTCTTCCACGCGGCACTCGGCGGCTCGTTCCTCAACCATTTCTGGACGATCTGCGCCTGCACGCCGCGTTACGACAATCCGCCGGCCGCAGTCACGGCGGTGCTGCGGCCGGACGGCAGCATGGAGAAGGACGGCCAGGTGACGCCGGACGGGTTCGCGATCAACACGATCCAGTCCGTCTACATGCCGCATGCTGCCTCGATCACCGACACGACCCGGTTGCTGCCGCCGCAGACGGCGCCGACGATCGGCGATCGCCTCAGCGAAAAGCACGTCTCATGGGCGTGGTATTCGGGCGGCTGGAACGCGGCGCTCGCCGGCAATGCCGATGTGAGCTTCCAATACCATCACCAACCCTTCGCCTATTTCCAGAAATACGGCGACGGCACCGAGGAGAAGCGTCAACACCTCAAGGACGAGACCGACCTCCTCAACGACATCGACGCCGGGACCGTGCCCGCCGTCGTCTTCTACAAGCCGCTCGGCCGCGACAACGAGCATCCCGGCTATACCGATATCACCTCAGGCGACCGCCACATCACGGCGGTCATCGAGAAGATCCGCCGCAGCAAGATCTGGGCCTCGAGCGCGATCATCGTGACCTATGACGAGAATGGCGGGTATTGGGACCACGTGGCGCCGCCCAAGCTCGATCGCTGGGGGCCGGGAATCCGGGTTCCGACCGTGATCATCTCGCCCTTCGCCAAGCGCCACCACATCGACCACACCTTCTACGACACGACCTCGATCCTGCGTCTCATCGAGGAGCGCTTCGGCGTGGCACCGCTGGGCGAGCGCGACGCCAAGGCAAACGATCTGCGCGCCGCATTCGATTTCAATGCGGCGAAGGCGAGGTGACGGAAGCGGAACCGGGACGGCTCAGGGTCCGACGGGACGAAGCGTCGCCGAAAGCGGCGGCTGACCGTTCTTGACGAAACCGGCCTCCATGCTCCCGTTCGACCCGGGCCTTATCGTGACGGCGTAGCCGCTCGGCAGCTCGAACGAAAGGATGTCGGCCTGGCGTTGCGCTCGGACGGTTCGGACGTTCGATTTGAACTTGCGGATGACGGCGGGGCCCGATGCGTATTCGACCTGGACCCCGGCCGCGCCGTCCTCGTGGACAGTGACCGCCACCTCTTGGCCCGAAGTCGTGATGTAGCCGAACCAGGTCACGCCGCCCGGCGCGATTGCGATGGGACTCTCGGCACGAAGGACGCTACTCGCCGCGTCGAATTCATCATGGCCACAGGCGAATTCACCTGGCTTCGGCTCGCGCGCCGGGTCGAGGAAGTAGCCGATGCAGGTGCCGTAGGCATTAAAGGCCGCGGAGTAGGCGCCGCTATGCGTCTTGATCGGCGCCGTCTCGTCGACGACGATGAACGGCAGATCGCCCTTCTCCCGCAGGATGACGCGTGCTTGAGCGCCACGCGGAGCTGTGACGAGCTCGTCGGCATTCGGAAAGACGGCGACGACGCGGGACCGGCGAAGATCCCGGAGTTGATTATAGGTCTGCCGCACGATCGCGTCGGTCCATTTGTCCGTCGGGCTTCCATAGATCGTCTCTTGACCGGTGCCCGGCGCCGTCGCCACGACGGCCCAGAGCCCGTCGATCCGGCCAGCCGCCGCGAGAGCAATCGCGCCGCCATACGACTGGCCGCCGATGATGATCCGCCGATAGCCCTTCGTGCGGGCCGCCGCCACCTCCTCGACGAGCCGCGCGATATGGAGCCGCCCGGCGTTCTCCCAGGTGTTCTCCCAGAGCGGATTGCGGTTCAGCTTGATGACATCCCAACCGCGCGCGGCAAGTCCCTGAACGAAGAGCGGCGGTGCGGATCTGTACTGCACCTCCTTGCCCTTGAGGCCATGGTTCCAAATGACAAGGCCGAGCGAAGTCTCAGGTCCCTTCGGCGGATAGGTGTCGAACCCCGGCTCGGTCCAATAGGCCTCCATCGCCGCGACGGGACGAGCGCAGGCGAGCAACGCAATTGCCAGGGCAAGAAACCGCCCGAGCCTTGCGGGTGCACGGAAAAAACGCGGTAGCACGGAGAAATCTTGACGCAACTTAAGGTGGGCGTCAACTCCACCAACCCTCAATGAGTGTATAGGCTACGCTGCTGCTTTCGGTGACTTCTCGGCAATCCCTTGGGCCTTCTCGCGGCGCATCATCTCGTCCCAGATATCCTGAGGCGTGATGCCCATCTCGGCCCACAGCACGACCAGGTGGTAGACAAGGTCGGCACTCTCACCGATGACGCCCTTGCGATCGTTGCGCGCGGCATCGATTGCGACCTCCACCGCCTCCTCGCCGACCTTTTGCGCGATCTTGTTGCGCCCGGCGGCGAACAGCTTTGCGGTGCGCGAGGTTGATGGATCCCTGCCGCGTCGCGTAAGCACGGCAGCGTAAAGGCGGCGAACGATATCGCTCATCGGTCAGCGTCCTGCAAGCGTCACTCGTTGCTTCAAGATTCTAATGTAACTTCTGAAGATTGCCAAATAATTGACGATTTGGCCCAATGGCGCTCGCGCCGGTTGCCCTATCGAGTGATTTTTTCCGACCTCGCGAGCCGGCTCGTCGCCGCACACAGGAAGAAAGACGCAACCCACCAGGGCTGCCAGATGCCGAAACTGATGCCGGCGGCAATAGACGCTGCACCGAGGGTGCCGGCAGCGGCGGCGGCGGCCAGCGGATCACGTCCTCGTCCGAAGAGCGGCCAGCCGATCGAGAAGAGTGCCGCCGCTGCGGCAAGCGCGCCCGGCACGCCGAGTTCGACCCAGATCTGCAGCATTGCGTTGTGCGGGTGGAGCGGCAGCAAACCGACGGTCGCGATCACCCTGCGCGGATGCTCAGGCATCGCGCACTGGTAGAGGGCGACGAGGTCATCGGGACCGGCGAGCCAACGCGACGCGTCCATCCCCCAGCCGAGAAGCGGCCGCTCCACGATATGGCGGTCGACGAACGCCCAGATATAGAGCCGATGAAGCGCCGAGGGTTGGTGCTCGGCAAGCCAGCAAAGCGACCCAGGGTCAGGCAATGGCAACAGAAAGAGCGGAGCGGCGAGGATGGCGCCGCAAAGCGCGAGCACGAGCATCCTGCCCGCCCCTGGCCAGCGATAGGCGGCGAGCGAAACACCGATGCCTAGCGCGAGCGCGAGCTTTGCCGAGACGCTGTGCAACGCGAAGATGGCCACCACCGCGAGCACGATCGAGAGTGCCGCCGCGATCGGGCGGCCGCGTCCGAACAGCGCCGCCGCGAGCGGTGGCAGAACGACGGCATGAAAGACGGCGCCGCGGCTATAGGCATTGGCGACTTGGAGATCGTTCATGTCGCGGCCGTGAAGCGCGATCGACAAGACCCCGGACGCCACCCAATCGGCCAGCATCAAGAGCGCTGCGGCATTGAGGCCGATCGCCAGCGCAATGATCGCGCCATCCTGGTCTCCCTCGGGCAACCGCGCGATCAGAACGACGGCGGCGAGGCCGATGGCGATCTCGCCGGCAAGGCGCGCTGCCTCCAGCAGTGCCGAACCCGGCGCGATCGCCCAGGTGGTTGAGATCAGCGCGATGAGGGCCAGCGGCCACAGGAGGGGGGCGCTTGCGACCCACCCCGCGACGACGAGGCGACGTTCCCGCCACTGAAAGAGGAGCAGTGTCGCGGCGAGCATCGGCAAAAGCGCCGCGAGGCCGAGCGGCGCGAAGTAAGCAAGCGGCCCGACCGCGCCGAGCAGGATAGGAGGAAAGATAGCAAGACGCCCGGGGGGCTGCGAATTCAAACCGTCCTCGCGTTGCCACCCGCGGCGCGGCCTGGCGCGGCAATCAGTCAAAAGTCGCGCGATTGCGCCGCCTCGCGGCGTCGAAGATCCTGGTCGGAGTGAGAGGATTCGAACCTCCGGCCCCCGCCTCCCGAAAGCGGTGCTCTACCAGGCTGAGCTACACTCCGATGCCGAGCGGCGCGAGCTATAGCGCCATACGGTGCCGGCCGCAACCGGTATCGCAGAGCACCATCGTGCACGTGCTCGCGACGGGCACCGGCGACATCCGTTCACAAGGCCAATCGCGCGGGCACGCGGTGCATGCCAGCGCACGGAGCGATTTGCCCCCCCGAGCGGTCAGGATCCGACCACTCAGCGCAGCTCCAGCGCCCCGTCGTCGACATCGTTGCGGCCGTCTTTGGCAAGCCCCTTGAGCAGCGATCGCAGCTTGTTCACCGACGTCTTGTCATCGCCCGCGGCTTTCGCGTCCGGCTTCGCACCTGCCTTCGCACCTGCCTTCGCACCTGCCTTCGCAGCAGCCTTTGCATCCGCCTTGGCGACGGTCACTTGGGCCGGTTGCTTGAGAAGCGACGAGGCCGCTTGCGGCACCTCGTCGCCGGCCGTGCTCGATGGTGCGAACCCGTCATCCGCCGCTCGAGCAGCGGGCGGCGACGGTTCTTCCGTCCGCCCGAAAAGGCTGTCGATCGTGCGTTGATTGTGAATCGACTGGATGCCGCTGACGAGCTGAACGGTCAGGCTGCGCGCCTCATCGACATCGAAGGTGACCCTCGCGCCAGCGATCAACAGAGTGATCTCCTTCTTGGCCGGATTCGCCAGGATCGTGAAATTTTCAGGCTCGACCCTCATCTCGCTCCCACCGATCTGTCGCGTCAAATTCCACGGCAATAGGCCGGCTGGTCAGCCGGCGCGGGGGAGCGATTGAATGCGCTTGGAATCATCCTTGGCAGCGCGCAGCTCGGCAGTGATGTCGCGCATTTCGCTCTCGGCCGCGGTTTCGCTCAATCCCATTCCCTTCCGGGCTTCGGCACTGCCGAGCGCCTGTAGTGCCTTCGAGAGCTCGGTCACCAGTCGCCGCGTCTCGTCGCTGTTGAATGAGATACGCATTCCGGCGAGCACCACCGAGACTTCGTGCAGCGTGGCATCGGGGATGATGGTGAACGCTTCCTGGACGACCTTCATGTCGGAACCTCCGGTTAGCCGCGTCAGAGCGTGATTGACGAACCCGATTTTTTACGAGATATGGTTAAATCGTAATTAACGAAAAGTTTCAATCGTTAATAAAATGAAAAACCTCACAAGGTCCAGCAGAATTCCGATATCCTCCGCCAGATGAAATTCCCGACGATCGCCGGAGATTGTGGATAAACTGCGCCGTTCGCGGCCATGGCGCTGACAAAATGAGGTTTATTGCACTTCCGCGTGAGAGATTGAGCCCCTGTCGTCGGCAGCCCCTATCGACAGTGACGGATGTCACACCCTTCGCAACCGACCTGCGCTATGGTTAATGTGAAACTCTCGGAGGGACGTCAAATGCATCGTCGCATTTGTGCCGCTGGTGGTGGGTCATGAACGGCCAGGAGTTGCGGGACCGTGCGGCGCAATGCCGCATGTTCGCGCATTCAGCGGGCAGCCCCGAAATCGCCGAGATGCTAAGGGCGCTCTCGCTCGATTTCCTGTCGCGCGCCCGTCGGGCCGAAATCATCCAGCAGCACGGCGTCGCGGATCATCCCGGCGTGATCGCGGCCGAAGAACCCGACCGCGACACGCAGTCGCGGCTTGACGGGAACCTTACCCTCGGAATGGCGACCGCGTCGTAGCGTCCGCAGAACCTCCCACAGCGTCCGCCCCAGGCCGCTTTCGACGCAGCCCGCGGGGATGAGAACGCCGTCCTCTCCTTCCTCTGCGACGAAGATTGCACGCAATCGGCCGGGCGCCTCCTCTTCATAGCCGATGACGATGAAATTCGCCGACTCGGCCGATGGCGCCGTCGGGTTGCCATCACCGGCAGCGCCGTCGGGGATGATGCCGCCGATGCGAGACACGGAACCCACCGGAGACAACGACGCTCCCTTGTCGTGTCCGACCGCTGCGGTGCAGCGCTGGCCGATCATGTCCGACCGAGCGTTTGTGTTGCCACTCGCTCCTCTCGTGCGCACATATCGAGCCTCCCGCAGAGTCTGAAACTGGTGCGAGGTTCGTGCCGCGAGATGGAACGGAGGTTAAGCCAATTGTATAGTCTTCGAAATAATCTTTCGGCCGGGCCGCAGATCGGCGGAGTTGCGCCGCCTCGCAATGCATGTGTCAATGTTGAGCCGTGAGAGATTAGGCAAAGGTCGGTCCGACTTCAGCGATGATCGGCGCCGACCGCCGCGCCCGCCGATTCGAAGCCGTCGGCCCGAAGACGCTCGGCGAGATCATGCTTGATGATACCGACGAGGCCGGGGCCGCCGAATACCAGCGCCGAATAAAGCTGTACCAACGACGCGCCGGCGCGGAGCTTGGCATAGGCATCGGCGCCGCTCGCAATGCCGCCGCAACCGATGATCGGCAAGCGACGCCCGACGCGCCGATACATCTTGGCAAGACAGAGGGTCGAGGGCACCATCAGCGGACGTCCCGACAATCCACCTCCCTCGCCGCGACGCGGATCCGTGAGGTTCTGTGGCCTCGCGATCGTTGTATTGCCGATGATGAGCCCGTCGATCCCGACGCCGGTCGCAACCTCGGCGATGTCGTCGAGTTCCTCGTCCGTGAGGTCCGGCCCCACCTTGGCGAGAAGCGGCGGCAAATGCGCGGGATCGGGCGCCGCGCGGTGCCGCGCTTGGATGACCCGGATCAAAAGGTCCTCGATCGGCTGGCGCGCCTGCAGCGCCCGGACTCCCGGCGTGTTGGGCGATGAGAGATTGACGACGAGATAGTCGGCAAAGCCGCACACCGCCTCGATCCCGGTGACGTAATCCGCCGCGGCATCGGCGGTCTCGCGATTCTTGCCGAGATTGGCGCCGAGGATGCCGCGCGGTCCTCGCGCGCGCCACTGCCGCAAGCGCTCGACAAAGGCCGCGAGCCCTAGGCTGTTGAAGCCGAAGCGATTGATGATCGCCCCGTCATCGTCGAGACGGAAGAGCCGCGGCTTCGGGTTGCCGGGTTGCGGCAGCGGCGTCACCGTCCCGGCTTCGACGAAGCCGAAGCCGAGGCCGAGCATCGCGTCCATCACCTCGGCATCCTTGTCGAAGCCGGCAGCGAGCCCGATCGGGTTGGAAAATCGCCGGCCCCAGATTTCGGTCGCCAGGACCGGGGCGTCGGCTTCGCTCTTGCCGCGGATCAATCCGTTCTTCAGCGCCCAGATCGCGAGGTGATGCGCCGTCTCCGGATCGAGGCGATAGAGAAGCGGCCGCGCAATTCGGAAGGCGAGATCTGTCATCCCCGCGCCGCCGGCGTCAGCTGCGTCCGGTGACGAGCCGAACCAGCGCGTTCCACAACACCCGCAGCATGAGCGCGAAGCCCGAGATCGGTTTCGCGGCTGGGGCGGGCGGCGGGGCGGGCGCGGCGGCTTCTCCGGTCACGGATGGCGTCGCGGGAGCGGCGGCCTCGCGCGTCCCGAGCTGCGCCTTCAGCGCGGTCGCGAATTGACCGATGAGCTGTCCCGCGAGATCGCGCACCATGGCGACGCCGCGCCCGTACTGCGCGACCGCGCCCGACAGCGTGAGGTCGGTATGGACGACCACCTTGGTTCCTCCGGCCGTCGGCTCAAGGCGGAATTCGACGAGCGCGTTGGCACCGCCCCGCCCCTTCGCGTCATTGCCGCGCGCCCGCACCCGCGCTTTTTGGCCGGCGGTATCGATCTCCTCGAATTTCGCCTGGCCCGCGAAAGTCAGCGCGACCGGGCCGAGGCGGACGGAGACCTTGCCCTTGTAGGTTTCCTTGTCGACGACCTCCGTGAGCTCGGCGCCCGGCATGCAGGGCGCGATCCGCTCGATGTCGAGGAGCACCTTCCACGCCTCTTCCGGCGGCAATGGCACCTCGAATGAATTCTCGAACTCCATCGTTTCCCGCTGTCCTCTCAGCCGCCGAGCCGCGCCATGACCCACCGTGCCGCGCGCAGCAGGCCTTCGTCATCATAGAGCCGTCCGACAAGCTGGATCCCGACGGGCAGCCCATTGGGGCCCTTATGTGTCGGAAGCGTAATCGTCGGGACGTAGAGGAGCGTCCACAATCCCTGGAGCCGCGGATCGCCGGTCGACGTCAAGCCGCGCGGCGCCTCGCCGGTCACCGCCGGAGCCAGCAGCACATCATTGTCGCCGAACGCTGCGTTCAATTCCGCGCGGCACCGGTCGGCGAGGCGCAGGGCGGCAGCGAAGGTTTCGTACGGCATGTCGAGGCCGAGCTTGATCGAGCGCCTCAACCCTTCGCTGATCTGCTCGCGGTGATGGCTCCATTCCCAGGCCATGGCCCGCGCCAGCTCGTAATTGCCGATCGCCTCGCGCGCCTCGTTGAGGCCGGCGAATTCGTCGGGCAAAACCACCTCGTGCGGCGCCGCGCCGGACGCCGCGAGCCGCGTTGCCGCGTCATCGATCGCGGCGACCGTCTCGGGATTCGCCGTCGGCCAAAGAAAGGTGCGGCAGAGACCGATCCGCGGCGCGGCGGCGAGATCGTCGAGGCGCGACGGCGCACGATTGAGCAGGACCTTCGCCAGAAGCTCGACATCGTCGATCGTCCGCGCCATGAGGCCGATCGTGTCGAGGCTCTCGGCCGAGGGCTTGATGCCGGCGCGGTTGACGAGCCCGAAGCTCGGCTTGTAGCCGATGATGCCGCAAAACGAAGCGGGCCGCAGGACCGAGCCGCCGGTCTGCGTGCCGAATGCCAGCGGCACCATGAAGTCGGCGATGCCGGCGGCCGATCCGCTCGAGGACCCGCCGGGCGTGTGCGCCGAATTGTGCGGATTCGTCGTGGCGCCGGGCTCGATATTGGCGAACTCCGTCGTCACCGTCTTGCCGAGAATGACCGCACCCGCCGCGCGCACCAGGGCGACGCAGGAATCATCCGATCTCGGCCGATGCCCGCGATAGATGGGCGAGCCCATCTCGGTCGGCATGTCGGCCGTGTCGATGATGTCCTTGACGCCGATCGGGACGCCGTGCAGCGGCCCGCGCGGCGGGGAGCGGTCGCGCTCGCGCGCCTGACGCAACGCCGCGTCCGGATCGAACCCCGACCACGCATGCACGATCGGCTCGCGCGTGCGGATCCGCGCGAGGCAGGCGCGGATTACGGCCTCCGACGTCGTCTCGCCGGCGGCGATGCGGCGGGCGATCTCGCTCGCCGAGAGCTCGTTGAGGCGCTGCATCTCAGCTTTTGGCGGCACGGCCGGCCGCACGGCCGGCGATCCGGCCGAAGACCGAGCCGGAGGTGAGACCGGTCCCGCCCGGATAGTTGAAGTAAAAGATGCCGCCGACCAGCTCGCCGGCGGCGTAGAGGCCCGGGATCGGCCGGTAGTCGAGACTCATCACCTCGCCCTCTCCCGTGATGCGCAAGCCGCCGAAGGTGAAGGTGATGCCGCAGGTCACGGCATAGCCCTCGAAAGGCGGCGCGTCGATCGTATTCGCCCAATTGCTCTTGGCCACCGCGAGTCCCTCGGTGCGCCGTCCATCCTTGACGTTGGGATTGAAGGGGATGTCGGTGCGGACCGCGGCGTTGTACTCGGCGATCGTCTTCAGGAACTGCCCGCGGTCGACGCCGTCGAGCTTTTGCGCAAGCTCCTCCAGCGTACCGCCCGTGACTTTGGTGATCTGGCGAATGTTGTATTCGCCGCGCTGCAGATGCTTCACCTTCCGGTCGAAGATCTGCCAGGCGAACTGGCCCGGCTGCTCGAGGATGACACGGCCGTATTTGGCGTAGGTGTAGTTGCGGAAATCGGCGCCCTCGTCGA
>JBGPOZ010000056.1:0-20948 GCA_041488295.1 Allostellaceae bacterium
AGCGGCGGGACGGTCGGCGCGCATTCGGGCAAGCTCACCATCATGGGTTCGGGACCGCCGGCCGCCTTCGCCAAGGCCGAACGCGCGCTGGAGGCGATGGCGGCCAAAGTCTACCACCTCGGTGAGCGGCCCGGCATCGGCTCGACGGTGAAGACCGTGAACCAGCTCCTCGCCGGCATCCATATCGCCGCCGCGGCCGAGGCGATGGCGCTCGGCACGCGCGCCGGGGCCGATCCGCGCGCGCTCTTCGAGGTCATCTCGAACAGCGCCGGCGCCTCGTGGATGTTCGTCAACCGCGTACCGCACATGCTCGATGGCGATTTCGCGCCGAAGAGCGCCGTCGACATCTTCGTCAAGGATCTCGGCCTCGTCCTCGACACCGGGCGCGAGCTGCGCTTCCCGTTGCCGCTTGCCGCCGCTGCACACCAGCTCTTCCTCATGGCCGCCGCGGCCGGGCACGGGCGCGAGGACGATGCCGCCGTCGTCAAGGTCTACGAGACTCTCGCCGGCATCAGCGTCAGCGGCGAGAAATCCTAGACGCGGATGGCCCGCGATACCGCCCTCTATCTCCCCAGGCAGGCCCATCCTGACCACGCGCAAATGACCTGTATCGCGGAGAGCAGCCGCCTTTCAAATCCTGCCGCTCTCGGCGATCCGATTACGCCATCTCAGCATGAGGAAATTGGGGATGGCACAAAGACAGCCTCCTCATTCTGAGCGAAGTCGAAGAACGCACGACCTCGATCCAGTGCGTTTTCGATCGTCGATGGCGACAATGAGGATTGCTGCTGACGAACGCGACTTCTAGAGCGGCGGCGATGAAGAGCGTAGGGTGACCGCGGCGGCGTCGTGGCGAGGAAGAGCACGGATGGATGGAGAGCGCGCCATGCTGCGGACGCCGATCGCTGGGCCGCGGGCCTGGACGCGGGATACGTTGCGACCATCGGACTGGACGGTGCCGCTCGCGCCTGAATGCCTTGCGGAGCTGCGCCAAGTGCTCGCCCGGATTCGGCGCAGCCTGCTGCCGCTCTTCCTGCTGAACACCGGCGACTTTGCGCTCGATGCCTGCCGGGCGCTGATGGCGCAGGTCCGCCGCATGCTCGATGACGGCATCATGTTCGCCGTGCTCGACCGCTTGCCGATCGACGAGATGAGCCGCGAGGAAGCGGTGAAGCTGTACTGGCTCATCTCCAGCCTCCTTGCACGGCCGGTCGCACAGAAATTCGACGGCACGATGCTCTACGAGGTACGCGACACCGGCGCCAGGCTGAAGCCCGGCTCGGGCATTCGGCCGACCGTCACCAATGTCGACCTCACCTTCCACAACGACAATTCGTACAACGAGACGCCGCCTGATTATGTCGCGCTTTTTTGCCAGCAGAAGGCGAAGGAGGGCGGCATCAGCCGCGTCCCGAACGGCCCGACCTGCTGGAGCGCCTCTACCAGCCCTTCTGGTACGACCGTCATGCCGAGCATGCGCCGGGCGAGCCCACGACCTTCGCTGCACCGATCTTCGAGTATGACGAACGCTTGCGCGGGCGCTTTGCCCTGCTCGAGATCCGCGGCGGCTACGCCTTGCGCGGCGAGACGCTCGATGCGCGCGGCGAAGCCGCGCTCGGCGCCGTCCAACGCGTGTTCGACCACCTTGAGCTGCGCGTCGAGCTCGACTTCCAGCCCGGCCAGATCCAGTACGTCAACAATCGGGCGACCGGGCACGCCCGGACGGAGTTCGCCGATCACGAGGAACCCGAGCGCAAGCGCCACCTCGTCCGGTTATGGCTGCGCGATCGAGGCGAGCGCGGCTACCGCGGCTAAATAGTTAATTTTCGCTCGCGGAATCTACCCTTGCACGACAAAGGCTTACGCGAAAACCTTGCAAATCGCCGGGGTCGAACCTAGGTTATCCCGGCAAAATAGCGGCGTGAGGATGCCGCGGCCGTCAACGGCGGGAGGGGTGATTATGAGGCGTCAAGAGAGGCTGCGGAAGCAGGTTCGCCACCAATCCATGCACGATCGCAGCGTGATCGACCATCTCGCCAAGAGTTTCGCCGGCGGTCGCCCCAGCCGCCCCAGCCCGCGTCTCGACAGCAATGACGGTCTGTGCGAGCAGATCCGCAAGCAGTGGTCGGGCGGACTGCCCCGCTTCTAAACTCCCGTTCAGTTTCAGGCTTAGGGTTTTCGGCACGCGCCGATCTCGGCGCGCTCGGGTCGTTGCGACATTTCACCCAGGGCAGATATACCCTGTCCCGGCCGGCGATTTGAAGCAGCCCACCGATTCCGGCAGCACGTGCTTGGGCAGCCACAGAATCACATTCGGAAAAAAAATCGCAAAGGCGATCGTCGCGAAGAAGACGACATAGATCGGCAGTGCCGACCGAAGCGCGAGCGGAAAACGCACTCCGACAAATTTCGACGCCATCAGCAGAGCAAGGCCGTAGGGCGGGGTGATGAGGCCGAAGGCGATCGTCACGATGAGGACGACGCCCATATGGACGGTGTTGATTCCTCCGGCCTCGCAGAGCTGGGCGACGATCGGCATGAAGATGACGATCGTCGGGATCGGCTCGATGAAATCGCCGACGACGGTGAAGACCATGACGAGGGAGAACATGATGAGGTACGGGTCGTTTCCGGCGAAACTCGAGATCCAACCGGCAATGACGATGGGTCCGCGCAGATAGGCCAGCATCCAGCCAAAGGCGGAGGCGGCGGCGACAGTGATGAGCGGCAGCGAGTAGATGAGCCCGGCATGCATGAAATCGCGCGCGAGGTGGCGAAGATGGCCGCGGTTCAGCGCCGGGATGACGACGAGAAGGATGTAGACGTTGGCGATGACGCCGGCTTCGGTCGGCGTGAACCACCCGGAGAGAATGCCGCCCAGCAGTATGACCGGGATCATCAAGGTGAGCGCGGCGTCCTTCGTCGCACCGGCAAGCTGCCCGAAGGAGGAGCGAGGCCGGCGAAAGCCGACCGGGCCGAAGAAGTAGCAATAGATCATGAGGCCGATGCCGATCATGAACGCGGGCGCGAAGCCCCCGAGGAAGAGCCCGGCGATCGAGACGTTGCCGATCGCCCCGTAAACGACCGAGGTGATGCTCGGCGGGACGAGGCAAGCGATGGTCGAAGCGGCGGCAATGAGCGCGGCGATGAAGGGCCGCCCGTAACCCTCCTGTTCCATCGGCCTCGCCATCGTCCGGCTGAGAACCGCGACGTCGGCCGAGGTCGAACCCGACATGTCGGCGAAGAACATGCTGAACACGGTGACGACCTGCGCGAGGCCGCCGCGAATGTGTCCGACCATCGCCTGCGACAGCCGGGCGATGCGGATGACGACGTCGGCCGAGGTCATGAGCTCGCCGACGAGCAGGAAGAACGGGACCGCCATCAGCGCCTCGGAATCGACGCCGTTGAAGAGCTGACCGATGATCGACGGCAGGCTCACCGAGGTGAACATCGTGCCGATGACGACGCCGGCGATGAGCGAGAAGGCGACCGGTACGCCGAGATAGCCGAACAGCAGGAAGAAGAAGGCCATCATGCCGATGATGAGGCCGTTGATCGCCGTCATGACGCTTGCGCCTCAGCCAAAATGTCGCGGTTCGGGCGCGGCGCCGGACGGGTTCTCGAAGCCGTTGCGCCAGCCATTGACGAGCTGCTCGATGGCGAACAGGGCGATGAGGATCCCGGAAAGCGGGATCGCCGCGTAGAGCGTCGAGATCGGCGTCATCGACGGCATGCGGAAGCTGCCGAGGCCCTGCCAGAAGTTGATGAGGCCGAACCACACCATGCAAGAGGCGGCGAAGATGATGACGATCCGGTTGAAGGACTCGGCGACGAGCCGCGTACGGCCGTGCATCGTCTCGGTCAGCGCCGTCAGGTAGAGATGGTCGTTGCGGCGCGTCGCGACGCCGGCGCCGATGAAGATGCCGTAAATGAAGAAAGTCGAGGTGACCTCCTGCAGCCAGAGCCAGGGGTGGCCGATCGTCCGCGTCACGACATCGAAGAAGACCGAGCTCGTGAAGCCGAGCAGGCACAGCCCGCAGAGCATCATGGTGACCCGTTCGAGGATGTCGAAGGACCGCCATTTGAGATGACGGTGCGTCAGAAGGACGATGCTCTTGGCCGCGTCCTCGTCTGCCGCACTGTCTCTTTGCGTGGAGGCCAGCTTCGGGCCGGCCTCCGGTACGGTCGCAGTCATGCTGAACGCTATTTGACGGCGCGGATCAGCTGCAGCACCTTGACGGCGTTGGGGCCGAGCTGCTCGGCGAGCTGATCCTGGATCGGCTGCGCCGCCTTGATGAAGCCCGACTTGTCGACGTCCTTGACGAATTTGATGCCGATCTTCTCGAGCTTCGCCTGGCTTTCGTGCTCGAGCGCGAGGGCTTTTGCCGGCTCGGTGCGCCCGACCTCGTCGGCGGCGGCCTGGACCCAGCCCTTCTGCTCGTCATTGAGGCTGTTCCACACCTTGTCAGAAACCCAGATGACGCTGTTGTTCGCCTCGTGCTCGGTCAAGGACATGATCGGCGCCACCTCGTAATGCTTGTTCGAGAGGTAGACGTTGATGCCGTTCTCCGCCATGTCGACGACGCCGGTCTGCAGCGAGGTGTAGACGTCGCCGAAGGGCATGTGCACGGTCTGCGCGCCATAGGCCGGGAACATCGTGTCCTCGGTCGCGGTCGCCTGGACGCGCACCTTGACGCCCTTGATGTCCTCGATCTTGTGAATTTCCTTCTTGCCGTAGAGGTTGCGCAGGCCGAGCGTTGCTACCGTCAGAACGCGCGCGCCCTGAACCTTGCCGTTGAACATCTCCTTGACCGCGGCGACGACGCCCGGATCGGCGAGCGCCTTCGTCAGATGATCCTCGCCCCGGAAGACGAAGTGGATCGACATGACGCCCGATTCCGGCTGCACCGTCGAGGCGTTCGCCGTCGAGCTGATGATGAAGTCGATGTCGCCAGTGCGGATCTTCTGCAGCATCTGCGGCTCTTGGCCGAGTTGTGCGCCGGGGAACTGGTCGATCACCATCGTCCCGTGGCTCAGCTCCTTCAACTTGTCGTTGAAGGTGTCGCCGACGATGCCGTAGCCGGTCGTGTGCGGCTGGTCGTAGCCGAAGCTGTAATGCGTCTGCGCGCCAGCGGGATACGCTGCCAGCGCCGTCGCCGCGCCGACCAGCGTCGCGACGGCGACATGGCGAATGACCGATACTCTCATGCTTTTTTCCTCCCTGGTTTCGTGCGGCGCGGCGGCAAGCGCCGGCTCACACCCTGTCGTTCTCTTTATGGAAACTTTATGTGCGCGGCGGCGGATGGGCAAGCGCGGCGAGCGGCCGCCGCAGGATAAAGACGGCAGGCCATGGCGCCGCGGCACGCTCGACGTCGCGCTTCAATGTCGTGTCGTGCGGAGGGATCGATCGGCGCCAGGGTCGTGGTCGAATTGAGCGAGAGACGGTTCGGCAAACGACTAAAGACACCTCAACCGGCGCTTGCCTCCCGCGGAAGCGATGGCGCCGGCGGCAGGTGTCGCGAAGCTTCGCCGAACGCCCGCGCGGCGGGCATGTCCAGCGCGTCTCCTGTCAACGCCTCTCTCAACGTCAAATCGTCGGTTGCGACCGGCTCAGTGGTCTCCGCCGCTTCGTCGACGCAGGCAAGGTCCGAGAGTACCGGGTGCTGCTGCATCGCCTCGTAAGCCTGCACGATCTGCGCGCGCAGCGCCCTTCCGCGTTGTTGCAGGCGGCCCTGATGTCCGCGGTCGGTCCGCTTGCGCTCCAAATCATAGGCGAGCGCCGCTTCGACGACATAGTCGAGCGTCATGTCGCGCCAGCGAAGGTTGCTGCGGCGGATTTTTTCGATGATGTATGAAGCGGTCGTCGCAGACTTCCTCGCTCTTTCAGCGTCGCGGTCCAATCTCGCCCTCGCCATATCAAGGGTCGCCACGCTGCGCGGCGACTCGCTGACGCATGGACCGGGAGGAGCCGCAAATTATTCCCCGGAACGTTGCATCGGCGGCGAAATATCTTGTTGGCGGCCGATGACCGAATCTCTCGTTCCTCCGTGAAATTCGCCTGACGCTCGATCCATCGCTCGAGAGCAGCGGCTCCATCGACCCGCTGATCGATCCCAATCTTCACAGTTGCGGCACGGTACGGCCGCGTGGCGCCAAGGAGCTCGGTCATACGGAGCCGGGTTTCTTCATTCTCGGCATGAAGAGCTACGGCCGGGCGCCCACATTCCTTCTCGCCGCCCTTACCGCCGGCGCCGCGTCCGCCGTTCACAAGAGCGATGAGACGACCCATCTCTTGGTGGAGCGAGCGGCGATTGGCCGAGAGGAGGTATTTCATGTCCATTGTGCTCGACCACACCATCGTCCCGGCACGCGACAAGGCGGCATCGGCGCGATTCTTCGCGCGGATTTTCGGCTTGCCCGACCAAGGCGAGGTCTCCCACTTCGCGCCGGTCAGGGTCAACGCCACGCTGACCCTCGATTTCGACACCCGCGCCAAGTTCGAATCGCACCACTACGCGTTCAAGGTAAGCGAGGAAGAGTTCGACGCGATCTTCGCGCGGGTCGAGGCGGAGAGGATCCCGTATGGCAGCGGACCCTTCTCGCTCGACGATATGAGGATCAATCATCGCGGCGGCGGGCGTGGTTTTTACTTCCGTGACCCTAGTGGGCATGTGCTCGAAGTGCTGACGGCGTAGCGCTCGCCGTCAGAATTCTTCGAGAGCGGGCGCGCGGCCGACGATTTCCTCGAGCAGCATCAAGGACGTCTCGATCTCGTCGAGAAGCGCGGCGACGCCCGCTTCGTCCTTGATCGGCACCAGCTGCTCGCGCGAGGCGCGCAGCATCTCCAGCTCGCTCAAGAAGGTCTCGCGCACGCCGATCGGCAGCAGCGGGCTGGCGGAGAGCGCAAAACAGAACTTGACGCAAGCCTGGATCGACAGCGTCAGCAGACCGCGCTCGGCCTCGTCGATCGCGGTGATCCAGCGCGGATCCTGCGGCGCCGATCCGATGCGGTTGCACAGCACGCTGGCGAGCGCGGAATGCTCCGCGCGCTTCTCGCAGAACTCGCGATACGGGTCGAAGGCGTGGTGCTGGATCGCCTCGTAGGCGCGGTCGGCCAAGGCTGCGGCCTCGCGATAGACGCGGGCGAGCGCATCGAGCAGCTCCGGAATCGTCGCCGGCTTGCGGTCCAATTCGGTGAGCGAACCCGGCCACCCCTTCCCGAAACTGCCGCCAAGACCCGCCGATGCCGCGTCGCTGCTCACGATCGTTAGTTTCCCCAGATGCAAGGATTGCCCGCGATGCTACAAAACAATCGGTAAACCGGGTGTTACCGGTCCGGCTGCGGCGTCCGAGGCGGCGTCCGTGTCCCTCGGCCCGACGCCGAACGATCAGAAGGTGCGCACGACCCCGAACTGGGCTAGTCAGTGGGTCGCCGCGCTCCCGTCGCCGAGACCCGCATGCTCTTCAACTCCCTTGTCTTCATCTACGTCTTCCTGCCGGTCACGATCGTCCTCACCCTAGCGTTCGGCCGTCTTGACCGGCGCGCCGCGGCGGCCTTCCTCGCCGCCGCCTCGTTCTTCTTCTACGGTTGGTGGAACCCGACCTATCTCTGGCTTCTCGCCGCCTCGATCCTCTTCAACTACGCGGTTGCGATCGGCATCGCGCGGAGTGCGATCGGGGCGTCGGGGCGGCAGCGGCTGCTCATCATCGGCATCGCCGGCGACCTCGCGCTCCTTGGCTACTACAAATATGCCGACTTCCTGCTCAGCACGGTCGGCGCGGTCACCGGCGCCGCGGTCCCGCATCTCGGCATCGTCCTGCCGATCGGCATCTCGTTCTTCACCTTCACGCAGATCGCCTTTCTCGTCGACACGGCGCGCGGCGCGGCGGAGGAGTACGATTTCGTCCGCTACGCCCTCTTCGTCACATTCTTCCCGCACCTCTTGGCGGGACCGCTCTTCCACCACAAGGAGATGATGCCGCAATTCGCCGCGGCCGAGACGTACCGCCCCAAGGCGGAAAACCTCTCGGTCGGGCTCACGATCTTCGTCATCGGCCTCGTCAAGAAGGTCGTGCTGGCGGACGGGATGGCCGGCTTCGCCGCGCCGCTTTTCGACGCCGCCGGCGCAGGAGCAGAGCCGAACCTCCTTCAGTCCTGGGGCGGCGCCTTGGCTTACACCTTCCAGCTCTATTTCGATTTCTCCGGCTATTCCGACATGGCGATCGGCGCCGCGCGGTGCGTCGGCATCTTGTTGCCGCTCAATTTCAATTCGCCTTACAAGGCCGCCAACATCATCGATTTCTGGCGGCGCTGGCACATGACCTTGTCGCGCTTCCTGCGCGACTATCTTTATGTGCCGCTCGGAGGCAATCGCCATGGCAAGGGACGACGCTATCTCAACCTCTTTCTGACCATGCTGCTCGGCGGCCTCTGGCATGGCGCCGCCTGGACCTTTGTCGCGTGGGGTGCGCTGCACGGCATCTATCTTTGCGCCAACCATGCCTGGCAGGCGCTGCGCCGGCGCATCGGCTTCGCGCCCGGCGGATGGGGTGCCGGCGGACGGACTTGTGCCGTCGCCCTCACCTTTCTTGCCACCGTCATCGGTTGGGTCCTCTTCCGCGCCACCAGCTTCGCCGCCGCGCTGCGCATCCTCGCCGGCATGGCCGGCCTGAACGGCACGGCCGGGCCCGAGAGCCTCTTCGGCGTCGCCTATGGCGCGGCGCTCTATGGCGGCATCGACGAGACCTTGGCCCTCGCGGCGCTCGCCCTCATCACCTTCCTCGCTCCGAACACGCAGCAATTCATGGCCGGCTTCCGGCCGAGCTTGCCGGGTCGCGCGGTGACGGCGAAGGCGGCGCGCGCGCTGCAATGGAGCGCCCGTCCGGGCTGGGCGCTCGCCATGGCGGCGGCGCTCCTCCTCGCGTTGAGCCGGATGTCCGGCGTCAGCCCCTTCCTCTATTACCAGTTCTGAGCGCGATGCACGGGCACCGGACCTACAGCCTGCTGCTGATCGGCCTCGGCGTCGCCATGGCCGCGGGGTTCGGCCTCTACGGCCGAGCGTTCGAGCCCTTGAGCGGCGATCTCACCCGGATCGGCTGGTACAGCGAAAACGAATTCGGCTGGACGAAGCCCGAGCAGCGCTTCGATCCGCCGCTGGCGCTGGCGGGCGCACTCGACGGCAGCTACAACATCATCGCGCTCGGCGATTCGTTCACCGTCGACGAGGCGACGCACAGCGCCGGGGCGACCTGGCCGCATGAATTGGCGCACGACACGGGTTTGCGGATCGGCGTCTTCGACAGCGGCACGCTCGCGATCGATCGGCTGCTCGCGAGCCCCGGCTACCGCGAGCACCCGCCGATCGCCCTCGTCTACGAGACGGTGGAACGCTCGCTCGTCCCGCGCCATGGCGACGCGACGACCGCCGAGAGTTGCGCCGCCGCGGTGCCGACGCCGCGCGCCGGGTCGAAGATCGCGCCGCTTGACGTCGCACCGGTGCCGCTGCTGCGGCCGACGCGGCGCGACTGGAACGATTGGCCGGCAAGTTATGCCATCGACTATCTGCTGCAGAATTTGCTCCGAGTTCTGCGCGGCCGCGAGACGACGAGCGCCGTCCGCCTCGCCATGAACGAAGGTGGCCTGTTCAGCAGCCGTGCTGAGCGCGCGCTCCTCGTCTACGGCGAGGATTTCAACAAGATCGGCTGGCGCCTCGCCGATTGGGACGCCGCGGCGTGCGCTCTCCTGCGCCTCCAGGATCGCGTCCAGGCGAACGGCCGCACCGCCTTCCTGGTCATGATCGTCCCCGACAAGCTGTCCGTCTACGCACCCTTCCTGCCCTATCGCGATTTCGATGCGATCAGCCACCTCGACCGCCTCGCCGAAACGCCCGGGCTCAATCTCGTGCGGCTCGGCGCCGCGTTCGATCCGCGCCGCACGGTCGATCTCTATCTGCCGGACGACACGCATTGGTCGCCGCTGACGCAAGCGCTTGCCGGCAAAGCCGTCCGCGACGCGCTCATCGAGCGCGGCGTGCTGCTGCGGTGAGAGTGGAACTCGGCGCTATTTCAGTAGATTGAACGGGATCGAATAGACGATCGCGGCCTCTTCCTCGCCGGGGTTGCGCTTGTAGAACCCGGCATTGGAGATGTGATTGAAGGACAGCCCGAGGCGCGAGCGGTCGTCGAAACGGTAGGCGAATTCGGCGCCGGTGCGGAATTCGGCGACGCCGCCCAGATTCTTGCCTTGGCCGTGCTGGTAGTAGCCGAAGGCGCCGTTCGGCATCAGCACCCAGCGCGAACCGAGATAAATGTCGACGCGAATGCCGCCATAACCGTAGAACGCCTTGTCGGTGGTGCCGAAGACGCCGAGGAACGGCTTGAAGATGAAAAGCTGCTTGTCGGCGAAACGGTACTCGACGCGGAATTCGCCGGCGGTGTTGTTGTGAAGGATGTCGAAGCCACCGGCAGCGAAGGACAGGTAGGGCGGGTCGTCGGCCTGCGCTCCAGCGCCCGCCGCCGATGCCGCGGGGACGATCGCGAGGGAGAGGAGCGTGGCGCCAAAGAGCGACTGACGCCACCGCTCTCGCCACTTGGTTCCCATCGATGCCCCCAATGCGCCACCGTTACGATTGCCGCATCTTACGGAAGCCGCGAGTCCTGGCAAGACGAAAGCTGCCGCGGTCACGCCAGACGCTTCATGCGCTCGGTCGCGGCGACGAGCTGGGCGCGGACGCCCGGCTCCATCGCCGAATGGCCGGCATCGGGAACGACGACATATTCGGCCTCGGGCCAGGCTTTTGCCAGCTCGTCGGCGGTGACGATCGGGCAGACCATGTCGTAGCGGCCCTGGACGATCGTCGTCGGAATGGCGCGGATGCGGTCGAGTTGCCTCAGGAGATCGTGCTCGTGCGCCACGATCTCATGGGTGAAGTAATGCGCCTCGATGCGGGCGAGGCCGAGCGCCATGCGGTCCTCGCCGAGACCGGCGATGGCGTCGGCGCTCGGCAGCAGGGTCGAGCACGAGCCCTCGAAGGTGCTCCAGGCGCGTGCCGCCGGCAGATGCACGATCGGATCGGGGTTGGTGAGGCGACGGTAATACGCCACCAGAAGATCGCCGCGCTCGTGCTCGGGGATGGCGGCGGCGAAAGCGCGCCACGCCTCGGGGAAGACGTTGCGAATGCCGTAGAGGAACCAATCGACCTCGCTTTGGCGGCACAGGAAAATTCCGCGCAGGATGAGAGCGCGGCAGCGCTCGCGATGCGCCACGGCATAGTTGAGCGCCAGGGTCGAGCCCCACGAGCCGCCGAAGACGACCCAGCGCTCGATGCCGAGATGGCGCCGCAGCGCCTCGATGTCGGCGACGAGGTGACGGGTCGAATTGTCGGTCAGCTCGCCGAGCGGCGTCGAGCGTCCGGCGCCACGTTGATCGAAGACGACGATGCGGTAGCTCGTCGGATCGAAGAAGCGCCGATGGGTCGCCGTGGCGCCGGCGCCCGGGCCGCCATGCAGGAACATGACCGGGATGCCGCGCGGGTTGCCCGACTGCTCCCAATAAAGCGTGTGCCGTCCATCCACCGCGAGGGTGCCGGTCGTGTAGGGCTCGATCGGAGGAAACAAATCGCGCCGGCTCATCGAGTCTCCGGGAGAGAAGCGGCAACGCGCATCGCCGGCGGCATCCTAAAGCGCCGGCAGGCGAACGCAACCCCGCCTCCGCCGCGCGATCGCCGCATCACGGCTGCAGCGCGGCGTCGACCGCGGCGCAGATCTCGGCGAGGGTGAAGGGTTTGGCGATGACGCGGTGGATCAGCGCCTCGAGATTGTGCGCGCGCTGCCGCTCGGCGGCGAAACCCGTCATCAGGAGGATGCGCATCGCCGGGAAGTCCTTGCTCGCCTTGAGTGCGAGGGCGATGCCGTCGAGGCCCGGCATGACGATGTCGGTGAGGAGGAGATCGAAGCTGCCGCCGGCGAGAGCTGTGAGAGCGAGAAAGCCATCGGGTACGGCGCGCACGTCATGTCCGGCATGCGAGAGAGCGCGAACGACGAAGGCGCTCACCGCACCGTCATCCTCGGCGACCAGGATCTTGGCCATGATGTTGCGCCGATCTGCGCGAACGACGGCTCTCAGCCGTCGTCCGCGACCATCACCACGACGCTGGTCGCGGCGGTGCTCGGCTGCGGGATGCTGGTGCGGAACGGCACGCTGGCACCGGGCAGCAAACGCGGCCCCGGCACGGCGATGGTCGATTGGTCGACCTCCTTGCCCTCCTTGTCCTTGAGGATGAGCCGCAGCTTCGGAACGTCGCGCGCCGCATTCGAGACATTGGCGATCTCGCCCTCGACGATGACGACCTGAGCACCGTTCTCCTTGTCGAGGCTCAGCGCCATCTTGCGGATCTCGAAATTGGACGCGGGCGGGGTCGTGCGCAGACCGATTTCGGCGTAGAGGGCAGCGGCCGCCGGCCAGAACGCGACGACCTGGTCGCGCGCCGCCACCGCTCCGACGAGAGCTCCCAGCACGAGGATGAGAACGAGCAAGAGCCGAGCAAAGCCGCCGAACCGTTTGCGGCGAGGCGCCGCAATGGGAAGCTGCGACCGGCTGCCGATGATGCGCGGCGGATCGCCCTCGTCGTCGAGAACGAGATCGATCGAGCGCGGTGAATCGGTGGGCGGCACTTGGTGCCAAGTGTGGGCGCATTTCGCGCAACGCACGGTCCGGCCGGCGCTGCCGAGCGCCCGCGGGTCGACGAGATACCGGGTGGAACAGGCCTGGCAGGTGACGATCATCGGGATGTGGCGTTAAGAATGTTTCACGTTATAGGACCTCGCGGAAAGCGAGGCAAGGAGCCCGCCAGGCCAGCGACGGCGCGATCGGGCGCGACGCCCGCCTCACCCGATCGGGCAAGGCTGGACGCGCCGGTCCGGCTCGTGTCATCTTCCGCCTCGTCGCGCTCTGCAATCAGCGCGGGACGCCGGAGGCATCTGGCTTGGTTCGCTTCGAAAATGTCGGAATGCGCTATGGCTCCGGACGCGAGGTGCTGCGCGACATCTCGATGCGGCTCGCGCCCGGCGGCTTCTACTTCCTCACCGGACCGAGCGGCGCCGGCAAGTCGAGCCTGTTGAAGCTGATCTATCTCGCCGAGCGGCCGTCGCGCGGCCTCATCACTCTGTTCGGCTGCGATCTCGCGACGACGCCGCGGCGCGAGCTGCCGGGGCTGCGGCGCAAGATCGGCGTCGTCTTCCAGGATTTCCGCTTGATCCCTCACCTGTCGGCGCTCGACAACGTCGCCTTGCCGCTGCGCGTCGCGGGCCTGCGCGGCGAGCGCGTCCGCAACAACGTCGCCGAACTGCTGCGCTGGGTCGGGCTCGCCGACCATCTTCAGGCGCGCCCGGCGACGCTGTCGGGCGGCCAGCAGCAGCGCATCGCCATCGCGCGCGCCGTCGTCAGCCGACCGAGCCTGCTGCTCGCCGACGAGCCGACCGGCAATGTCGACGACCGCATCGCCGACCGCCTCCTGCGCCTCTTCGTCGAGCTCAACCGGCAGGGTACGACCATCGTCATCGCGACCCACAATGAGAGCCTCATCGCGCGCTATCCCCATACCCGCCTTCATCTCGAGGGCGGCGAGATGTCGATGACCGTGCAGCGCCGCGCGGAATACTCATGAGCGTCCTCGGATCCCTCCTGAAGCGCCAGCTCGACCTTCCGTTCGAGCGCGACGGCTCCGGCCGCTTCCTGCCGTGGATCGTCGCATTGATGGTCTACCTCGCCGGCTTGGCGCTCGCCGGCATGATGGCGCTCGAGGGTGCCGTCGAGCGCTGGGACGCGGCGCTCGTCGGAACCTTGACGGTGCAGCTGCCGCCGGGCGACGGCGCGCGGCTCCAGGCGACGCTCGCGATGCTCCGCGCGGTCCCGGGGGTCGAGCGCGCCGATCTCCTCGACGACGCGGCGGCGGCAAAACTTCTCGAACCCTGGCTCGGCGCCGGAGCCGCCCTCGCCGATCTGCAGATGCCGCGCCTTGTCGATCTGCGGATCGATCCCGCCGCTCCGTTCGACAAGGCGGACCTCGCCCGGCGCCTCGCAGCGGCGGCGCCGGGTGCCCGGCTCGACGATCATCACGACTGGCTCGACCCGATTCTCCGCATCGCGCTCGCGGTCGAGATTGTCGGCGGCGCCATCGTCCTCCTCGTCGGCGCGGCGGCGGTGCTGAGCATCGTCTTTGCGACCCGCACCGGCCTTGCCATTCATCACGGCGCGATCGAAGTCCTGCATCTCATCGGCGCACGCGACACCTACATCGCGCGGCAATTTCAGTGGCAGGCGCTGCGCCTCGGCCTGCGCGGCGCGACGCTGGGCATGATCGCCATCGCAGCGACGCTCTTCGCGCTGTCCCACGCCGCCGCGGCCGGCGCGACATTCGGCGGCGCCGGCGCAGCCCTGCCGCAGCTCACGCTGACGCCGGCCGAAGCGGCCGCGCTGCTGCTCCTGCTGCCGGCCGCCGGGCTGACCGCGCTCGTCACCGCGCGAATGACCGTCCTGCGCGCCCTGGCGCGGATGCCATGACGAATCCGCGCACGAGCTCCGTGATCGCGCCTGCCGCTTCGCGCCCCCCTCCCGAACCCTCCCCCGCTTGCGGGGGAGGGCAGGGTGGAGGTCTCGCGCCGCCGCGTCGCCGCTGGCGCGGCGCGGCAGCCGGCGTCGCTTTCGGGCTCGCTTTCGCCTGGCTCGCCGGCCTCGTCTGGTTCGCCGATACGATTCCGCGCGAGATCGACGATGCCGAAACGCCGACCGACGCCATCGTCGTCCTCACCGGCGGGAGCCTGCGGGTCGAGCACGGTCTCGACCTCCTCGCCGCCGGCAAGGCCAAGAAGCTCTTCGTCTCGGGTGTCCATCAAGGCGTCGCGACGGCCGATCTCCTGCGCCTCTCGCACCGCGTTCCCGACGGCGTCGGATGTTGCATCGTCCTCGGCCACGCCGCCGACAGCACGCTCGGCAATGCGATCGAGACGGCCGCCTGGATGCGCCGCGAGGGCTATCGCTCGCTGCGCCTCGTCACTGCGAGCTACCACATGCGCCGCAGCCTCTTCGAATTCGGCCGCGCCTTGCCGGACATTCGCATCATCGCCCACCCGGTCTTCCCCGAGCGCGTCAAGCAGGCCGATTGGTGGGAATGGCCGGGCACCGCCAGAATCATCGTCGGCGAGTACGACAAATATCTGGGCGCCGTGCTGCGCGCGCTGGTCGAACCCTCGATCGCCGGCGGCAGCGCGACCGCCCCGGGCGCCGGCAGCGCGTCATGATTTATCTGCGGGCCTTGCTGTTCAATGTCGGCTTCTACCTGTGGACGGTGCTCAGCGGGCTCTGCGCCGTGCCGCTGCTGCTCGGACCGCGCCGCCGGGTCATGTGGTTCGGCCGGCTGTGGGCCGTCGGCGCGCTGCATCTCCTGCGATGGACGGTCGGCCTCACCCATGAGGTGCGCGGCATCGAGCATCTGCCGAAGGGACCGGTGATCATCGCGATGAAGCACCAATCGGCCTGGGACACCCTGGCGCTGCCGATCGTCTTCAACGACCCGGCGATCGTCATCAAGCAGGAGCTCGCCTGGCTGCCGATCTATGGCTGGTACGCGCTTCGCGCCGGCGCCATCCCGGTCGATCGCGGCGGCGGCGCCAACGCCTTGAAGCACATGGTGGTGCGCGCCCGCAAGGCGGTCGCCGAAGGGCGGCCGATCGCGATCTTTCCCGAAGGGACGCGCACCGCGGTCGGCGCCAAGCGCCCCTATCATCCGGGCGTCGCCGCCTTCTACACGCAGCTCGGCCTGCCGCTCCTCCCCGTCGCCGTCAATTCGGGCTTGTTCTGGAGCCGCCGCGCCTTCTTGAAGCATCCCGGCCGCATCATCGTCGAGATCCTCCCGGCGATCGCGCCGGGCTTGCCGCGCCGCACCGTCATGGCCGAGCTCGAGACGCGCATCGAGGACGCGACGCGACGCCTCGTCGAGGAGGCGCAGAGCGGAAGCGGTGGTTTCCACCACGAGGACACGAAGGACACGAAGGACACGAAGGAGAGCCTCCGCGCATAGCGCCGGACAAATAGACTTCGTGTTCTTCGTGTCTTGATGGTGAAAAACCGGGCGCAGCCGGCACGCTATTTTGGACGCAACGCGCCCCGAGAAAACCGAGGGATGAACCGCATGGTTCAGGAAATGCGCCGTATCATCTTCTCGCGCAAGGAGGTCGTCGACGCGCTGATGAATTTCGCGCCGGCGGTGCGGATCAACCTGCCGCCCGGCCACATCACCAGCATCAAGCTCGATGAGACGAAGGGCCTTCTGGTGGCGATCGAGCAACTCGGATCGCTCAGCATCACCGTTCACCAGATCGGCGCGGCGAAGTTGGCGGTGCTCCTCATGCGCTATTGCAGGCACCGCAAGATCCCGCTGCCGAAGCGTGCGGCCAAATCGATCGCGCCGGATAAGAATGAGGGCCTCACCCTCCAGCTCGCCGTCACCACCAACACCGCGCCGCGCCGACGCCTGTGAGGCGGTACCGCGACCGTTCGTGCCCCAGGGTTCATCTCGGGAAAAGCGCGTCGTCATGCTCGGGAATCTCACCACGAGGAGCACGAAGCCCCCACCCTGCCCTCCCCCGCTCGCGGGGGAGGGGAAAATCAATGAAAGACCTCCCCCGCTCGCGGGGGAGGCAGGGTGGGGGAGCGCGAAGTGCCCTTAACGTCTTCGTGCCTTCGTGCCCTTCCTATCTTCGTGGTTCAAATGTCGTTTTGTTGTTTTTCTCGCCATCGCGGCACGTCGCCGGAGGCCGGCGGAATTCGCTGGCTCGTGCGAAATGCTTCGGCTAAGGGACCCTTATGAATTTGCGCGCGCCGGATGATGCAAGATGATCGCCGCCCTCGGTCTTGCCGTCGCCGAGATCTTCGAGCCGCGCTTGCGCCGCGCGCTCCTCTTGGGCCTTCTCATCGCCGCCGCCGTCCTCGCGGCACTCGTCTTCGCTCTCGCCACGCTGCTGCACCATGCCGCCTTCGCCGAGACCTGGTTTCTCGGCCGCGCGGTCGAGCTGCTCGGCGACGCGGCGCTCCTCGTCCTTGCCTGGTTGCTCTTCCCCGTCGTCGTCACGACGGTGGTGAGCTTCTTCCTCGAAGGCGCCCTCGTCGCGGTCGAGGCGCGGCGCTATCCCCTCAATCCGCCGCCGCGGCGCGTCTCTCTCGCCCGGCAGGCGCGGAGCGGGCTGCGTCTTGCCTTGCTCGGCATCGCCGTCAACCTCGTGGCACTGCCGCTCTACCTCTTGTTGCCGGGCATCGGTCTCGTTCTATTCTACGGGTTGAACGGTTGGCTTATGGGGCGCGAATATTTCGAGATCGTGGCGTTGCGCCGATTCGACGAGCGACAGCTCGCCCGGCTCTGGCGCGCGCATCGGCCACGCCTTATCATCGCCGGAATCGTCATCGCCGTGCTCTTGACCCTGCCGTTCGTCAACCTCGCAGCACCGCTCATCGCCGCCCTCTTCATGCTGCATCTTTTCGAGCGGCTTCGATCGAACGCTTTGGCCATGGATTAACCAGTTAACGATTTTGAAAGGATCGCGGCGGTTCAATGATCCCTGGCAACGACAAAGCTGCTTCCTACACTCTCTCTTCTCAACTCTCGAGACAGGTGGTCGAGATGTTCCGTCGCAAGAAGGTCGAACTGGAGGACGTGAAATCGCACATGGAAACAAATACAAGCTCTGATGAACTCGGCCTCTCGGGCAAGCCCGGAGTCCGACCCGCGGCCGCCTTGACGCCCGGCAAGCCGCCAGTCATGCCGACGCGCCCGGCCGAGCCGCCGCGCGCCGAATCGCGCCCGGCGATCGAGATCCCGCGCGCTGGCTCGACGGGAACCATGCCCGGCGCCACGGCGGTCCCGCGCAAATCGGAGACCGAGCATCGCAAGCTGATCGTCGGCCGCGAGATCGCGCTCTCCGGCGAGATCACCTCGTGCGATCGCCTCGTCGTCGAAGGCAGCGTCGAGGCCAACCTCGCCAATTGCCGCGACATCGACATCGCCGAGAGCGGGCTCTTCAAGGGCTCGGCCTCGATCGAGGAGGCGGAGATCCGCGGGCGCTTCGAGGGCACCCTGACCGTGCGCAAGCGCCTTCTGATCAAGGCGACCGGCAAGGTGGTCGGGACGATCCGCTACGGCCAGATCGAGATCGAGTGCGGCGGCCAGATCTCGGGCGACGTGCAGATGATGCAGTCGACCGAGGTTGCGGGCGCGACGCCGATCACGACGCCGATCGCGCAACGCGCTTGACGGGCGCCCGGCGCCGCCTCGGCGGCGCCGGCTCCGCGTCAGAAGGCTCCGCGCCGGCGACAATGGTCTTGGCGCGGTAGCCGCATAAATCCTTGACGGCGCAGGCCGGGCAATCGGGCTTGCGTGCCTTGCACACGTATCGGCCGTGCAGGATCAGCCAGTGGTGCGCGTGGCGCCGATAGCGCGCCGGTACGCGTTTTTCCAACATGAGCTCGACCGCGAGCGGCGTCTTGCCCGGCGCGAGGCCGGTGCGGTTGCCGACGCGAAAGATGTGCGTGTCGACAGCGATCGTCTCGGCGCCGAAGGCGACGTTCATGACGACGTTCGCGGTCTTGCGCCCCACCCCCGGTAGCGTCTCCAGCGCTTCGCGGCTCCGCGGCACCTCGCCGCCATGCTGCTCGACGAGCATCCGCGACAGCTTGACGATGTTGCGCGCCTTGGTGCGATAGAGGCCGATCGTGCGGATGTACCGGGCGAGATTTTCCTCGCCGAGGGCCAGCATCTTCGCCGGCGTGTCCGCCACCGCGAAGAGCGCCGGCGTCGCCTTGTTGACGCCGGCATCGGTCGCCTGCGCCGACAGCACGACGGCGACGAGGAGGGTGAACGGGCTCTCCTCGCTGAATTTGAGCTCGGTCGTCGGGTCGGGCAGCGCCGTCGCGAGGCGGCGGAAGAATTCTTCGATGGCGGCAGCCTTCATGGAGCGATCGCGTTGTCGGAGCCCGCGAGCGGGCGGTTACGCTTGACAGGATTCGGCACAATCTAAAGGATTGCCGTAGAGGGCACGGTCATAAGACAAAATAATCCAGCGGGGAAGGGGCGCCATGTGGAACCAAGTCTATAATCCGCTCGGCAACAGCGCGTTGTCGACCATCGTCGCGGCCCTTCCGGTCGTAACGCTGCTCGTTCTGATCGCGTCGGGCAAAGTGAAGGCGCACCTCGCCGCCGTCGCCGCGCTGATCGTCGCCAATTTTATCGCGATCGTCGTCTTCACGATGCCGGCCGGCATGTCGATCAGAGCCACCATCTTCGGCATCGTGTTCGGTTTCTTCCCGATCGGCTGGATCGTCCTCAACGTCATCTTCCTCTACCGCCTGACCGTGGCGAAGGGCGCGTTCGAGACATTGCAGGCGACGATCGGCGGCGTCACCACCGACCGGCGGCTGCAGCTCCTGCTCATCGCCTTCTCGTTCGGCGCGTTCTTCGAAGGCGCCTCGGGTTTCGGGACGCCGGTCGCCGTCACGGGCGCGGTCCTGATCGGGCTCGGCTTCTCGCCGCTCGCCGCCTCGGGCCTCTCGCTCATCGCCAATACCGCGCCCGTGGCCTATGGCGCGCTCGGCACGCCGATCGCCGGGCTTGCCAGCGTCACCGGCATCGACCCCTATATCCTCGGCGCGATGGTCGGCCGGCAATTGCCGTTCTTCTCGCTGATCGTGCCGTTCTGGCTGATCTGGGCCTTCGCCGGCTGGCGCGGCATGCTGCAGATCTGGCCCGCGATCCTCGTCTGCGGCGTCTCCTTCGCGGTCCCGCAATTCCTCATCTCGAACTATCTCAATCCGTGGATCGTCGATGTCGGCGCCGCGCTCGTTTCGATGGCCTGCCTCATCGGCTTCCTCAAAGTCTGGCGCCCGAAGGAGCTGTGGCTTTCGCCGGCCTTGCGCGGCAAGGACGAGTCCGCCGCGACGATGCAGAAGCGGCCGGCGGCCGGGCCGAAGCCGAGCCAAGGCCAGGTCTGGGCCGCCTTCCTGCCTTGGTTTATCGTCTGCGCCGTCCTTCTCGTCTGGGGCACGGGCTGGTTCAAGGCGTTCGTCAATCCGTTCGCCACCTGGAACTATCCGGTTCCGGAACTTCACAACATGATCAACGCGGTGGCACCGGTCGCCGCAAAGCCGACGCCGCAGGGCGCCGTCTTCACCTTCACCTGGCTCTCCTATACGGGCTCGGGAATGCTGATCGCGGCGATCATCTCGGGCTTCATCATGGGCTTCTCGCCGGCGCGCCTTGTCGCCGAGTATGGTAAGACGATCAAGGTCTGCGCCTATTCGCTCATCACCATCTCGGCGATGCTGGCGATCGGCACCTTGACGCGTCTCTCCGGCATCGATGCGACCTTGGGTCTCGCCTTCGCCGGGGCCGGCGTGCTCTATCCCTTCTTCGGAACGCTCCTCGGCTGGCTCGGCGTCGCGCTGACTGGCTCCGACACCGCCTCCAACGTCCTCTTCGGCAATTTGCAGAAGATCACCTCGCAGCAATTGGGCCTCAACCCCATCCTGATGGCCGCCGCCAACTCCTCGGGCGGCGTCATGGGCAAGATGATCGATGCGCAATCGATCGTCGTCGCCTCGACCGCGACCAACTGGTTCGGGCATGAGGGCTCGATCCTGCGCTTCGTCTTCTGGCATTCGATCGCGCTCGCCTGCCTCGTCGGCATCCTGGTGATGCTGCAGGCCTATGTGGCGCCGTTCACCCACATGGTCTATTAGGGCAGGTTCGAGCGGCGCGTGTTTGGGCAGGGAGGCTGAGCGGCGGGACGCTTTACGGCGGAGCGCCGAACGTCCTATCGTGTCCAGATGATCGAGCCAGCTCCCATGACGGAGCAGCAGGCCGTCTTCCTCGACGCCGTGCTCGCGCCGCATCGCAGCCTGC
>JBGPOZ010000057.1:0-20776 GCA_041488295.1 Allostellaceae bacterium
ATGATCTCGTTCAACCCGGCCGAGGCCGCCGTCTCGATCGCGAGCGGCCTCCTTCCCGAGACGGCGCGCGTCATCACCATGGATCGCGGCACGATCGGCAATACCAGCTTCGTTGCCATCCCCCACAATGCCGCGCACAAGGAGGCGGCGATGGTGGTGGCGAATTTCCTCCTGGAGCCGGCGACGCAAGCTCATGCCCAGGATGTGCGGGGCATGGGAAACTTCACCGTGCTCGACCTCGCGAAGCTGACCGAGGCCGACCGCAAGCTCTTCGCCGACCTGCCGCGAAGCCCGGCGATGCCGACCAATGAGGAGCTGGGACCCGTCCTCCTCGAGCCCCACCCCTCCTGGATGACGCGCATCGCCGCGGAGTGGGAGAAGCGGTATGTGCGGTAGAGATTCTTCGGCAATCGGATGAGGCAGCGGCGCCGTCGCCGCCGGCACCCGTCATTCCGCCATGCTCCGCCTCGCGCCCATCCTCACCATCGCCCTCTTCCTCGTCCCGATCGGCGCCGGGCTCGTCGGGACCCTGCTGCCGGCATTCGGATACTTTCCGGCGATCGGCGGGACGCAGATCTCGCTCGCACCCTGGCGTGCGCTCTTCGCGTATCCCGGCTTTGCCACCGCGCTGCGCCTCACGGTCACGACGGGCGTCGCGGCGACATTGCTCTCGCTCGCTCTCGCCATCGGCATTTGCGCGCTGGCGCAAGGCCGCGCGATCTTCCGGCGGTTGGAGCAGCTCCTGACGCCGCTCCTCGCCTCGCCGCATGCCGCGATGGCGATCGGCTTCGCCTTTCTCCTGGCGCCGAGCGGCTGGCTCCTCCGCCTCGCGACACCGTGGCTCGCTGGCCTTGAACGCCCGCCCGAGATCGTGACGATCCAAGATCCCTGGGGCCTTGCCATGATCGCCGGCCTCCTCTTGAAGGAGGTGCCCTATCTCGTGCTCATGATATCGGGCGCCGCGGGGCAAGTGCCGGTGCAGGGCACGCTCGCCGCCGCCCGCGCCATGGGCTACCGCCGCAGCACGGCCTGGGTGAAGCTGGTCTTCCCGCAAATCTATCCGCAAATCCGCCTGCCGGTTTACGCGGTCCTGGCGTTCTCGCTTTCCGTCGTCGAAGTCGGCCTCGTCCTCGGCCCCGGCAACCCGCCGCCGCTCGCCATCCTCGCCGCGCGCTGGTTCGCCGATTACGACCTCGCACTCTATTTCCCCGCGGCGGCGGCGGCGAGCCTCGCGCTTCTTCTCGCAATCCTCGCGATCGGTGCGTGGCGATGCGGCGAGTGGGCGCTGGCATGGCTCGGTCGCTCGTGGATCGATCGCGGCGGGCGCGGCGGCGCCGTCGGTCCGGCAGTGCTGGCGACGGCGTCACTCTCGATCCTTGCGTTCGCGCTCGGCCTCCTGTCGATCGCCGCCATGGCGATCTGGTCGCTGGCGACCGCGTGGCGCTTTCCCCATCTCTTGCCCTCAGGCTGGACCCTCGCGAACTGGACGACACAGGCGGGCAGCGTCATCGCTCCCGCCCTCGCCACCGCCGGCATCGCGCTTGCCGCATCGCTCCTCGCCGCGATCCTCGCGCTCGCCTGCCTCGAGAACGAGCAACGGCGCGGAAGGCGGCCCGGCGGCGGCGCGCTCTGGCTCCTCTATCTGCCGCTGCTCGTGCCGCAAATCGCCTTCCTCTTCGGGGCGCAAGTGATGCTCGTCCGCCTCGACCTCGACGGCACATTGTTCGCGGTCATCTGGGCGCATCTTCTCTTCGTGCTGCCTTACGTCTTCCTCTCCCTCGCCGATCCCTGGCGGAGCCTCGATCCGCGTTTCGTGCGAAGCGCGGCGGGGCTCGGTGCTTCACCTTCACGCATCTTCTTCCGCATCAAGCTGCCGATGCTGCTGCGCCCGATCCTCATCGCCCTCGCCGTCGGTTTCGCGGTCAGCGTCGGACAGTATCTGCCGACGATCTTCGCCGGCGCCGGCCGTGTCGCCACCTTGACGACCGAGGCCGTGACCTTGGCGGGCGGCGGCGATCGGCGCATCGTCGGCATCTACGCCTTCCTGCAAGCGATCCTGCCGCTCCTCGTCTATGGCGGCGCGTTGCTGGTGCCGGTGCTCCTCTACCGCCGGCGTCGAGGCATGGCATGAGCGCGGGCCTCGTCCTCGTCGGCGTCAGGATCGCGATCGACAGTCGCCTTCTCGTCCCAACTCTCGATCTCGAGGTGGCGCCCGGCACGGTCGTCACGGTCATGGGCCCGAGCGGCGTCGGCAAATCGAGCCTCCTTGCCTTCATCGGCGGGTTCCTCGATCCGGCCTTCACGGCGGAGGGAAGGGTCTTCATCGACGGCACCGACGTGACGCGCCTTCCCGCCGAGCAACGCCGGACCGGCATCCTCTTCCAGGACGATCTCCTTTTCCCGCACCTCTCGGTCGGCAGCAATCTCGCCTTCGGCCTCAACGCCGGGGTGCGAGGCCGCGCCGCGCGCCGCGCCAAGATCGAGGAAGCCTTGGCGAAGGCGGGCCTCGCCGACTTCGCGCCGCGCGACCCCGCGACTTTGTCGGGCGGTCAGCGCGCCCGCATCGCTCTCATGCGCACGCTTCTCGCCGAGCCACGCGCGCTCCTCCTCGACGAACCCTTCGCCAAGCTCGACCAGCCGCTCCGCCGCGATGTCCGCAGCTTCGTCTTCGCCCATGCGCGCGAGCAGCGCCTGCCGACGCTCCTCATCACGCACGACCCCGCCGACGCCGAAGCGGCAGGCGGGCCGGTCGTGACGCTGGCGCCGTAGGACGCGGCGCTGTGAAGAGATGGCATCTCCGCTCATTCGTCATGGCGAGCGAAGCGAAGCCATCCAGACGTTTCGGCGCGATTCTGGATCGCCACGTCGCTTCGCTCCTCGCGATGACGGCGTCGGATGGAACGCAATAACGACATTCTAAACAGTCGCTCTTCCGGATGTCTCGGAGCACGCTCTGGCCATTGATCGTCCCGCGTGCTAGCGTCTCTCCCGCGTGACGAGACAGGGAAGTCCGGTGCGATACCGGCGCTGCCCCCGCAACTGTAAGTGGCGAGACCGCGGCACGCGCCACTGGCCCTGATTTTCGACGGGGGCTGGGAAGGCGCCGCGGCCCATGACCCCGAGCCAGGAGACCTCCTCGTCGCCGGTCCGTCGACCCATCCTCGGGCGGAGGAGTGAGGCTTGTCCAATGTCGCCGCGGCCGCCGTGCCGCTTCGTGGTTCATCGTCCCTCCCGCGCCTCGCTTTGGTGCTGGGCGGCGCGCGCTCGGGCAAAAGCCGGCATGCCGAGGCGATGATCGAAGGCGCGGCCGCAAGCGCGATCTACCTCGCGACGGCGGAAGCGCGCGACGACGAGATGAAAGAGCGCATTCGCCGCCACCGCGAGCGTCGCGCCGCGTCGCCGAGCGGAACGCGTTGGGAAACCGTCGAGGAGCCGCTCGATCTCGTCGCCCGGCTTGCCGAAACTGCGCATCCCGAGCGCCCCATCCTCGTCGATTGCCTGACGCTTTGGCTCTCCAACCTCATGCTCGCCGGTCTCGACGTCGCCGCCGAGACGCGCCGCCTCATCGAGGCGCTGCCGCGCCTTGCAGGGCCTATCGCGCTTGTCGCCAACGAGGTCGGGCTCGGCATCGTGCCGGAGAATGCGCTTGCCCGCGAATTCCGCGACCGCGCCGGGGAATTGAACCAGGCGCTCGCCGCCATCGCGGGCCGCGTCGTCCTGATGACGGCAGGGTTGCCGCTTCTGCTGAAGGATTCACCGTGACCCGAAAAATTCCCGTCACCATTGTCACCGGCTTTCTCGGCGCCGGTAAGACGAGCCTCTTGCGCCATCTCGTCGAGCATGCCGGCGGAAGGCGGCTCGCCCTCGTCATCAACGAGTTCGGCGAGCTCGGCATCGACCGCGAGCTTCTGCTCGGCTGCGGCCTCGAAAGCTGCACCGAGGAGGATGTGGTCGAGCTCGCCAATGGCTGCATCTGCTGCACCGTCGCCGATGATTTCCTGCCGACTTTGCAAGGTCTCCTCGACCGCGCCGAGCCGCCCGATCACATCGTCATCGAGACTTCGGGCCTGGCCTTGCCGCAGCCGCTCGTTCAGGCTTTCAACTGGCCGGAGGTGAAAAGCCGCGTCTCGGTCGACGGCGTCGTCGTCGTGATCGACGCGGCGGCGGTGGCGGCGGGACGCTTCGTCGATGATGTCGCCGCGCTCGAGGCGCAACGTGCCGCCGATCCCGCCTTGGATCACGACAACCCGCTCGAAGAGGTCTTCACCGATCAGCTCGCTTGCGCCGATCTCGTCATCCTCAACAAGGGCGATCTCCTGGGTGCGGACCAGCTTGCCGCGACGCGCGGCGCGATCGCGGCGAGGCTGCGGCCGGCGGTGAAGCTGGTCGAGGCCGAGCACGGCCGCCTCGCGCCGGCGCTCCTCCTCGGCCTCGGCGCCGCCGCCGAGGAGGATCTCGCCAACCGCCCCTCGCATCTCGATGCCGAAGGCGAGCACGATCACGACGATTTCGAGAGCTTCGTCGTGGAGCGCGGTCCGGTCGCCGACACGGCCGCCTTCCTACGCCGCCTGGCCGATGCCGCCGCCAAGCACGATATCCTTCGGTTGAAGGGCTTTCTCGCGGTCCCCGGCAAGGAGCTGCGTCAGGTCGTGCAAGGCGTCGGCGCGCGGCTGCAGCATTATTTCGACCGGCCCTGGCGTCCGGGCGAAACGCGCGAGAGCCGTCTCGTCGTCATCGGCAAGAAAGGCCTCGACCGCGCCGCCATCGCCGCGGCGCTGCAGGCATAGGCGAAGATGGCGCCGGTCTTCGCAATCCCGCGATGGAACCCTCTCCCGTTCTCGCGGAAGCCGGAGGCTTCCGCTGTCACGACAGGCGAAGCGGAGCTTCGCCGAGAGGTTACGGGAGAGGGCAGGGTGAGGGCATACGCCGCTGTTTCCCACGGCGCTGCTCGTGCTCCCATCCCCTCACCCCGACCCTCTCCCGTAAACCGGAGAGGGAGTATGGCGGCGCGCTGATGCATCTCCTTGCCGCGCAACCGGGAACGATCGCCGACGGCTCCAGCGCCGTCGATCTTGGGCAGAGCCCGGGCGAGATCGTCATCCTCTCGGCGGCGGACAGCGAGATCGCCTGCCTCGCGGCGGCGCAGCGTCGGCTCGTCGAGAATGCCGGCGATTGGCCGAGCCTTCGCCTCGCCAATCTCATGCGGCTCGGCCACAACTACTCGGTCGATCTCTATGTCGAGCGCGTCGCGGCGCAAGCGAAGTTCGTCATCGCCCGCGTTCTCGGCGGGCGCGGCTATTGGCCCTATGGGATCGACCGCCTCGCGGCTCTGGCGCGCGAGCGCGGCATTCTCCTGGCGCTGCTGCCCGGCGACGAGCTGCCCGATCCCGAGCTGACCTCGCTCGCGACGGTGCCGGGCGAGGCGGCGCTGCGGCTCTGGCGCTATTTCGCCGAAGGGGGGCCCGCCAATGCCGAAGGGTGTCTGCGTTACGCGGCGAGCCTCATCGGCCGCGCCGATCAATCCTGGCGCGAGCCGGCACCGCTGCTGCGCGCCGGCCTCCATTGGCCGGGAAAGGCATTGCCGAGCCTTGCCGAGATCAGCGTCGAATGGCGCGCAAATGCGCCGACCGCCGCAGTGATCTTCTACCGCGCGCTCGTCCAATCGGCGAACACCGCGCCGATCGACGCGCTTGTCGCCGCGCTTCGGGCGCGCGGCGTCAACCCGCTGCCGATCTTCGCGCAGAGCCTCAAGGACGGGCAAGCCGTGCGGATCCTCGACGATCTCCTCGCCGCAGCGCCCCCGGCGATCGTCCTCAACGCCACCGGCTTTGCCGTCTCGGCTCCGGGCGCGGCGCGCAGCCCGACGCCGTTCGACCGCTTCGATTGCCCGGTCTTGCAGATCGTCCTCTCCGGCGGCACCAGCGAGGCGTGGCGCGCGGGGAAGCGCGGCCTCGATGCGCGCGATATCGCGATGAACGTCGCGCTGCCCGAGATCGACGGGCGCATCATCACACGCGCGGTCTCGTTCAAGGACGGCGCCGCACGTGATTCCTTGACCGAAGCCGATCTCGTCGAATACCGCCCGCTCGCCGACCGCATCGCCTTCGTCGCCGACCTCGCCCGCAACTGGCTGCGCCTGCGCAACAAGCCGCCCGCGGAACGGCGCATCGCCATCGTTCTCGCCAACTACCCCAATCGCGACGGGCGGATCGGCAACGGCGTCGGGCTCGACACACCGGCCGGCACGATCGAGGCGCTGCGCGCGATGAAGGCGGCGGGCTACGATCTTGCCGACATTCCGGTGGATGGCGATTCCCTCATCCGTCGCCTTCTCGCCGGACCCACCAACGATCCCGCGAGCGCCAGACGTCCCGTCGAGGAAAGCCTCCAACGCAGCGACTACGCCACGTTCTTCGCGAGTCTCCCGCTAGCGGTGCAGGAGGCGGTGACGGCGCGCTGGGGTCCGCCCGAGCGCGATGCCTTCTTCCGCGAGAGCCGGCTCGATTGCGGCTATTTCGTCATTTCCGCCTTCCGCCTCGGCAAGGTCGCGATTGGCCTTCAGCCGGCGCGCGGCTACAACATCGATCCGACGCAAAGCTACCATTCGCCCGATCTCGTTCCGCCGCACGGCTATCTCGCCTTCTACGCCTGGCTCGCCGACGCCTTCCGCGCCGATGCCGTCGTGCAGATGGGTAAGCACGGCAATCTCGAATGGCTGCCGGGCAAGGCGGTTGCGCTCTCGGCCGAATGCTTTCCGGAGGCGGCGCTGGGGCCGCTGCCGCATCTCTATCCCTTCATCGTCAACGACCCGGGCGAGGGGACGCAGGCGAAGCGCCGCGCCCAGGCCGTCATCATCGACCATCTGACGCCGCCGCTGACGCGCGCCGAAAGCTACGGCCGCGCGGCCGAGCTGGAGCGCCTCGTCGACGAATATTACGAAGCCTCGGGCAGCGATCCCAGGCGCTTGAAGCTCCTCACCGGCCAGATCCTCGACCTCGTGCGCGCCTCCGGCCTCGACCGCGATTGCGGCATCGCACCCGGCGAGAAGCCCGAGGCGGCGCTCGGCAAGCTCGACGGCTATCTCTGCGAGTTGAAGGAAATGCAGATCCGCGACGGGCTGCATGTCTTCGGCTGCTCGCCCGATGGCGAGGCGTTGACCGATCTCCTCGTCGCGCTCGCCCGCCTGCCGCGCGGCACCTCGCCGGAAGAAGCCTCGCTCCTGCGCGCCCTCGCCGAGGATCTCGGTCTCAACTTCGACCCGCTCGATTGCGATCTCGGGGTTGCGTGGACGGGACCGCGGCCGGCGGCGCTTGCGGCGATGGCGTCGGATGCCTGGCGCTCGATCGGCGACACGGTCGAGCGGTTGGAGTTGCTGGCGCGAGAACACGTCGCCGCTACCGCACAGATGGAACCCTCTCCCGCGTGCGGGAGAGGGCAGGGTGAGGGCATGACAGCGGCTAGCCCTCACCCCGACCCTCTCCCGCACGCGGGAGAGGGAGTAGGGGATAGAACCCGCCGCGTCCTCGACTGGATCGCGCGCGTGCTTCGGCCCACCATTGCCGTCTGCGGCGAGGCTGAGATCGCCGGGCTCCTCGCCGGACTCGCCGGCCGCTTCGTGCCGCCCGGCCCGTCGGGCGCGCCGAGCCGGGGACGGCCGGAGGTGTTGCCGACGGGGCGCAATTTCTATTCGCTCGACAGCCGAGCTGTGCCGACGCCGGCGGCCTGGCAATTGGGCTGGAAGTCGGCGCAGCTTCTGGTCGAGCGTCACGCGCAGGAGCACGGCGCTTATCCCAAGCGCATCGCGCTCTCGGCTTGGGGCACAGCGGCGATGCGGACGGGCGGCGACGATGTCGCGCAAGCGCTGGCGCTGATGGGCGCGCGGCCGGTCTGGGAGACGAAGACCGGGCGCGTCACCGGCTTCGAGATCATGCCGGCGGGACTGCTCGACCGGCCGCGGGTCGATGTGACCTTGCGCGTCTCGGGCTTCTTCCGCGATGCATTCCCGAACCTCATCGATCTCGTCGATTCGGCGGCGCGCGCCGTGGCGGCGCTCGACGAGCCTGAAGCCGTCAATCCGCTCGCCGCGCGCGTTGCCGAGGATGCGGCCGATCTCGAACGCGCGGGCGTTCCGGCGGAGGCCGCGCGCCGCCGCGCCGGGTTCCGCGTCTTCGGCGCGAAGCCGGGCGCCTATGGCGCAGGGCTGCAGGCGCTCATCGACGAGGGCGGCTGGAGCGGCGACAAGGAGCTTGCCGAAGCCTACCTCGCCTGGGGCGGCTTCGCGTATGGCGCCGGCGCCGAGGGTGCCGCGGAAGGCGCGATGTTCAAGACCCGCCTCGCCGCCGCCGAAGCGGTCCTGCACAATCAGGACAATCGCGAGCACGATCTCCTCGACAGCGACGATTATTATCAGTTCGAGGGCGGGCTTGCCGTCGCGATCCGCCATCTCTCGGGGCGGCAACCGACGGTCTGGCATCTCGACCATTCGCGCCCCGAGAGTCCGAAGGTGCGGACCCTCGAGGACGAGATCGGCCGCGTCGTGCGGGCGCGCGCCGTCAATCCGAAATGGCTCGCCGGAGTGATGCGCCACGGCTACAAGGGCGCCTTCGAGATCGCCGCCACGGTCGACTACCTCTTCGCCTTCGCCGCGACGGCGCGCGCGGTGAAGGACCACCATTTCGATCTGCTCTACGAAGCTTACGTTGCCGACGACACGGTTCGCGCCTTCATGGCGGAGCACAATCCGGCGGCGCTCGGCGAGATGAGCCGGCGCTTCACCGAGGCCATCCACCGCGGCCTTTGGCGGCCGCGCCTCAACAGCGTCCAGGACCGCCTGGCCGAGCTTGGCGCGAAGGGGATCACATGACGACCGAGATGCCCGAGAGCGAAGAGGAGGTGAACCGCCGTCACAACGAGAAGATGGTGAAGCGCAAGGCGGCGCGCACCAAGATGCTCGCGACCAAGACCGAGGAGCGCGGTCTTCTCATCGTCCACACCGGCACCGGCAAAGGGAAATCGACGGCGGCCTTCGGCATGGTCTTCCGCTGCATCGGCCACGGCATGCGCGTCGGCATCGTGCAATTCGTCAAGGGCAAATGGGGCACCGGCGAGCGCGTCGTCCTCGAGAAATTCCCCGAGCTCGTCACCTGCAAGGCGATGGGCGAGGGCTTCACCTGGGATACGCAGGACCGCGCCCGCGACATCGCCGCGGCAAGTGCCGCCTGGGAGATGGCGAAGACGATGATCGCCGATCCATCCTATCGCCTCGTTCTGCTCGACGAGCTCAACATCGTGCTGCGCTATGATTACCTGCCGCTGGATGAGGTGATCTCGACCTTGAAAGGCAAGCCGCGCGATCTGCACGTCATCGTCACCGGCCGCAACGCCAAGCCCGAACTCATCGAGATCGCCGACCTCGTCACCGAGATGACGCTCGTCAAGCATCCGTTCCGCGGCGGCGTCAAGGCGCAGCAGGGGATCGAGTTCTAGCATGGTATCCACGTGAACGACTGGGAGGACGAACAATGATCCGCACCGTCACTCGTGCCGTCGCGCTGCTCGCAGCGTTATGCCTTCTGACTGCCCCGGCTTTCGCCGGCTCCGACCAACAACAGATCGTCGATCACGCCAAGGTCACGATCGGCGACATGCGGAGCGACAAGAGCTTCGGCAATTCGCTCAGCCTCATCAAAGAGGCGAAGGCGGTCATGATCGTCCCCGAGCTCGTCAAGGGCGGCTTCTTCGTCGGCGGCGAGGGCGGCTCGGGCGTTCTTCTCGTCAAATCCGCGGCCGGTGGCTGGAGCTATCCCGCCTTCTACACCGTCGGCGCCGCTTCTTTCGGCTTGCAGATCGGGCTCGAGGAAGCGGAGCTCGTTCTGTTTGTCATGAGCGACAAGGCGCTGAAGGCGTGGATGAAGAATGAGGTGAAGCTCGGCGCCAAGGCCGGCTTGACCGTGCTCGTCGTCGGTTCCAACGCCGAGGCGGCGGCAACGACGAATGCCGGTGTCGACGTCATCGCCTGGGCGAAGGCAAAGGGCGCCTATGCCGGCATCACGCTCGAGGGTTCGCTCATCAAGCCGCGTGAATCGTACAACACCGCCTACTACGGCAAGGAGTTCAGCGCCGAGCAGATCGTCCTCAAGGACGCGGCCACCAATCCCGCCGCCGATCCGCTGCGGACCGCCCTTGTCGCCGAATAGGCGCCCCCCGGCCCTCATGCTGCAGGGGACCGGCTCCGATGTCGGCAAATCGCTGCTCGTCGCCGGTCTCTGCCGCGCCTTGACGCGTCGCGGCCATGTCGTGCGCCCATTCAAGCCGCAGAACATGTCGAACAACGCCGCGGTGACGCGCGAAGGCGGCGAGATCGGGCGCGCCCAGGCGCTGCAGGCGCGCGCCTGCGGCGTCGAGCCCTCGGTCGACATGAACCCGGTGCTGCTGAAGCCGCAATCGGAGACGGGCGCGCAGATCATCGTCCAGGGGCGGATCTTCGGCACGGCGACAGCGGCGGCCTATCGCGGCTTGAAGCCGACATTGATGCCGCATGTGCTCGACAGCTTCGCCCGGCTCGGCGCCGCGGCCGACATCATCCTCGTCGAAGGCGCCGGCAGCCCGGCCGAGATCAATCTGCGCGCGGGCGACATCGCCAATATGGGTTTCGCCGCGGCGGCCGAAATCCCGGTCATCCTCGTCGGCGACATCGATCGCGGCGGCGTCATCGCGGCGCTGGTCGGCACGCACGCGCTCCTCGCCGAGGAGGAACGCGCGCGGCTCAAGGGTTTCATCATCAACAAATTCCGCGGCGATGTGCGGCTCATGGACGATGCGCTCGCGGCGATCGAGGAACGCACCTGCATGCCGAGCCTCGGCATCGTCCCGTTCTTTGCGGCGGCGCGCCATCTGCCGGCCGAGGACGGCATGGCGCTCGACGGTTACGCGAAGGGCGCTCCCTCGGGGCGCATCAAGATCGCCGTGCCACGCCTGCCGCGCATCGCCAATTTCGACGATCTCGACCCGCTCGCTGCCGAGCCTGACGTCACGCTCGACCTCGTGCCGCCGGGGCGAGCCTTGCCAGGCGATGCCGACCTCGTCCTGCTGCCCGGCTCGAAGGCGACGCTCGCCGATCTCGCGGCATTGCGCGGCGAAGGCTGGGACATCGACATCCTCGCGCATCGCCGCCGCGGCGGGCGCATCCTCGGCCTCTGCGGCGGCTATCAGATGCTGGGACGCCACATCGCCGATCCGCACGGCATCGAAGGCGCGCCGGGCGAAGCGCAGGGGCTGGGGTTTCTCGACATCGAGACGGTGCTCGGCCGGGAAAAGACGCTGCGCGAGGCCGCCGGCATCGAGCTTGCGAGCAGCGAACAGGTGCGCGGCTACGAAATGCATGTCGGCGCGACGACGGGACCGGCGACGGCGCGGCCGATGCTGCGTCTCGGCGAGGGACGCACGGAGGGTGCGCAATCGCCGGACGGCGCTGTCGCCGGCTGCTACCTGCACGGCCTCTTCGCGGCGGACGGATTTCGCCGCGCCTTCATCGCGCGGCTCGGCGGCAGCGGCGATGGGACGCTCGCTTTCGCGGAGCGCATCGAGACGGTCCTCGATGCGCTCGCGGCGCATCTCGAAGAGTATCTCGACGTGGCGCGCCTCGTGGAGATCGCGCATGCGGGGTGAGCTCGAGCACGATCGCGGCATTTCTCCCTCTCCCCTCGGGGAGAGGGCCGGGGTGAGGGGGACGCGCCGCAGCATAGCATTACCATTTGGCATCATGCGTGCGGCGGCTCCCCCTCACCCCTGCCTCTCCCCGGAGGGGAGAGGTGATGAACCCCGTCGGGAAGCTGACTCACACGGCGAAATGCAGATGCGGCAGCAGCAGGAAGAGCGCGAGGATCGCCGCGAGCTGAAGGGTGCAGGCGAGGAGGTAGACAAGGAGCGCGCGGTCCATGTCGGCGGGCGTCGCGCGCGCCCGTCCATCGCCGAGCCAAGGGTCCTCGACGACATGTCCGTCATAGCGGCGCGGACCCGCCAGCGCGAGGCCGAGCGAACCCGCCATCGCCGCCTCGGGCCAGCCGGCGTTCGGCGAGCGGTGCTTGCCGGCATCGCGCAGCATGATGCGCAGCGCCGCGCTCCCCTCGGCTTGCGGTGCGAGGAAGGCGGCGGCGGCGATCAGCACGCCGGCGAGCCGCGCCGGCACCAGATTGAGCAGATCGTCAAACCGCGCCGCCGCCCAGCCAAAGCTGCGGTAGCGCGGCGAGCGATGGCCGACCATGCTGTCGAGCGTGTTCACGGTCTTGTAGGCGAAGAGGCCGGGCAGGCCGAGCAGCACGGTCCAGAAGACCGGCGCGACGACGCCGTCGCTGAAATTCTCGGCGAGCGATTCGATAGCGGCGCGCGCCACGCCATACGCATCGAGGCTCGCGGGGTCGCGGCCGACGATGTGGCGCACCGCGGCACGACCTGCCTCGACCCCCTCGGCCGCAAGCGCGACCTTCACGTCGCGCACGCGCTCGAAGAGGCTCCGCTGCGCCACCAGGATCGCGATGATGACGAGCTCGATGGCCCAACCATAGGCGAAGGCGCGGCACAGCGCGTCGAGGAGGAATCCGAGAAGCGCCGCGCCGCCAACCAGGATGCCGACGGTGATGATGCCGCGCGCGCGGCGCGCCGTCTCGCTCCGCTGCGGCCGGTTGAGGCGGTCCTCGAACCAGGCGACGGCGCGGCCGATGAGCACGACCGGGTGCGGCACGCGGTCGAAGAGAGCGGGCATGTCGCCGAGGATGGCATCGAGCATCAGCGCGCCGGCAAGGACGAGAAGCGGATCGAGGCCGAGCGTCGGCGCGCTAGAGAACAACATGGCTGCGGAGGATTGGAGGCGCGTGCGGCGCCCGTCAACATCCTTCGGGCCGCATCAGGGGAAAAGGAGAGGGTATGGACAAGATCGCCGTGATGGTATGCGGGCATGGCAGCCGCGACACCGACGCCATTCGTGAATTCGAGCTGGTCGCGGGCGGCATCAAGGCGAGGCTGCCGGGCTATGACGTCGAGACGGGCTATCTCGAATTCGCGCGGCCGATGATCCGCGACGGGCTCGAAGCGTTGAAGGCGCGGGGCGCCAAGCGCATTCTCGCGGTCCCCGGCATGCTTTTCGCCGCGACCCATGTGAAGAACGATCTTCCCTGGGAGATCAACACCTTCGCGGCGGAGAATCCCGGCATCGCCGTCAATTTCGGCCGCGATCTCGCGATCGATGCGAAATTGCTCGAGGCGGCGGCGGCGCGCATCGCCGCGGCCGAGATCGAAGCGAAGCGCAGCATCGCGCGGAGCCAAAGCCTTCTTCTCGTCGTCGGCCGCGGCACCAACGATCCCGACGCCAACTCCAACATCGCCAAGGTCGCACGCATGTTGTGGGAGGGGATGGGATTCGGCTGGGCCGAGATCGCCTTCAGCGGCGTCGCCCATCCGCGCGTCGGCGCGGCGCTCGAGCGGGCGGCGCGGCTCGGCTTCCAGCGCATCGTCGTCTTCCCGTACTTCCTGTTCACCGGCATCCTGGTGAAGCGCATCTACGCCGAGACCGACGAGGTGGCGGCGCTTCATTCCGAGATCGAATTCGTCAAGGCGCCCTATTTGCGCGACCATCCGAGCGTACTCGACGCCTTCGCCGAGCGCGTCGAGGAGATCCGCACCGGCAATCCGGCGATGAACTGCCAGCTGTGCAAATACCGCACGCAGATCGTCGGCTATGCCGACGCGGTGGCGGCGCCGCAGGCGGGCCATCACCATCACGTCCGCGGCATCGGCACCGATGCGGATCACCATCATCACGGCGACGGCCATGCGCATCATCACAACCACGGTCACGCGACGAAGTGAGCGACTTTCATGGCAGCTCCGCTCTTCGATGCGTATCTGATGCTCGATTGGAGCGCGGCGAATACGCCCAAGCGCGGCCGCGACAGCATCTGGTTCTGCCATCTCGTGCGGCGGGGCGGCGCGCTCGCGGTGGCGGCGCTCGAAAACCCGCCGACGCGGCATGAGGCGCATCGCCGCTTGCGCGATATTCTCGAGGGCGGGCTCGCCGCGCAGCGCTCGATCCTGTTCGGCTGCGATTTTCCGTTCGGTTACGCGCAAGGGCTCGCGGCGCGGCTCGGCGTTTCCGGGTCTCCCTGGCGGGCGATCTGGGACGAGATCGCCGACCATCTCGTCGACGACGAGCGCAACGCCAGCAATCGCTTTGCTGTCGCCGCCGCGTTCAATCGCCGCATCTCGAACGGCGCCTTCCCGTTCTGGGGCTGTCCGGCGCGCCAGGCGACGCCGTTCCTCGCCATGACGCATCATCATCGCCACGAGGCCGAGGGCCTCGCCGAGCGGCGGCTCTCGGATCAGCGCATGCGGCGCTTGCAGCCCGGCTGGAAGCTCGCCGGCACCGGCTCGGCGGGAAGCCAGGCGCTGACCGGAATCCCAATCGTCCGTCGCCTGCGCAACGACCCGCATTTCGTCGAGCGGTCATCCGTGTGGCCGTTCGAGACGGGGCTGCGGCCGCTCGGATCCGCCAACGGTGCAGCGCGAATCATCTTTGCCGAAATCTGGCCGTCGCTCGTGCCGCCGCTGCTGCGCGACGGCGAGGTCAAGGATTCGGCGCAGGTGCGGACCATCGCGCATCACTTCGCGGCGCTGGACGATGACGGCGCGCTCGACGCGCTCTTCGCCGGAGACCCTGCATTGTCCGCAGCGGAACGCGCGATCGTCGAGACGGAAGAGGGATGGGTGCTCGGGATCGTCGCTGCGGGCGCGAAGAGCCCTCACCCCAACCCTCTCCCGCATGCGGGAGAGGGAGGAGAGCCCCTCTCCCGCATGCGGGAGAGGGAGGGGCCCGCGCCCCGCGCGGGAGGGTGAGGGGCACGCGATGCCATTCGAATATCTCCGCGATCCCGCAGCGATCTACCGCCGTTCCTTCGCGCTCATTCGGCAAGAGACCGATCTTTCGCGCCTTCCCGAATCGCTGCACCCGCTCGCGCTCCGTCTCGTTCATGCCGTCGCCGATCCGTCTATCATTGCCGATCTCGTCTGGTCGGCGGATGCGGTCGGTGCGGGAGAGGCGGCGCTTGCCGCCGGTGCGCCGATCCTGGTCGACGCCGCGATGGTGGCGCACGGCATCATCCGCAAGCGCCTGCCCACCGGAAATCGCGTCATCTGCACGCTCGATGATCCCGCGGTGCCCGACCTCGCGCGAAAATTCGCGACGACGCGCTCGGCCGCCGCGGTCGAGCTGTGGCGCCCGCACCTTGCCGGCGCCATCGTCGCGATCGGCAACGCGCCGACCGCGTTCTTTCATCTTTTGGAGCTGATCGAAGCCGGCGCGGCGCGCCCGGCGCTCATCCTCGGCTTTCCCGTCGGCTTCGTCGGCGCCGCCGAAGCCAAGGCGGCGCTCGCCGGCAACGCGTTCGGCCTCTCCTTCATCGCGCTCGCCGGGCGGCGCGGCGGCAGCGCGCTCGCGGCGGCGTCGGTCAATGCGCTGTGCGGCGCGGCGGAGGAATAGCGCCGTGACGCCGTGGCTCTCGATCATCGGCATCGGCGAAGACGGGCTCGCCGGTATCGGCGACGCTGCGCGGGTTCTGATCGACGATGCCGAATTCCTTGTCGGCGGCGAGCGCCATCTCGCGATGATCGCGGCCGGAAAAGCCGAGCGACATTGCTGGGAGCGCCCGCTCAAGCGCACGATCGATCGCATCGCCGAATGGCGCGGCCGGCCCGTCGCCGTGCTGGCGAGCGGCGATCCTATGTGCTACGGCGTCGGCGTGACCCTCGCCCGCCGCTTCGAGCGCAACGAAATGACGATTCTGCCGCAGATCGGCGCCTTCACCCTTGCGGCATCGCGCCTCGCCTGGCCGCTTGCCGAATGCGAGACCTTGACCTTGCATGGTCGCCCGCTCGAGCGCCTTTCACTCCATCTCGCGCCCGAGCAGCGCCTTCTCGTCCTCTCCGAAGACGGTGCGACGCCGGCGGCGATCGCCCGTCTCCTCTGCGCGCAAGGCTGGGGTCCGAGCGAGCTGACCGTGTTCGAGCATATGGGCGGCGCGAAGGAGGCGATGCATTCGGCGACCGCCGCGGAATGGCACGACCGGCGCTGCGCCGATCTCAACACCGTCGCCATTTTCTGCCGCCCCGGCCCGGACGCTCGTCTCCTCTCGCGCGCCGCCGGGCTTCCCGACGATGCTTTTTTCCATGACGGGCAATTGACCAAGCGCGAGCTGCGCGCCGCGACGATCGCGGCGCTGGCGCCGTTACCGGGGCAATTGCTCTGGGATGTCGGCGCCGGGTGCGGCTCGGTCGCCATCGAATGGCTGCGCGCGGCAAGACGCACCCGCGCTGTCGCCATCGAGCGCGACGCAAAACGCTGCGCGCTGATCGCGCGCAATGCCGGCGCGCTCGGCGTCCCCGAGCTGCGCATCGTCGCCGGAGCCGCGCCGGAGGCGCTCGCGAGCTTGCCGCCGCCCGACTCCATCTTCCTCGGCGGCGGCGTCGGCACCGCCGGATTGCTCGACGAGCTCTTTGCGCGTCTGCAACCGCACGGCCGCCTCGTCGCCAATGCCGTGACCTTGGACGGCGAAGCGGCGCTCGGCGCGTTCCATGCACGGCATGGCGGCAGCCTGACGCGCATCGCGGTTGCGCGCGCGGAACCCATGGGCGGACATCTCGCCTGGCGGCCGTTGATGCCGGTGACGCAGCTTGCCGCATTGAAGCCAAGTGGCGCGGCATGAACGAGGCGCCGGCGGCGACGTCAACCGCCTCGATCCTCGAAAGGCTGACGCTCGGCTGGCGGCCATGGGCGCTCCTCGGTGCGCTGTGCCTCGCGCTCTACCTGCCCGGCATCGCCGCGATGCCGCCGCTCGACCGCGACGAGGCGCGCTTCATGCAGGCCTCGCGGCAGATGCTCGAGACCGGCGATTTCCTGCGCATCCGCTTCCAGGACGAGGCGCGCAACAAGAAGCCGGCGGGCATCTACTGGCTGCAAGCCGCGTCGGTCGCGCTCTTCAGCACGCCGGCGAGCAACGCCGCGTGGCCCTATCGCCTGCCCTCGCTCCTCGGCGCCACCGCCGCCGTGCTCCTCGCCTTCGGCTTCGGCGCGCGCATCGTCGGGCGCGAGGCCGCATTCTGCGGCGCGTTGGTGCTGGCGGGCGCGGCGCTCCTCGTCGCCGAAGCGCACCTCGCCAAGACCGATGCGATGCTGCTCGCGACCATCGTCGCGGCGCAAGGCGCGCTCGGCACGATCTATCGCGATGCGCGCGACGGGCGGCATACCACGCCGGGCTTCGCGCTCGTTTTCTGGCTGGCGCAAGGCATGGGCGCGCTCATCAAGGGGCCGGTGACGCCGCTCGTCAGCCTCCTCACCGTTCTCGCTCTCGTCATCGCCGATCGGCGCTGGCGCTGGCTTCGCGGTTTGCGGCCGAGCTGGGGCATACCGCTGGCAGCGCTCATCGTCCTGCCGTGGATCGTCGCGGTCCAGGGCGCGACCGGCGGCGAATTTCTCGGCGAGGCGGTCGGCCATGATCTTCTCGGCAAGCTGATCGGCGCCCAGGAATCGCATGGCGCACCGCCCGGCGCGTATCTTCTCCTGTTGCCGGCGACGTTCTGGCCGGGCTCCTTTCTTCTCGGCATGGCGGCGATCTTCGGCTGGCGCCGCCGCAGCGCCTCGGCGGAGCGCTTCCTCCTCGCCTGGATCGTGCCGAGCTGGCTCGTCTTCGAGCTCGTCCCGACCAAGCTGCCGCATTACGTGCTGCCGCTCTATCCGGCGCTGGCCCTCCTCATCGGCGGCGCCCTTGTCGCGCACGCGAAGGAGCCGCTCGCCCTGCGCAAGCGCGGCATCGACGCCGCCTTCTTCGTCTTTTGGGCTTCGATCGGCGGAGGTCTCGCTGTCGCGCTGATCGCTCTGCCGCTCGCGCTCGGCGACAGCCTGCAGATGCTGAACCTACTCCCCGCAGCCGCGATCGTCGGTTTTGGGGTCATCCTCATTCGCCAGCTCCGCCAGGGCTTCGGCGCGACCACCGCACCGATCGCGGCGGCGCTCGCACTCCTCGTCTTCGCGCCGAGCTTCGCCGGCATCCTGCCGCGCCTCGACGGCGTATGGCTGAGCCGCAGCGCCGCAGCGCTCGTCGGGAGTCATGCATCGCAGCAAGGCGGCGTGATCGACACCGTCGGCTACAACGAGCCGAGCCTCGTCTTTCTCCTCGGCGGCAAGATTCGCGCCGCCGGCGCGGTGCAGGCCGCGGAGGATCTCGCGGCGGAGCCGGGCAAGCTGGCGCTCGTCGCGGGGTCGGACGACGCCGCCTTCCGCGCCGCCTTGGCGGAGCACGGAAGAGCGCCGTTGAAGCTCGGAGAGACGAGCGGCATCGACTACTCGCGAAGCCGTCGGCGTATGACGCTTGCTCTCTATTCCGTGGCAGGCGGCTGATGCGCCGCGGCACCGCCTTCGGCATCGGCGTCGGCCCCGGCGATCCCGAGCTCCTCACCTTGAAGGGGCTGCGCCTCATCGAGGCGGCGCCGGTCGTGGCGTATCCGGCGCCGGCGGGCGGCGAGAGCTTCGCGCGCGGCATCGTCGCGCGCTGGCTGCGGCCGGCGCAGCGCGAGATCGCCATCGAGGTGCCGATGCTGCCCGAGCGCTTCCCGGCGGCGGCGATCTACGACAACGCCGCGGCGGCGATCGGCGCCGAGCTGGCGGCGGGGCAGGACGTCGCGATCCTCTGCCAGGGCGATCCCTTCTTCTACGGCTCGTTCATCTATCTCTTCACGCGTCTTGCCGGGCGCTTTCCGGTCGAGATCGTCCCCGGCGTCTCGTCGATCACGGCATGCGCCGCCGCCGCCCGGCTGCCATTGACCGAGCGAACTCAGACCTTGACCGTGGTGCCGGCGACATTGGACGCGGCGGCGCTCGAGCGGCGTCTCGCCGCTGCCGATGCCGCTGCGATCATCAAGCTCGGCCGCCATTTCGCGAAGGTGCGCGCGGCGCTGGATCGCCTCGGCCTCACCGAGCGCGCGACCTATGTCGAGCGCGCCAGCCTCGCCAATCAGCGCGTCCTGCCCTTGGCGGAGGTCGCCGCGGAAACCGTGCCCTATTTCGCGATGATCCTGCTGCGCGGCCCCGCGGAGGCGGCATCGTGAGCCTCCCCCCGAACGCCGCGATCCTCGTGCTCGGCCCGAGCGCCGCGGCGATGGCGCAGCGCGTCAAGGCGATCCTCCCGGGGGCGACGATCCACGCGCTCGCCGGCAAAGGCCTCGCTGGCGACACGGTCTTCATCAGCGCCGCCGAGCATGTGGCGCAGCTTTTCGCCGCCGGCACGCCGATCGTCGGAATCTGCGCCGCGGGGATTCTCATTCGCGCCGTGGCGCCTCTCCTCGCCGACAAGGGGCGCGAGCCGCCGGTCGTCGCCATCGCCGAGGACGGCTCGGCGGCGGTGCCGTTGCTCGGCGGCCATCGCGGCGCCAATGCGCTGGCACGCGCGATCGCCGCGGTGACGGGCGGCAGCGCCGCGGTGACGACGGCGGGCGATCTCCGCCTCGGCTTCGCCCTCGACGAGCCGCCGCCGGGTTGGCGCGTCGCCAATTCCGAGCGCGCCAAGGGCATCGCCGCACGGCTGCTCGCCGGCGATCCCGTCGCGTTGCGCATCGAGGCCGGGACCGCCGATTGGCTGAAGGAGGGCGATGTACGCTTCGCCGAGACGGCATCGGCCGCCATTCGCATCACCGACCGGCAGCCCGTGCCATCGGAGGAAGCGCTCGTGCTCCACCCGCCGGTGCTGGCGCTCGGCGTCGGCTGCGAGCGCGACTGCCCTGCCGAGGATCTGATCGCACTCGCGGAGGCGACATTGCGCGACGCAGGTCTTGCCGCGGGCGCAGTGGCGGCGGTCGTATCGCTTGACCTCAAATCCGACGAGGCGGCGGTTCATCGTCTCGCTGCGCATATCGGCGTTCCTGCGCGATTCTTCACCGCCGACGCGCTCCTTGCCGAAACGCCGCGCCTTGCGAACCCATCCGAGGCGGTCTTCCGCGAGACCGGCTGCTGGGGCGTCGCCGAAGGGGCGGCGCTTGCCGCGGCCGGCGCGTCGGGGACGCTCGTCGTGCCGAAGCGGAAGGGAAAGCGCGCGACCTGCGCCATTGCCCGCGCGGCGATGCCGCTCGATCCCTCGCGCATCGGCCGCGCGCGCGGGCGGCTCGTCATCGTCGGGATGGGCCCCGGCGATGCTGCATCGCGCACCCCCGAGGCTGCGGCGGCGCTCGCCGCATCGACCGACATCGTCGGATACGGCCTCTATCTCGATCTTCTCGGCCCCGCCATCCATGGCAAGGCGCGGCATGAAAGCGCGCTCGGCGCCGAGACCGAGCGCGCGCGGCAGGCGCTCGATCTCGCTGGCGCAGGCGGCGCCGTCGCGCTCGTCTCCTCGGGCGATGCAGGGATCTACGGTCTCGCCAGCCTCGTTTTCGAGTTGCTCGACCGCGAGGATCGGCCCGAATGGCGCCGCATCGCGCTCCAGGTGGTGCCGGGTCTTTCTGCGTTGCAGACGGCGGCGGCGCGCGCTGGAGCGCCGCTCGGGCATGATTTCAGCGCGATCTCGCTCTCGGACCTTTTGACGCCCTGGCCGGTCATCGAGCGCCGCCTCGTCGCCGCGGCCGAAGCCGATTTCGTCGTCGCGCTCTACAATCCCCGCTCGGCGCGGCGATCGACGCAGCTCGTCGCGGCGCGCGAGATTCTGCTGGCGCACCGCGCGCCGGAGACGCCGGTCGCGCTCGC
>JBGPOZ010000058.1:0-20571 GCA_041488295.1 Allostellaceae bacterium
GTTCCATCCTCTCCCCCTCCTCGGTCAATATCGCATATCAGACGGACCACTGGCGGCGCCCGATCACGGCGGTTTTTGACCCGTCCAGTCCGTCGAGAACTTGCGCACCGTGAATTCTCCGACATGCATCGGCGGATATTTCGCCGGATTGCCGGGCCCCTGGCACGTCGGCAGACAGCTCACCACCGCATCGAAATCCGGAATCCCGAAGAACGGGATGGAGTAGCGCTCGCGCCCTGTCCGGTTGAACACCCGATGCAGCGTCGAGGCAAAGCGGTCGTTGGTCCAGCGCGCCATCATGTTGCCGATGTTGATGACATACGTTCCGGGGATCGGCACGGCGCGGACCCAGCGATCGGCAGCACCCTTCACTTCGAGCCCGCTGACCTCGTCTTGCGCCAGGATGGTGAAGGCGGTGGCATCGGCGTGCGGACGGATGCCGTATTGATCCTCCGGCGCGCTCGGCGGCTGTGGTGGATAGTGCAGCAGCGAGAGCTGCGTCATCGGTTTCTCGTAGAACCGAAGGAAATGCTCCTCCGGAAGCCCGAGCGCCAGAGCAAAGGCACGCAGCAGCGCGGTCGAGAGTCGCGTCATCTCGGCGAAATAGTCGAGGACCGTGGCGCGGAACGCCGGATATCCCTCCGGCCATTTATTGAGCTGGTGGATGCGATTGCCGGCGCGAATGTCGGGATCGTCCGGCGGCAGCTCGATCTGAACCTTGAAGGCCTCCATCTCGTCGGGTGCGCCGGTGCCGGGATAGTGCCGCGCCCGAAGCGGCATGTAGCCTCGCGTCTGGCCCGGCGTGCTCAGCAGCTCCGGACGCGTCCGCACCGCTTCCGGAAGCGCGAAGAAGAAGCGGGCAGCATCGAAGATCGCAGCAAGCTTCTCCGCGGGAACTCCATGGTTCTTGAGGTAGAGGAAGCCGATCGTCTCGCAGGCCGAGGCTATCTCACGGGCGACCCGTCGGCGCGCCTCACCGTCGTCCGAGAGGAACGGCGCAAAATCGATCAGCGGAATGCCGCCAGTCGTGGGCAGCCGTTGCACCGCCAATGACATGTCTCGACCTTTTGCTCGGCGCCGAGCCGGGTGCAGACGCTCAACCCAACTCCGTGAGCGATCTTATGAGAACCACGTTGAAATGCCAATGCAACGCGACAGCATTTCGGCCTACAGCCGCCGTGCCTCGATGATGCGTTTGAGGAAGGTGCGCGTGCGGTCCTTCTTGGGATCACCGAAGATCTCGGCCGGTGGCCCCTCCTCGTGGACGACGCCGTCGCAGAGAAAGCAGACCTTGGCGGCGACCTCGCGCGCGAAACCCATCTCGTGCGTCGCGAGCAGCATCGTCATGCCCTCCGCGGCGAGGTCGCGGACGATGTTGAGGACCTCGGAGACGAGCTCGGGATCGAGCGCCGAGGTGATCTCGTCGAGCAGCATCACCATCGGGTCCATGGCGAGTGCTCGGACGATGGCGGCGCGCTGCTGCTGCCCGCCGGAGAGCCGGTCGGGATAGTCCTTCGCCTTGTGGGCTAGGCCGATCCGGGTCAAGAGCGCCATCGCCGTCGCCTCGGCCACGGCGCGGTCCTGGCGGAGGACGCGGACGAGCGCCAGCATGACGTTCTCCAGCACCGTCATGTGCGGGAAGAGGTTGAAGCTCTGGAAGACGATGCCGACGTCGCGGCGCAGTGCGTCGACGTCGACGCCGGGGCCGGTGACGCGGTCGCCGTGGATGCGAATCTCGCCGCCGTCGATCGTCTCGAGCCCGTTGATGCAACGGAGCAGCGTCGACTTGCCGCAGCCCGAAGGGCCGATGAGACAGACGACCTGATGCTCCTCGACCGCGAGATTGATGCCGGCGAGCACCTTGTGCGTGCCGAAGCTCTTGTGGACGTCGCGGATCTCGACCAGCGTCATCTCGCCGCACCCGCTCTCAGCTGCCGATCCGCATGCGCCGCCGGTCGCGCTCGATCAGGCGGTCGACGAGGCGGGCCTGCGGGATGGTGATGACGATGAACAAGAGCGCCACTGTCGTCACCGGCGAGAGGTTGAAGTTGTTGGTGGCGATGATGATCGACTGGTTGAAGGCATCGATACTGCCGATGACGTTGACCAGCGCCGTGTCCTTCTGCAGGCCGATGAAGCTGTTGAGCAGCGGCGGGATGATGTGCCGCACGCCCTGCGGGATGATGACGTAGCGCAGCGTCTGCATGTAGGAGAGACCGAGCGAGCGAGCCGCCGCGGTCTGACTCCAATGGATGCTCTCGATGCCGGCGCGATAGATCTCGGCGACATAGGCTCCCGACGTCAGGGTCAGGGCGACGATGGCGAAGGTCTCGGCCGAGAAGCTCTTGACGTAAGGGAGGCCCGTCAACGGGATGCCGAAGCCGATGAGGTAGATGTTGATGATCGCCGGCAGGCTGCGGAAGATGTCGACATAGGCGGTGGCGATGAGCCGGATCGGCTTGCCCGCCGGCCCGGGCGCGAGGCGCGCGATCGCGACGATGAGCGCCCAGACGAGGACCAGCACCTCGGCCACCATGAACATGTAGACGTTGGTCCAGAATGCCTTGAGGATGAGCCAGAACGAATTGGCGAGCTCAGGCAGCAGGAAGAAGGTGCGGCTCACCGCGAGATCGTTGGCGATGAAGAACTGGGCGAGCAGCAGGACCAAGACCTGCGCCGCGGCGTAGCCGAAGGCGATCCAGACCTGGGTCCGCGACTCCGGCCGCAACCCGCGCGGCGATGATTTCGGACGCGGCAAGCGCTTGGCGTGTCGCGGCCGCGGCCCGCCGCCCGCGCCAAGCCGGGATGACCGGAAACGCCGCCACGGCGGCGAGAAGGACGAGGATCGCGTCGGCGAGCGCGCTGCCTGAGTCGAGCGCCGTCAGCGCCAGGCGCACGTCGCGTAGCGTCCCCCAGCTGGCGAGCACCACCAGCGCCGCGACGATGAGCGCGACGCTGGCGGCATGGGTCGGATCCGGTGGCGGCTCGCCGGCGCGGAAGCGGCGCGGAACGGCGATCCCGGTCGTTTTCGCCGCCGTTTCATCGCCGCTCACCACGCCGCCCCTCCCCTCGTGCTGACGCCGCCGGTCCGACACGTCGCCGGCATCACTCGATCACAGCCGCAGGCGGCGTTGCTCGTCAAGGCTCCGCGTCAGGGATTGAGGTACGGAATCTTGGCGGGATCACCGCCGAAGGCGGGCGCCAGATATTTCTGCGACAGCTTGTCGAGCGTCCCGTCCGTCTTCATCGCGGTGATGATCTTGTCGAACGTCGCCTCGTTCGGCGAGCCCTTGGGATAGACCGCGCCGTAAGTCTCGCCGGTTTTGTACTGGGCGGCGACGACGAGGGTGCCCTTCGACTTCTCGGCATAGGCGAGGTTGTAGGCGGTGTCGTTGGCGACGGCGTCGATCTGACCCGCGTTCAACGCCGCCGTCATCGCCGGCACGTTCTGATAGACCTTCACCTCTTGCTTCGGCTTCAGCACGTTCGCGATGAAGTCGGCGCCGGTCGTCCCCTGATGCACGCCGATCCGCAAGTTCTTGGCGCTGGCGCTGTCGACCTTGGTTGCGGTCTTGACCAAGAGGCTGATGTCGGAGTCGAAATACGGCACCGAGAAATCGACGACCTTCTTGCGCGGCTCGGTGATCGAGGCCTCGGAGAGAGCGAGATCGTAATTGTTGGTGTTGCCGCCGATCAGCTGCGCCCAGGCGACATTGACGACCGCGACCTTGGAGAGGCCGCCGCGCCAGGCGATGTTCGCCGCCATGCAGTATTCATAGCCGTCCTTGATCGCATCCGGAGTGTCGCCGTTCCACCAGCCCGGCGCCGGCAGGCTGACCTCGACGGTGAGCTGCCCCGCCACCGCCGGCTTGATCTGGAATTCACCCTTCTTTCCGGTCACCTCGCAATTGCCGATCATGTCAGCGGCGGCGACCGGGCCGGCCAAGACGAGGACCAGCACGGTTGCGGCGAGGGACTGCCGGACGAGCGGCGATACGGCGTAGTGAGACATTTCGGTTTCCTCCTCTAGGTTATGCGGCTTCTGGATCGTTCTAGGCGTCAGAAGGTGCGGCTGTTCTCGATTTCTCCTGTTGGATCGGCCCGTCCTTGTTCCAGTCCCGGGCGTTGCTGTCATGCATGAAGGCGCCGACACTGAGCGGCGGATACTTGACCGGACGCCCCGGCCCCGTGCAACTCGGCAGGCAGGCGACGACAGCGTCGAAATCGGGGATGGCGAAGAACGGGATGGAGTAGCGCTCCCTCCCCGACCGATTGATCACCCGGTGCGGCGTCGAGGCGAAGCGGTCATTGGTCCAGCGCGCCATCATGTCGCCGATATTGATGACGAACGTACCGGCCAGAGGCGGCGCTTCGATCCATTCGCCACGCTGCTCGACCTGCAGGCCGCCGGCGTCGCCTTGGGCCAGAATGGTGAAGGCCGTGGTGTCGGAATGCGGGCGCAGCCCGAACTGACGCCCCGGCGTGACCGGAGGATGCGGCGGGTAGTGCAGCAGATTGATCTGGGTCAGCGGCTTTCGATAGAAGCCGCCGAAGTAGCCCTCCGGCAAGTCGAGCGCCAGCGCGAAGCCGCGCAGCAGCACCTCCGTCAGCTGCTCCATCGCGTCGTAGTAGCCGAGCAGCGTTTGGCGCCAGCCCGGCAGGTTCGACGGCCACCGATTGAACGCGTGGACGCGGCCGCCGTCGAGGATGTCGGGATCGTCCGGCGGCAGCTCGTGCTGGTACTTGAAGCTCTCGTTGAGGTCGGGCGCGTCTGCCTTGTCGCCGTACATGCGCGAGCCCAGCGGCTGGTATCCGCGGTTCTGCCGCGGCGTCAGCTTCACCTTCAGTCGCTCCTCAAGCGGCAGCGCGAAGAAGCGGCGCGACGCCGCAAACACCGCATCGACCTGAGAGGGCGGAATGCCGTGCCCGGAGAGATAGAAGAAGCCGATCGTCTCGCAGGCATCGCGGATCGCGACGGCCACCGCCGCCTTGCCCTCCGCCGTTCCCTGCCGGAAGGCGGTGAAGTCGATCACCGGCACCTGTGCCAAATCGCGCGACTCCCCGCAGCCGAGCGCCAGAAGAGAACTCGCACTCAACTCAGTCGGGTGCGTGCTCTCCGCGATATGCTTATACAATTGACCGTGATGGGGTCAAGCCTTCGCTGCGCCAACCCTGCCCTCTGCCGGCGGTCGGCGAGAAACGTCCGTTGAACCAGTGACGATCGCCGGGATAGGTGATCGTCACCTCGGTGACCAGCGCTCCCTGGTGCCACGTCCGCCGCTCGAGCACCAAGCAGGCGGCGTTCGGCTTCAGCTGCAGCAATCGACCGAGGCGCTGGCTTGCGTTGCGGGCGCGGATGACATGCTCAGCTTCCGTCCAGGGCACGTTCTGCAGGAGCCAGGTCCCCGGGGGCGCGCGTTGAAAATCGGTGCGCTCCGCCGCTGGAACGGATGCGAGCGAGATCAGGCGGTCCTCGTAGGTGCTGGGGACGCCGTTCATCCGATGAAGGCAGCGCAGGCGCACCACCCGGCTCCCCGTGCGCAACCCCAGGGCCTCGGCCTCCTCCGCGCCGAGCATCGACAGCTTCCGTCCGAGGATCTCATGCCGGTAGACCTGGCCCAGCCGCGCCGCCTCCGTCGCAAAATCCTGGATCTCCAGGATCGACCAGTCGCCCCGCGGCGCTGCAACGAAAGAGCCGATGCGGCGGCGCCGGACGATGAGGCCGGCGGCGGCCATGCCCGACAGCACCTTGTGCATGGTCATGCGCGAGCACGAATACTCCGCCATCAGCGCGTGTTCGGACGGAATGCGGTGACCGGGCGGCCAGGCGCCCGAGACGATGCGCGTCTCGAGATCGCCGCGAATGCGCTCGGCCAGCGGGACGGCGATGTCGTTCACGCCGTCCGTGCCGCGATCAGCGCCAGCGCCCGCGCCATCTCATTGGCTTCGATCATCAGCCCCTCATCGCCGCCGAAGCCTGGTTTGCTGAGCAGGAAGTCCGTCTGACACGCGAGCGCGACCTGCGCGGTGACGCGGGCGGAGTGGTCCGTCTCGTTGCCGCTGCCGCCGACATAGCTGCCGAGGCCGACTTTCCGGCAGTAGAGCAATGCCTCGATGGTGTTGCCGAAGCCCCCGAGGTCGGGCGTCTTCACCTGGGCGTAGTCGGTGGCGTCAGCGGCGGCGAATTCCTTGATGTCGTCGAGCGTGTTGCACCATTCATCGGCGATGATCGCAACCGCGTGTCCTGCACGGGCCAAGGCCCGGCGAAGCTGTTGAAACGCGTCGATCTGCGCCATTTTCGAGACAGCGAGGATTGGCGTCTCGATCAATAGGTCGAGCGGCACCACCGCCGCTTTCAGCCGGCCGAGATAGGCTGCGATGGCAGGGATGTCCATCGTGAACAGCTCGCCGATGGTGCCGTAGACGTCGAGATGGATCCGCGGTCGATACGCCTCCCCGCCGAGCTCGCGTACCCGTCGCGCCAGGCGTGCGCCGTATTCGAGCAGCTTGCCGCCGTCGCGCCCGAGATCGCGCTCGGGAATGTGGAAGGACGAATGCGGGAGCAGCTCGACCCGCTTCATGATCATGCGGTCGATCTGGTCGTAGTCGTGCGTGAGGCACGAGGCGAGGAGCGGGACCGGCTGACGCGGCAGCGGGCACGCATACTCGTCGGCGACGATTTCGGCGATCGTGCGCTGCCGAGCGAGCGCGGCGCCGTGCAGCAGCGCTTGGCTGAGCCCGTAGCGTACGGCCGTGTGGAGCATGGCGCCGTCGTGCCGATAGTTTTCGATCTCGCCGGCCAGCGGGATGAAGCGATCGATCGAGCGGCCGCGCAGCAGCGCCCGCAGCGGTCCCTCGAGCAGAGGCAGGTGCTCGGCGACGCGGAAGACGCGGTCGCGTCCGGCAAGGCCGGCGAGAATGACGTCGACGCAGTCGCCAAGTGCGACCTGCCCGTCCTCGAGCACCAGCATGAGGCAGATGGCCTCGCCCGGCTCGACGATCGCGCGAAATCCGGGACTCGCCGGCGCGCCGCGATAGGCGAAGCCGTCCGCCACCGGCCCGCGCTTGATCGCGACGAGGTCCTTGTTGAAGTAGCCGGCGCGCCCGACGGCACAAATGAGGTCTCTTATGATCATGGTCGCACCATTGCCATCGACGGCCGATCCGGCCTAATTTGTATAGGCTATTGAACTCGTTGCGGTCAATGCGCGCCCCCCAGCGGGCATGTTCCACGAGTCGGAAACGGCGCCACGACAGCGAGGACGGAGGCCGGTATGGAGGTGACGCGGAGGCTCGCCGAATGGGCCGCCGGTTGGAACGGCGAGGCCTCGGAGACAGCGCGCCGCTGGGCACGCGATGCGGTCATCGACACCGTCGCCTGCATGGTCGCCGGCGCCGGCGACGAAGGAGCAAGCCGCATCCGCTCGACAGTTTTGCGGTGGGGTGGCGGCGAGGCGACAGTCGTCGGATCCCCGCATCCCGGGGCCGCCCCCTGGGCGGCGCTCGCGAATGGGGCGGCGGCGCATATCCTCGATTACGACGACAACATCCACTACGCCTTCACGCACCCATCGGCCGTCCTCCTTCCTGCCCTGCTTGCCCTCGCCGAGGAGGCCGGCGCAAGCGGAGCCGATGTGATCAAGGCGTGGCTGGTCGGGATCGAGATCCAGGTCGCGGTCGGGCACGGGGTCAACCGGCTGCACTACGACAATGGCTGGCACTCGACCTCGACCGTCGGAACGATTGGCGCTGCTGCCGCGTGCGCGCGCCTGCTCGGCCTCAACGCGGCGCTGACTGCCAACGCGATCAGCCTCGGCGTCAGCATGGCTTCCGGCACCAAGGTTCAGTTCGGCACTATGGCGAAGCCGTTTCATGCCGGCATGGCTGCGAAGAACGCCGTGATCGCTGCCCGCCTCGCCGAAGCCGGCGTCGCCGCGGCGGCGGAAGCGCTCGACGACAAGTACGGGTTCCGCGATCTCTATGTCGGTTCGGCCTCGGCCGGATGGGAGGGCGCCGTCGACGATTTGGGCGCGCCGCTCGCCGCCGAGAAATACGGGCTCGAGCCGAAATGCTACCCGTGCTGCGCCGGCGCCCATCGGGCGCTGGACGGATTGCTGGAGTTGCAGTCCGAGCACCGCTTCACCGCCGCCGACGTCGCGGCAGTCGATACGCTCGTCGGTTGGGGAAATGCCAGCAGCCTCCTCTATCCGAACCCGGTGCAGGAGTTGGAGGCGCGGTTCAGCATGCAATACTGCATCGCCGCGGCCTTGATCGGCGGCAAGCTGCAGCTTGCCGATTTCGTGCTCTCGGCGATCCAGCGACCAGAAGTACGCCGGCTGTTTCCGCTGATCAGCATGGCAACCCATCCGCGGAGCGATGCCGAGGCGCCGGCCGCACGGAAACCGGCGGAGATCACCGTCCGTCTCAAGGATGGACGCGTGCTGCATTCGACGATTCAGCATGCGCGCGGCACGATGTTCCGTCCGTTCAGCGCCGCCGAGCTGGATGAGAAGTTCTGCGATTGCACCGAAGGGCTCATGCCCTCGCCGGACGCTGTGGCGTTGCGGCGGCAGCTGCCGTCGATCGAATCACTGGCGTCCATTCGCGAGCTCGTGCAGCACCTGCGCTTCACGGCCGGATCCGACCGCGGTGAGCGCTTCATTCGCCGTCCGTTTGCTCGCTGACGCTGCCGCCGCACCGGCGCGGAAGCGCTTGCTCGCCTCGCGCTCAGGGGCACAGGATCGCGGCCCCAGTCATCGGGTTGGTCAATAGCACATTCTCCGGCGCCGGCGCCGGCGCTGAGGCGCGACCAGAAATGCAGGATCGCCGCATTGTCAGAGATCGGATCGACATCGGGCATGTCGATCGCAAGCGTCGAATCGCGATAGATCGACGTATGGATCTAGTGTGGCCGGCGACGATCTTGTCGACGCCGCGCCAATAAGTGCCGAACCGATTTACAAACGTTGCGTCGGGATGGAAGAGCCGACCGAATGCCTCCATGTCGTGCATGTTCCATGCCTCCTGGAAGCGCGTGGTGATTTCCGCCGGTCCGGTGCTCAGATTCATTTGCCCTGCCCTTGCGATATTGCCCGCCGGCTATCAAATCGAGCGAACAGCGTCGATCTCAACCCAGCGCGCAATCCCGGCGGTCGCCCGATCGGCGAGCCGCTCGGACGCGGCGGCACTGCCCTACCTTCGTGTCACCAGTCATGCCCGCAGTCGGTCACTTCGACGACGAGTGACCGCTTTTGAGCGTTGGGAACTCCAAAGCAGCCGGTCCGCTTTCGGCCCATCGAGCCATCAAACGAACGTCCACTTCTTCGTCTCGTCGTCGCAGAGCGGACAGTCGCAAATCCACCCATCTCGGCCGATTTGGCTCCGGGATGTTTTGTCCGCTTTCAGGCAGTCGGCCGCGGTACGCCGGTGACCGTGATGGGCGCAATGCTGCCGGTCTCGGTGCCTGACCAGTGAGCGACAGCTTTGCTCCCGCGACCCGACCTAGGAGCGGAAGTGCCGAATGTCGCAGATGGGTCGACTCCGGTCGCGCAGCGATGAGCTGCGAAGGACCGCTTTTGGCACCTCCCGGAAGAGCAGATCAGCGTCGAGAATGTCCGCTCGTGAGGGTCAAGCGAACGTGCTCAGCGTTGTGACCCAAGCTGACTGAAACACGGTGAGAATCAGTCAATGATGATCGCTGTCATGCCGGCATCCACCCCCTCCTGCCCCTCGTGAATGTTGACCTGCGTCACCGTGCCGTCGGCCGATGCGTTGTGCGCGACCTCGGTCTTCATCACTTCGAGGATGAAGAGGACATCGCCCGCTCTGACCTTGTCGCCGGGCTTCACCAGCACCTTCCAAACGTTTCCGGGAACTTGCGTCTCGATATGTTCGGCCATTGTTATTTCCCTCGCTCAGACGATGCTTTTGGCCGTGCAGACCTCGTCGATCCGGCGGCGCAACGCTTGGGCCTCATCGACGCTCACCGCCTTGAAATTGAAAATTTCGGCCGGCTTTGCCTGGCCAAGTTTCCAAAACGCCGCGGAGGGTACAGTGTAGGGATTGATGAACCCCCCCATGCTGGGCCCATCATTGACGAGGATGATCGGCGTCTGGCCGGCGAGGTTGATGGCCCCGACCGGATAGCCCTGGTCGATGATATTGGAGGGCTCCGAGCCGTGCTCCGGCGCCTTGTTGTGCGCCTTCGCGGTGAAGGTCCATTGCGGCCCGTCCAAGCGAAAGCCAGTGCGATCGCTCTTCGAGGAGAGTTTCCAGTCGGCGCCAAGGAAACGCTGGTGACCTTCGGCGTCCACCCAATCATCGTTGGGTCCAGCCACGACTTCGATCGTCCAGCGCTTTTCGGCCGAAATGACGGGCCGCGCCGCGGGTTTCACTTTGCGTCCGGCCTGGCTCTTGCGCTCGCCGACCGGAACGATCTGTCCGGCCTTCAAGGCGTGTCCCTCCATGCCTCCCACGCCGGCCTTATGGAACGTTGAGCGTGAGCCGAGCCACGGCGGCGTCGCGATGCCGCCCGCAAGCGCGATGTAGGTGCGTGCGCCGACCGTTGCAAAGCTGAGCACAAGCGTCTGCCCCGTTTTGACGGCGACGCTTTCCCACATCGGGATCGGCGTTCCGTCCAGCGCGGGCTTCATGTCGGCGCCGCAAATCGCGACCACGCCGTCGCGCTGGAACTTGACGGTCGGCCCAACGAATTGGCACTCGAGCCCGGCATCGGCTGGATCGTTGCCGACGAGCAGATTGGCGAGGCGGAAAGACCAACTATCCATCGGGCCCGACGGCGGGAAACCCTGGGCCCAGAAGCCGATGCGCCCGGGATAGTCTTGAATGGCGGTTTCAAGTCCTGGCTTGATGACTTCGATCATAGTGCCGCCCTCCCTAAAAGCGCTGCGTCCGGTCGAGTTTCTCGATCCAGTTCTTGTAATTCCGGACAGAGAATTTCTGGTATTCGACGACATTGTAGATGTACGTGCCCTCTTTCACCTTGGCCTCGACGAACTCGAACTCCTCCTGCGTCACCGGCATGAACTTTACGCGGTCGCCGGCGCGGAAGAGCACGATGCTGTCCGCGAAGACCGGGAAGCGCTTCCCGGTATCCCAGATCAGCACCGGCGTGCGGGCGAAGATTTGGTAGCCGCCCGGCGTCGCGACCGGATAGATCGCCGTCGAGGCGCCGCCCATGCCGACGGTCCCCTGCGGCGTCCAGGTGCGCGGCGGATTGTATTTGGGCGCCGTGATGACGCAACGCGGGTCAAGAGCCATCATGAACGGGAGGCCCGGCCAGAAGCCCAGCGAGGCGACCCAGTACTCGGTTCCCGAATGCACGCGGACGAGCTGTTCGGCGTCGGCAAGCCCGTTGATGCGCGCGACGAATTCGGGATCGGGTTCCTTCTTGGTTATCTTGGCGCAGTAATCGGCGACGCACTCCCGTGTCCAGGGGTCACGGTACATGGTCGGCAGATAGAACACGCGGCTGTCGAGCACGATATCGTCGGACGGCCCGAGCGAACGGATGAGCGCCGTCATCTCCTTCGTGAGATCGCCGAAGGAGATCTTGTCGCAATCATAATGCACAAGCAGCGACGCGAAGCATGGAGCCGTCTCGATGACCCCTTTCGTCTTCTGCTCGGCGATCGCCGACGCCAAGCCTTGCGCCAGAAAGTTCAGCTCGAGGTTCATCTCGTTGCCAAACTCGATCAGAACGAACCGGTCGCCGCCGGGAAGAAACTTCGGTTGTGGGTAAATCATGCCCCCGCTCCACCTCTTCTCAGCTCGCAATGAGCTCTGCGATATGCGTCTCGACAAAGCGGGTCGAGCTTTCCCCCGCCCGGAATTTCGGGTGCGCGATCAAGCGGCGCAAGAACATCATGTTGGTCGTGACCCCCTCGATCCGGAACGCCGCGAGCGCCGCGTCGAGCCGGTCAAACGCCGCCTCGCGCGTGTCGCCGTGCGCGATGAGCTTGCAGATCATCGGGTCGTAATGGAAGGTGATCGCGTCGCCCTCGCGGAAACCGGTGTCGAGGCGCAAGCCGGCCTCCTCGCGCGGCGGCGCGAAGACTTTGATCGGTCCCGGCGAGGGTAGGAAGTTCTTGGCCGGGTTCTCGGCATAGATCCGGCATTCGACGGCATGGCCGACGGTGCGGATGAGCTCTTGCGACAGGTCCTGGAGCGGCTCGCCGCGCGCGAGGCGGATCTGTAGCTCGACAAGATCCCGGCCGGTGATCATCTCGGTCACCGGATGCTCGACCTGGATGCGCGTGTTCATCTCGAGAAAGTAGAACCGGCCGGCGGCGTCGACCACGAATTCGATGGTGCCGGCGCCGCGGTAGCGCTCTTGCCGCGCCAGCGCTACGGCCGCCTCGCCCATCGCCCGGCGCATTTTATCTCCCAGGCCTGGGGCCGGACTCTCTTCGAGGATCTTCTGGAAGCGCCGCTGGATCGAGCATTCGCGCTCGAAAAGGTGAACGGCACGGCCGTCGCCGAAGCCGAATATCTGGATCTCGATATGCCGCGCCGGCTCGATGAAGCGCTCGAGATAGATGGCGCCATCGCCGAACGCCTTGGCGGCGAGGGCTTGGGTCGCTTCGACGGTCTCGGTGAGCTTTGCCGGACCGTCGACGCGCCGCATGCCGATGCCGCCGCCGCCCGCCGCCGCCTTGACGAGCAGCGGATAGAGAACCGCCTCGGCCGCGGCATCGATACCGCCGAGTTCGCCTTGTGCGAAGCGGGGACTGCCTTCGAGGACGGGTACGCGCGCCGCCTTGGCGAGGCGGCGCGCCCGTTCCTTGTCGCCCATGTCGGCGATCGACTGTGCGGTCGGGCCGATCCAGACCATGCCGGCCCGCTCGACCGCCTCGGCGAAACCGGCATTCTCGGAGAGAAAGCCGTAGCCCGGATGTATCGCGTCGGCGCCGGTCGTCTTGGCTGCGGCGAGGATGGCCTCGCCCACGAGATAGCTCTGCTTCGCCGGCGCCGGTCCGATCGCGACCTTTTGGTCGGCGAGCGACACGTGCAACGAGTCCTTGTCGGCTTCGGAATGGACCGCAACCGTGGCGAGGCCGAGCTTGCGGCAGCTCCGTATCACCCGGCAGGCGATCTCGCCCCGATTGGCTACGAGAACCTTGCGCAATGCTGCCTCTTCCTCGCCCTCTCGTCTTAGTGCACGTGCTTCGCGATCACCTCGCGCACGGCCTTGGCTACGTCGACAGCTCCGGGCGTATCGGAATGGACGCAGACGCAATCGGCTCTGACCGTGACGTCAGGGCCTTGCGCCGACTTTACCTTGCCCTCGCGAATTGCCCGCAGCGCGCGCTCGGCCGCGGGACCGGGCGCCACCGCCTCGTGCTCCCGCGTGATGATGAGGCGGCCGCTCTCGTCGTAGTCGAGGTCGGCGTAGAACTCGGAGACGAAGGCAAGGCCGGCCGCGCCGTAGACCTTCTCATGCAGGGTGCCGGCCATGCCGAACACCGGAACCTTGAAGATCTTGACGGCTCTTGCCACCGCCTCGGCGACCTCGGGCAGGCGCGCCGCCATGCCGTAAAGAGCGCCGTGCGGCTTGACGTGGTTGAGCGGCATCCCCTCGGCTTCGAGGAATCCCTTGAGCGCGCCGACCTGATAGATGATGCAGGCCGTCAGCTCCCCCGATTCCATCTTCATCTCGCGTCGCCCGAAGCCTTGCAGATCGGGCAGCGAGGGATGGGCCCCGACCTTGACGCCGAATTTCTTGGCAAGCTGCACGGTGCGCTGCATGACGCTCGGGTCGGAACCATGGAAACCGCAGGCCACGTTGGCGATGGTGATGTGCGGCATCATCCCCTCGTCGTCGCCCATCCGGTAGAGACCGAAGCTCTCGCCCATGTCGCAATTGATCTCGACGCGCATTGTCCGTCCTCCTTCGTTCACCCGGCCCGCGCGGCACGGCGCGAGCCTGTCGTGACATTGGTCCATTTGCCGGCGCGCAAAGCGGAGGCTGCCATCGCTTCCATGATCGCGACGTCGTGGACCGCTTCGTCGGGGGCGATCGGATAACTCGGGCCGTCGGCACAGGCGGCGGCGAAGGCTTCGAGCTCGACCCGCAAGCTGTCGATCGGCTGAAGCGGCACCGCCTCCGCGGCGATGCCGGCGCGCGTCACGACCAGCTCGGCGAAATCGTTGCGCGCCTCGGCATTGGCCGTCGTCCCGTAAAGCCGCAGATATGACGTGTACGGGCAGGCGAAATGCGAGCCGAGATAGCCGGTCACCCCGCTGCGGAATTCGACGAGCGCCGAGGTCGTATCATCGATGTCGACGGTGACGGCGCGCCTTGTCGCCTGACAGGAGAGGCGGGCGATCGGGCCGAGCAGCCACGTCATCATGTCGATCATGTGGATGCCGAGCGCGGCCAGCGCCCCGGCCGGGCTTTCGATCCGGCTCGCCCGCCAGCGCTCGGGCGTGTAGGCGAGCCCGCCGGGCGCCGAGAAATTCGCTTCGACATGAAGGATCGTGCCGAGCTCCGCCGCCTCGACCATTCGCTTCAGGGCGCGGGCGCCCGGCAGGAATCGCCGATTGTGGCCGACCGCCAGAACGATTCCGGCGCGATGGCAGGAAGCGGCGGCCTTGCGCCCCGACGCCGCCGTCAAGGTGAACGGCTTTTCGACGAAGACATGCTTTTTGGCGCGCGCCGCGGCGACGACGTGATCGGCATGCAGCGAGTGCGGCGTCGTCAGCAGAACGCCATCGATGTCGTTATCGGCGAGCACATCCTCATAGCGGTCGAAGGGCCGCGCGCCATATTTCTCGGCGAATGCCGCGCGCTTTGCCGGGGTCCGCGATGCGCAGGCAACGATCCGCAGTCTTTCGGACTTGCCGTGGACGGCCTTCGCGAGCTCGTCCGACCACCATCCAAGACCGACCGACGCGACGCGCAGCATGGCTCAATCCCTCAGACGCAGCAGGACGCGCTGGCGGACCTGGTCGGTGATGACGGCGAAGATCAGGAGGGTGCCGATGACGACTTCCTGGAGGTAGGATTGGATCTGCGCCAGATCCATGCCGTTCTGAATGAGCCCGATGAAGATCGCGCCGAGCACGACGCTGCCGAGGCTGCCGACGCCGCCGCGCAAGCTGACCCCGCCGATGACGCAGGCGGCGATCGAGTCGAGCGGGAGCGACGCGCCGATATTGGCTTCGCCGGTTTCCAGGCGCGCCGTCAAGAGAACGCCGGCCAAGGCCGCCAGCGCGCCGCACAGCACATAGGCCATGAAGAGGTAGAAGCGGGTGCGGATGCCCGAGAGGATCGAGGCCTTGTAGTTGCCGCCGATCGCGTAGAAATACCGGCCCATCCGCGTCCAGCTCAGGAGAACGTACATCAGCAGGAAGACCACGATCGTGACGGCGACCGGCGCCGGGACGTCGAGAACGTCGCCGAAGCCCAAGATGCTGCCGAATTCGTCAGGCATGCCATAGACCGGCACGCCGCTGGTCAAGGTGAGCGCGATGCCGAAGCTGATCGACGCCGTGCCGAGCGTCATCATGAAAGGCGACACGTTGAAGATCGCGACGCCGACGCCGTTGACGATGCCGACCAGGGTCCCGGCGCCAAGCCCGGCCGCGATGCCGAGGGCGACCGCAATCCCCACGGAGTCGGGATCTTCCGCGACATACCCGGACATGACCATGGCGCAGATCACCGAGGTTATGGCGATGGTCTTGCCGACCGCGAGATCGAAGCCGCCGGTCAGCAAGGCCAGCATCTGGCCCATGGCAACGATCGTCAGAAAGGTCGATTGGCGGGCGACGTTGGTGAGGTTCTGCTGGGTCAGGAAATTGTCCGAGAGCAGGGTGAACACGACAAGCGCGACGACCAGCAGGATCGGCAGCACTCCCATGCGCACGAAAAGATGCTGCAGGCGCAGAGCAAACCCGCTGCCGGACGGAGAGGACGTCGTCGCGCTCGTCATGCGGCCTGCCGCTCAAAGAAGTGACCGAGCACGCGATCCTGCGTGATCTGCGCGCCGGTAAGCTCGACCCGCGGCTGGCCGCGATAAAGTACGTAGGTGCGGTTGGTGAGATGCAGGATCTCGGGCAGATCGGAGGAGATCAGCAGCACGCCCGCGCCTTTCTCGCACAGCGCCTTGATGAATTCATAGATCGCGACGCGCGTTCCGACATCGACCCCGACGGTCGGCTCGTCGAGGATGAAGAGGCGGATCGGCATGGTAAGGCTCTTCGCCAGCAAGACCTTCTGTTGGTTGCCGCCGGAGAAATGCTCGACGATGCGCTCGATGTTGCGCGGTTGGAGATTGAACTCCCGCGCCAGCTCTTGAACGCGGGCGCGCTCGCCCCGGCGGTCGAGGAAACCCCATCGGGCGAAAGGCGGCCGCCGCAGCGCGGCGAGCGAGACATTCTCCCGCACGTTCGATGTCATGAGAAGGCCCTCGGCCCGGCGGTCGGGCGGCAGATAGAACAGACCGCGCTCCAGCATACGGCCAGGCGGCAACCCGGTCACGTCGTCGCCGCGGAAGAACACCCGCCCGGCGGCAAGCTTTTCGATCCCGAAGCAGGCGCGCCCGGCTTCGGACTTGCCGCACCCGACGAGCCCGGCGATGCCGACGATCTCGCCCTCCCTCACCTCGAAGGAGAAATCGCGAACGTCACCGTCGGCCGTCGTCAAGCGCTCGGCCTTGAGGAGGATCTCGCCGGGGCGGTAGTCGATCTTCGGAAAGACCTGGCTGATGACCCGGCCGGTCATGAGCTCGAGAAGGCGCTCCTCGTCGATCTCGCCGACAGAAGAGGTCGCCACCTTCTTGCCGTCGCGCAACACCGTGATGCGATCTCCGATCCGCCGGATCTCGCTGAGGCGATGCGTGATGTAGATGATGCCGACGCCGCGACCCTTCGCGTCTTCGATGAGGCTGAAGAGCCGCTCGGTCTCACGCTCGGTCAGCGAGGCAGTCGGCTCATCGAGAATGAGGATCGAGGGATCGGTGCGAAAGGCCTTCGCGATTTCGACCATCTGCTGCTCGGCGCGGGACAGAAACTGCACGTGCTGCTCGGGTCGCAAAGGAAAGCCGAGCCGGGTCAGGATCGCTTTGGCGCGGCGACGAACGTCGCGCTTGTCGAGAAATCCGCGATAGGTTGGCTCGGCACCGAGGAAGATGTTGTCCTCGACGGAAAGGGTCGGAACCAGCGAGAATTCCTGAAAGACGGCGCTTATGCCGAGGGTCCGCGCGTGATGGACCGAGTCGAGAGCGAGCTTCCGCCCGCGGAAGCGGAGCGTGCCTTGGCTCGGCTGGTGAACGCCGGCAATCGTCTGAATCAGCGTCGATTTGCCGGCACCGTTCTCACCGAACAGGACGTGCACCTCGCCCCGAAGCAGATCGAAATCGACGGAATCGAGCGCAAGAACGCCGGGAAACTGGATGGACAGCGCCGTGATCTCGAGCAACGCGCCGGACCCGTCGGACAAATCCGTCGGGTCCGGTCGCGCATCTCCGCTCGCCGCGTCCACGGGCGAGGCTCTTGGCTCAGTTGACCGAGAAGACCGGCTTGAAGTTGGCCGGCGCCAAGGACGAGGCGTTATCGAAGGTGTTGATGTTCTTCTTGTCGATCACATAGATCGCTGGCCCGACATGTTTCGCGTAATCCTTGCCTTCGAGGATGCGCACCGCTTGATCGATCGCGACACGGCCTTGAATGACGGCGCTGTCCGTCGGCGCGGCGAGAATGCGTCCACGCTTGATGCCTTCATAGACCCCGGGGGTGAAGTAGTAGGCGAGGACCTTGATCTTGTCCGCGAGCTTGCGCTCGCGCAGGATCTGTTCGGCCGCCTCGGCCGTCGGCGAGGTGCCGACGATATACTTGATGTTGGGGTTCGCTTGGAGGACGTCCTCGACCAACTTCAGCTGCACTTCCTTGCCGGTGTCGCCATACTTCGTCGCCACCACCTTGACGGCGCTGTCCTTGACGGCATCGGTGAACCCCAGATTGCCGGCCTCGACCCAGCCGGCGCCCGGGGGTCCGGGGAACCAGCCGACCTCGACCGGTGCGCCGCCTTTGGGATGCATTGCCGCGATGTATTCACCGGCTTTGGCGCCCATCGTCTTGAAGGAAACGAGGGATTTCGCCGAGATGTCGGGCGAAGAGATGCCGTTGATGACATCGATGACGGGTATATTCTTCGCCTTCAATGAGGTGACAGTCTTGTTGAGGCCGTCGAGCGAGATTGAGCCGATGACGACCGCCTGCGCGCCGCTGGCGACGCAATCCTCGATTTGCGAGATCTGCTTCGCCAGGTTCGTGTAGCCGCCGGCTTCGACGAGCTGCATCTTGACGCCGAGGTCCTTGGCCTCCTCCGCGACGCCGTAATCAACGGCAAGCCAATAGGCATCCTTCATATGCGGGAAGGAGACGCAGATGTTCCACTTCTTGTCGGCTTTCTTGAGCGGCGAGTACTCGATCTGCTTGACTGGACCCTCCATGTTGAAGGGAGGATCGTGCTGCTCGACCGTGAAGGGATACCAGTTCTTCTTCGCTTGCGCGTGAGCGCCCGCGCAAAGGCTCATCGCGATGGCGCCGGCAGCAAAGCCCAGCGTCGTTGCAAGTCTCCGCATTGTTTTCCTCCTCCAACCTTGTTGTGGCGCGGGTCCGGCTGATTTGCTCGGGTGAGGCCATTGTTACGACATCGGGATCCGCCACGCAGGCGCTTTGATTGTTGGCGCGCGGGCCACCTCATGTACAATTCAAAATCACGAGTCCGTGAATTCGGAAAATCCGATGTCTATGACGTTGCGCCAGATCCGCTATTTCCTTGCTGTCGCCGAGACGGGCAAGATGGCATTGGCGGCCTCCAATGTCGGGGTCTCGCAATCGTCGATCACCGAGGCTGTGAAGGCGCTCGAGGAGGGCATGGGTGTTCCCCTGCTGCGCCGGCATCGCTCGGGCGTCACGCTCACGCATGAAGGCTATCAATTCCTGCGTCATGCGCGAAACGTCACGAGCGCCGTCGCCGATGCAAGCCACGCGGTGAAGCGCTCGCTGACGCGCGTCGCGGGATCGCTCACCGTCGGCGTTACCTACACCGTCGCCGGATATTTCTTGCCGGCGCCGCTCGAACGTTTTCGCCGCGCTTTTCCGGATATCGAGGTTCGTCTCGTCGAGCACCGGCGAGGCGCTATCGAGAAGATGCTCGTGCGCGACGAGCTCGACCTCGGGATCATCCTCGTCTCGAACCTGCGCAGCGACGAGCTGGAGCATGAGGTGCTGGTCCGCTCGCGCCGCCGCCTATGGCTTTCCGCTCACCATCACCTATTGCGAGAGAAGCACATTACGCTGCACGACCTGGCCAAGGAGCCGTATGTGATGCTGACTGTCGATGAAGCCGATCGCACGGCCCTGCGCTGGTGGCGGCATGCGCGGCTGAAACCGCGCATTGTCTTCGAGACTTCTTCCGTGGAAGCGGTTCGCGGCATGGTGGCGAATGGCGCGGGCGTCGCGATCTTGTCGGACATGGTCTATCGTCCCTGGTCCCTCGAAGGCGACCGCGTCGAAGCGCGTACAGTTCATGACATGGTGCCAAGCATGGATGTCGGCATCGTCTGGAAACGTGAGGCGGAGATGAGCGAACCGGCGGCCGCCTTCGTCGAATTCTTCAATATCACCTTCAACAATGCTGTAGCTTCGCGTTTTACTGCTCATGCATAGTTTGCAGACAAACGCAGCAGCGTCGTCTTGAATTAGTTTGGTTGCGATAGGCTTCCTAGCTATTGCTACTTTGGCGACAGCGAACTTTGGTTCGGCTTACGTCCGCTCCAGGTTCCGGACGAAGGTCCGCTTCTTGCACTTCCCGGAAGAACGGATCCGCTCAGCTCTGCGCCCGGTTCTATGCTGATACCGGACGCAGAGCGTGCATATTCGGAACGATCTTCTGAGGAACCAGCCGCCCAACAGGCTCGCTATATGACCAGCAGATCGCGCGTTTCGTAGATCGAGCGATCTCCCGCACCGCGGAGCAGCGCGCGTCCCAGCGCATTGACCAGCGCCGAGATGCCATCGATGCGCTCGGATGAGCGCTCCTTGTCCGGCTTGATGTTGCCGGCCGGATCCTGGCGCACCGCCACGTTCGAGGCGTTCCAGCGCAGGACGGGATGGCCGCCATGCCAGAGCGCGCGCGACACCGAGAGCCGCTCCAGCTCGGCCGTCGGCGCCGCCAGGCTGAGGAAGCCCTGCCCGTACTGGACGAGGTTCAGCCCCTCATCCTGCAGGCTCTGGACGATCTCGCCCGCGAAGGTGCGATCATAGGCGATCTCGCGCAAATCATAGCGCGCGGCGAGGTCGATGATCTCGCGTCCGATGAAGGTGAAGTCGGTGGCGTTGCCCGGTGTGGCCGCGAGGAAGCCCTGGTCACGCCAGAGCTCGTAGGGCACCCGGTCGCGTCGGGCCCGGCGCAGGATGTCCTCCTCCGGGACCCAGAACCGGCAGAGCGCAATCCACTTGTCCGAGAGACCGCCAAGCTCATCGTCTTCGGTTGGCGGGAATACGAGCACGAAGGCGGAGAGGTCGTTGACCCGCGCGAGA
>JBGPOZ010000059.1:0-20462 GCA_041488295.1 Allostellaceae bacterium
CTGCGGCACGCCGTCGAGCGCGGCGCCCGTGAACAGCTCGGAGCCACGCAGCATCTGCTCGAAATGCGCGATCGGCACCGCCTTGCATTTGGGCCGGCCGTGCATGTCGACATAGCTCGCGAGCCCATATTTGACGCCCTGCGCCTCGAGGGCGGCGATCTCGGCGCGATGCGCAGGTGTGTCGGCAGGCATTGGCGGCACCTCTTCTCGTTCGACAGGCCCGAATGCGCCATTCGATCGGCTCGGCGAGACGTAAGGCTCCAACCGCCGGACAGATCGTCTTGCCGGCGCGGCGCCGAGACGGTGAAGGGAAACAAACGGATGTCGGATTTGTCAACGCCGCCGTTCGGCGCGGCGCCGCGAAAAGCGTGGCGATAGACCCGGATCAACGATCCAGAACCTTGCTTTCGCTCATCGCCGAAGCAATCGCTACACACGTATTCGTCGCTGCTGTGTCGATACATTGCTGCACCCAAAATTGCATCGGTGGAGGGTACAGACCTTCACAGGCAGGCGGCGAAGGGTCATGGTCCCGACCGAAGCCGAGAGGTGAGAGGCTATGTCAGGTCACGTCCCGTTCGTGCCGCCGATGATGTCGCAGCCGATGCACATTTGGCATCAGCCGGCGTCGACGGCATACCTTCACTCGCAACCGCTGGGCATGCCGCCGGCGCTCGTCGCCCTGCCGAGCGTCTATCAACTTCGCGCCTCGGACGCGCTTGCGCTGTTCGACGAGCAGATGGCGACGACGACCGGCGATTACGCGATCTTCGATTTGCACATCACCTGTTGCAATACGCTTGCCAACATCCTGCTCGGCTCTCACAACGCGAAGGCATTGAGCGAAGTTTTCCGGCGCGGATCGCTGCCGATCAAACTTGAGAGGCTGAAACTGGCGGCGCGCCGCTTTCACATACGGATCACCGACGACACGCTCGAAGAGATTTTCCATGACGAAGGACGCCCCGGCCGTCGATCCTGCCGCAAGCTGCGCAACGGCATGGATCACGGCATGCACCGCGACCACTTGGCTGAGATTCTGAAGCGGCATGCCGAACTGATAGCGCACATGGCAGCCTTCATCTCGGCGGTGCGCAGCCGATCAGACGGCGGACATCTTTTCTAAGCGTGTGTGACGCAGACGCGGTCACCTTGGATCAGTCGTCCCGCGATTCGTCCAAGAACAGGTGGTGCTCGGCGCAAAGGTCGGTGATTGGAACAAGTATCCTATGCTGGAATGTTTCGATCAACTCTGTAAGATCGAAGACGCAATCGTCGCGATGCGATTTCACGATCACGAAGGGCGGGAAGATTTTGTCGGGCTGGGCCAATCGCTCGAAAGGTGACTTCTGTGTCATCACGGCGATATCCCACTCACTGCGGACGATTCTGATCGAGTCGTTGTGGATGAGGACGTTGATGATCTTTCGAACCTTGACCGTCTTGGTGCGCCGCTTGTTGGCGTGAACCGATACGTTGGCGAACCGGCGCTCGCCCTTCACCGTGCTGTCAATCAGCCGTCGCGCATGAATCGCAAACTCGATCAGGTCTTCCACTGCAAGCGTTTCTTGGCGCTCGCCGATCGGACCGTCGGTGGTCGGCTCGCCGCCGGCGGCAAACGAGATCAACCGAGCGCATGCGGTGAGCACTTGTTCATACGCATGCCGGATGATGCGGTGCGATGAGCGCGGTATCGTGAGCGCTGGCCAGTCACCGATGTTGGCAAGGTTGGCGGCCTTGTCCATCTTCGCCTACCGCAGGCCGGCCTTGTCGGTCGCCCGGTTGAGCGTGATGGCGACTTCGGCGCATGTCGCGCAATGCATGATCGCATTGGCGAACGCGGACAGGACCGAGTCAACGAAGCCGGGCGGCAGCAAACGATCGGGAAAGAGCATGTCCAATGCCTGCGCCGTCAGCGCCGCCTGATACACGTTTTTCTCATTGCAGAGAATGGGTCCGAAGAAGCCGAGGCGTGACTTCCTCACCCGCACGCCGGTCCGCGCGATGCTCACCAAGCACGGTTCGCCACTGTCGAGCCGAATGGTGGCGCCGCGACCGGGACGGCGGTTCGAGACATCCGCGAAATGCAGCACCGTCGCCATCGGCTGAGTATAGCCACGATGCGTGCGCTCGCGCGATCCTCTATGCTGCGTACGCAACCTTGGGAGGCGCTGATGTCCAAAGCCGACTATCTCGACGGGCTGCGGGAGGAAATCGTGCGCTATCGCGAGATGCTGGAGCCATTGGAATCCGGCAAGATGCACATTGGCGAGCGCAAATACGGTGGGCAGTGGACTGACCGGACGCAAGCGCAGATCGACCACCTAAAGCATACCATCGCGACGCTGCAAGGCATCGTCGATAGGTTCGACGGAGAAGGAGCGAAGATATGAGCAAGCCGCGGTTCACCATCACCGTTAGCCGCATCAACGAGAGCGCCAACAAAGCGCCCTACGAGACGATGGCGGCAGAGAGCGTCGTGATGAGCGAGGACGGCACGCTCACCATCAAGGGTGATGGGCGTAGTCATTCTTTCACGTCAGGTACCTATGACGGGTTCGAGGTGAAGCGCGCGATGTAGGTACTCAGGAACGTTAATATTGCACATGAGATCGGTTCTCTGAGATAAATAGGTGTGAGGCGACAGTAACCGGAGTATCTACCGGTTATCGTGGGTCGTCGGGACAAGATTACGCCGCCTCACTTCTCTTCTACTCGATGACATGTATTCCCGAACATTAGTGACCCGTGAATGTAAGTCTCTCTCTCTAAGAAATCAGAAGAGGCACTCAGGCAAGGGTCACGGTTCCTTGGCAACAAGCGCGACCCTCTCGGCGAAGTCCGGCCGTGCCACCGTCTCTCCGGGGAAGCACCAGGCTACGGGAGGATTGGGGTCAAAGTGTAGATTTATCCCTCGAGTAGAGAATGCGACAGAAATCTCGTCGCGGCGTGGCGAAATCATCTTGCGATCCGGATGGTCTGTTGGTAGTGTCGATCTCGTTTTGTTCTCGCTCTTTGCCATCGTTGACGCACCGATTCCGGACGACGAAGCTGTGAAGTCGTCATTCCCGCTCTCGGCGAAGCTTGCCTCGCCTGACGCGACAGCGGAAGCTTCGCTTCCGCGAGAGCGAACGCGGGAATCCAGAGAGTTCTGGGTCCCCGCCTTCGCGGGACGACGAGAGGCGACCGTCGGGCCTGGGGCGGCGACTCAAACCCTTCGACCTGTATTTTACCTGTAAATAACAGCCGGAACAGGCGCCGCCCCGCCCTCACACCGGCTTCAGCAGCGCGTGCCGTTTCTTGCCGGCGCTCAATTTCACGACACCCTCGGTGAGATCGGCGAGCGAGATTTTCTGCGTCTCCGTCGCGATCGGCTTGTCGTTGACGCGGCCGCCGCCGCCCTTGATGAGGCGCCGCGCCTCGCCGTTCGAGGCGGCGAGGCCGGCCTTGGCGAAGGCTTCGAAGGCCGGCATGCCTTTTTCCAAAGCGGCGCGCGGCAGCTCGATGACCGGGAGTTCGCCGCCGATGCTGCCCTCCTCGAAGACGCGCCGCGCCGTCTCGGCTGCGGCCTCGGCGGCCTCGCGCCCGTGGCAGAGCGCCGTCGCCTCGGTTGCGAGGATCTTCTTCGCGTCGTTAATTTGGGCGCCGCCCGCCGCCTCGAGGCGCTGGATCTCGTTCTCGCTGAGATCGGTGAAGAGGCGCAGGAATCGCCCGACATCGGCATCCTCGGTGTTGCGCCAGAATTGCCAATAATCGAAGGGCGAAAGGCGCTCGGCGTTGAGCCACACGGCGCCCTGCGCGGTCTTGCCCATCTTGGCGCCGCTCGCCGTCTGGATCAGCGGCGTCGTCAGGCCGAAGAGCGCGCGGTTGTCGACCCGGCGCCCCAGCTCGACGCCGCCGACGATGTTGCCCCATTGGTCGGAGCCGCCCATCTGCAGGACGCAATCATGGCGCCGCGCCAGCTCGAGGAAGTCGTAGGATTGGAGGAGCGTATAGTTGAACTCGATGAAGGAAAGCGGGTGCTCGCGCTCGAGGCGCAGGCGCACGGCATCCTGCGTCAGCATGCGGTTCACCGAGAAATGCCGGCCGATGTCGCGCAGGAACGGGATGTAATGAAGGCCGTCGAGCCAATCGGCGTTGTCGACCATGATGGCGCCGGTGGCGCCGGGGCCGAAATCGAGGAAATGGTCGAAGACCTTGCGGATGCTCGCCATGTTGGCGGCGATGGCGGCGTCGTCGAGGAGCCGCCGCGCCTCGTCCTTGCCCGAGGGGTCGCCGATCTTGGTCGTGCCGCCGCCCATGAGGACGATCGGCTTGTGGCCGGTCTTCTGCAGCCAGCGCAGCATCATGATCGAGACGAGATTGCCGATATGAAGGCTGTCGGCGGTGCAGTCATAGCCGACATAGGCTGCGATCGGCCCATGCGATGCCAGCGCGTCGAGCCCCTCGAGATCGGTGCATTGATGGAGAAAGCCGCGCGAGATGAGGGCTTTCAGGAAGGGCGAGCTCGGCGATGTCATGATGGCGGCCTCGTTGGCTCCCGCCTTTCCGGCGGGCGGCCCGTGTAGCACAATCGCCGGGAAGCGACAATTCGCGGGGTTGGAGATGGTGGGCGGCAAGCGGAAGAGCGGACGCGCGATGAACCCCTCTCCCCTCGGGGAGAGGATGGGTGAGGGGGACTCGCCGCCCGTCGTGACGTTGCCGGAAATCGCGCCTGCGGCCCGCTCCCCCTCACCCTCCCTCTCCCCTCGGGGAGAGGAGATCCCGGCCGCGCCGCTCACCCGCGCCATCGGCCTCATGAGCGGCACCTCGCTCGACGGCATCGATGCCGCGTTCGTTGCGACTGACGGTGCGAAGCAGGTTGTGCCGGGACCGGCGCTGACGATCCCCTATGCCGACGATCTGCGCCGTGCCTTGCGCGGCGTCCTCGGCGGCGTCGGGCCGGTCGCCGCGGTCGAGCGGGCGGTGACGGAGGCGCATGCCGAGGCGGTGCGCCGGCTCGTCGCCGAGCACGGCCTCACGGTCGATCTCCTGGGATTTCACGGCCACACCATCCTCCACCGCCCGCACGAGCGGCGGACCTGGCAGATCGGCGATGGCGCACTTCTGGCAAAGCTCACCCAAATCGACGTCGTCTGCGATTTCCGCTCCGCCGATGTCGCGGCGGGCGGCGAGGGGGCGCCCTTCGTGCCGCTGTTCCATGCCGGCCTCGCCACGGCGCTCGAAAAGCCGCTCGCCATCCTCAATGTCGGCGGCGTCGCCAACGTCACCTTTCTGGGGAAGGCGGGTCTCGGGGAAGCGGCCCTCGGCGACGCCGCGGATGCGGTCATCGCCTTCGACACCGGCCCCGGCAACGCCCTCATCGACGATTGGGCGCTGCGCCACACCGGGCGCCCGGTCGATGAGGGCGGCGCGCTGGCGGCGGCGGGGCGGGCGGATGCGGTGCGGCTCGCAGCCTTTCTCGCCCATCCCTTCTTCGACCGCCCGCCGCCCAAATCCTTGGACCGCGACGATTTCAGCGCCGCCGCTTGCGACGGGCTCTCGCCCGAGGATGGGGCTGCGACCCTGACGGCGATGAGCGCTGCGGCGGTCGCGCGCGGCGCGGCGCACTTCCCGAAGCCGGTGCGGCGCTGGCTGGTCACGGGGGGCGGCCGGCACAATCCCAGCTTGATGGCCGAGCTGCGGCGGCGCCTCGGCGTGCCGGTCGACGCCGTCGAGACGGTCGGCTGGGACGGCGATGCGCTCGAGGCGCAGGCCTTCGCCTATCTCGCCGTGCGGTCGCGCCATGGATTGCCGCTCAGCCTGCCCTCGACGACCGGGGTGCCGCGGCCGATGACCGGCGGGCGTTTCTTTGCCGCTGCCCACTTCTCGGCCGCCGGGCATTAACCTTCCCTTCGTCCTTCCCGTTTACGTTGCACGGGAGACGCAATCCCAATGAATTGACGCCATGGTAGATAGGCCGCAATACGAGGCTGCGCCGGTGGAGGGCATCGGCCTCGGCGACTTCCAGATTCACCCGAACCGGCCGCTCGCCGAGCTGCGCTCCGGCCTCAACATGGCGTTTGCGGCCGAGCGCCGGGGCGATCCGTTCTTCGCCCTTCTCTGTGATCCCGCCTCCCTGCCGCGGCTCGACCTCATGCCGGCGCTGCGCCGGATCGAGGCGCCGAACCTCCTCATGCCGCAGGCCTGGCGCGCGATCCCGTGGCCGATCTCGGGCCGCCAGCAGCTCGCGATCGTCTTCGAACGGCCGCTCGGCGGGCGCCTCACATCCGCGCTCGACGCGCCGATCGAGCCGGTGAGCGAGGACGACGTGATCCGCGACTTCCTGACGCCGATCGTGCCGGCGCTCCGCATGCTCCATGCCGCCGGCGTCGTCCACGGCGCGGTCAATCCGACCAACCTCTTCTTCCGCGACGAGGGGCGGGGGCAGGTCGTTCTCGGCGAGTGCGTCAGCAACCGGGCGGCGGCGTTGCAGCCGGCGGCCTTCGCGCCGATCGAGATGGCGATGGCGACGCCGGGGGCGCGCGGCCTCGGCCAATCGGCCGACGATGTCTTCGGCCTGGGCATGGTCGTCGCCTTCCTCGCCCTCGGCCGCAATCCGGCGGCGGGGATCGACGAGAAGGCGCTGCTCCGCGCCCGCGTCGACGGCGGCTCCTACAGCGCCCTCGTCAGCGAGCATCGCCTGCCGGTCGGCCTCATCGAGCTGTTGCGCGGTCTCCTCGCCGATGACGCCAAGGTGCGCTGGACGATGGAGGAGGTCGAGGAATGGCTGCCCTCGCGCCACGTCGTCACCCGCCAAGGGCTTGGACCCAAGCGCGCCTCGCGGCCCTTCGACTTCGCCGGCCGCGCGCATGTCACGGCGCGGGCGCTGATGAACGCCTTCGCCGAGGATCCGACGGCGGCGGCGGCCATCATTCGCGGCACGGATTTCGAGCCCTGGGTGCAGCGCGCGCTCGGCGACGAGAACAGCATCCGGCTGCTCAAATCGGCGCTCAACGAGAACGCGTCGAACGGCCGCTCGGCCACCGGCGACGGCGCGCTCGTGGCGCGCGTCGGGATCGCCCTCGATCCCCTGGCGCCGATCCGCTATCGCGGGGTCGCCGCCATGCCCGACGGTCTTGGCGGGGCGCTGCTCGACGCCGTCAACAAGAAGGGCGATTTGCAGATCGTCGCCGAGGTGGTGGCGCAGCGCATCCCGCAATTCTGGCTGTCGATGCGGACGCCCATCCCACCCGACCTAGCGATGCTGCTCAAGCAGTTCGATCGCTTGCACCTCCTCCTCGAGGACCGGCGGCTCGGCGGCGGCGTCGAGCGCGTGCTCTACGAGCTCAATCCGACCTTGCATTGCCTCTCGCCGCTCATCGAGGCCGATCACGTCGTGTCGATGAGCGACATCCTGCCGGCGCTCGAGCGGCGCGCCGCCGACGATTTCGGCGGCGTCCATCCGATCGACCGCCACGTCGCCGCCTTCGTTGCGACCAAGCTCAAGACGCTCGCCAATGACTGGGTCGACGCGCTGTCGAGCAACGATCCCAAGGAAAAGCTCTTGGGGACGTTGCGGCTCCTCATGCGCCTCCAGGGCCTTGGCGGCGCCGCCACCGTGCCGATGCTGACGCGCTGGATCGCCAAGCACGCCGCGCCCTTCATCGAGCAATTCCATCATCGCCCGACGCGCAAGCACCTCGCGGCGCAAATCGAGGCGGCGATGCAATCCGGCCGCTTGCACGATCTCTTCATCGCGATCGACGATCCAGATCTGGCGCAGCGCGACCGGCATGGCTTCGCCGAGGCGAAGCGCGCGCATGAGAGCGTCGCCGGCGCATTGCTCCGGGCGGAGGCGGCGGCCGAAGGACCGCGGCGCAACCGGCAGATCGAGGAGCTCGCCGGGCAATTGGCGGCGAGCATCGCGAGCGTGCTGGCGGCCGCGGCGTTCCTCGCCTCGATGGTCGTGTTGAGCTGAGCCGTGGCCAAGGCTCCCGCATCAAAGGCGCCGCGTCGCCCGGGCACCATCGCGATCAAGCTCGGCGTCGTCGCGCTCATCGGCGTGCTGCTCAGCGCATTGCCGCTTTGCCTTGTCCTCGTCCCCGGGATGATGCCGACGCTCGCGGTCATGCTCATCGACCGGCGGCGGCCGCGCTATCTCACTTACGCCGTCGGCATCATGAACTCGGCGGGCGTGCTGCCCTTCCTCATCGTCCTGATGCTCGGCGGGCTCACCATGCGCGCCGCCGCGCACATGCTGTCCGATCCCTTTACCTGGCTCGTCATGTACGGGGCGGCGGCGGCCGGGTGGTGCGTCTTCCTGGTGACGCCGTCACTGGCGCGGATCAGCATCGAAATCAAAGCCAGTCAGCACCGCCGCACGCTCGAGGCGCTCTCGCGCGCAATGCGCGAGGAATGGGGCGAGGAAGTGGCCGACAGCGGCAAGACGGGCTGAGGCGCCCGTCGCCGCCGCGGCGCCCTGTTCAGGCGTTGATGAGGCGCCGCTCGAGAGCCGCCGATTTGATCGCCTTCTGCAGCTTCTCGAAGGCGCGCACCTCGATCTGCCGGACGCGTTCGCGCGAGATGCCGTATTTCTGCGACAGGTCCTCGAGCGTCGTCGGCTCCTCGCGCAGCCGGCGATGCGTCAGGATGTCGCGCTCGCGCTCGTTCAAATGGCCCATCGCCTTGACCAGGAGGTCGCGCCGCAGGCCCAGCTCCTGACGCTCGCCGAGCGAGGCCTCCTGGCTCTCGCCCTCATCGACCAGCCAATCCTGCCACTCGCCCTCGCTGTCCGAGCGCAACGGCGCGTTGAGCGAGTGGTCGGGGCTGGCAAGACGCCGGTTCATGCTGACGACGTCCGCTTCCGGCACGTCGAGCTCGGTCGCGATCTTCTTGACGTTCTCGGGCGAGAGGTCGCCCTCCTCGATCGCCTGCAACTGGCCCTTCAGCTTGCGCAGATTGAAGAACAGCTTCTTTTGCGCCGCCGTCGTGCCCATTTTGACCAGCGACCAGGAATGCAGGATGTATTCTTGAATGGCTGCCCTGATCCACCACATGGCGTAGGTCGCCAGGCGGAAGCCGCGCTCCGGATCGAAGCGCTTCACCGCCTGCATCATGCCGACATTGCCCTCGGAGATGAGCTCGGAGAGCGGCAGGCCGTAGCCGCGATAACCCATCGCGATCTTGGCGACGAGGCGCAGATGGCTCGTCACCAGCCGTTCCGCCGCATCCGGGTCCTCATGCTCCTTCCAGCGCTTGGCGAGCATGTACTCTTCCTCGGGCGCGAGCATCGGAAATTTGCGGATCTCCTGGAGATAGCGCGCGAGATTGCTCTCCGAGGAGATGCTTGGAACATGCGCGGTCGCCATAGGTTCGGGACTCCTGAAACCTTAAATCTGCCATTATTGCTTGGCAGCATCTTACTCCAAGAGCTCCGGTCTGTCTAGATTAACATTAATCTAAAACAGCGAGCAAATCGGTAATATCGTTAGGTAAATTACTCCTAAATTCTAACGATTCGCCGCTGACCGGGTGGGTGAAGCCGAGCAGGTGGGCGTGCAGCGCCTGGCGCGGAAAAGCGCCAAGACGCATGCGTTGCTCCGCGGTGAGCGCGGCCAAGCGCCGCGCCGACCGCGCATTCCCATAGACCGGATCGCCGATCACCGGATGACCGCGCTCCGTCAAGTGAACGCGGATCTGATGGGTTCGTCCCGTACCGAGCCGGCATTCGATGAGCGCCGCCACATCGGCGAAGGCTTTCAGCACGCGGTAGTGGGTGAGAGCGGGCTTCCCGCCATGCGCCAGCACCGCCATCTTCTTCCGATTGCGCGGGCTGCGGCCGATATTGCCGCGGATCTCGCCGGAACGCGGTGCCGGAACGCCCCACACCAGCGCGTAATAGGCGCGGCGCACCGCCCTCGCCGCGAAGGCCGCGGCGAGGGCGGTGTGGGCGCGCTCGCTTTTTGCGACGACCATGAGGCCCGAAGTATCCTTGTCGAGGCGATGGACGATGCCGGGGCGACGCACGCCGCCGATGCCAGCAAGGCTGTCGCCGCAATGCGCCAAGAGGGCGTTGACAAGGGTGTTCTCGGGATTGCCGGGCGCGGGATGGACGACGAGACCCGCCGGCTTGTCGATGACGATGAGGTGATCGTCCTCGTAGCGGATGTCGAGAGCGATCGCCTGCGGCTGCGGCCGGTCGGGCAGCGGCGCCGGCACTGCCACGGCGAAAACCTCGCCCGGTTTGACCCTCATCGACGGGTCCGATATCGTCGCGCCGTTCCGGGTGATGCAGCCATCCAAGATGAGCTGCTTGACGCGCGTGCGCGACATCTCGCCAAGATGCGCCGCGAGCATGCGGTCGAGGCGCTCGCCGGCATCCGCGGGACCGGTTGCCACCTCGTGCCGGCGCGCGCCGGTCGGCGCGGGGGCGGGATGCCTTCTTTCATCGTTCGTCATCGCGCGCGAGGGTGGACCCAAAGCATGCGGGCTCTCAAGGCCCTGGTGATCATCCTCGGCATCTTGCTGGTCGGCGGCACAGCGACCCTCATCGCCGGTCTGGTGTTGCGCAGCAGCCCGCCAAGGGTGGCGCGGCCAGTGGCGGAACTTCCGGCGCCGCCCTTCGAAAGCGCTTTCGACCTTCCCGCCGGCGCGACGATCCGCGCGGCGGACGTCGCCGGCGAGCGGCTGCTCCTGCGCATCGCCCTCGCCGATGGCGGCGAGCGGATCCTCATCCTCGATATCGGTTCCGGCGCTCGCCTCGGCACGATAGAGTTGCGCGCGCCGCGCTGAGCGGGCTGACCGGAGAACGGAAGAGTAAGGCTGATGAATTTCTGCAGTGACAATGTGGCCGGCATCGCGCCCGAGATCCTCGCGGCCTTGGGTGCGGCCAATCTCGGCAGCGCCGCGTCCTACGGAGACGATGCGATCACGGAGCGGGTCGAGCGTCGCCTCGCCGAGATTTTCGAGCATGAGGTCGCGGTCTTCCCAGTCGCGACCGGGACGGCGGCCAATGCGCTCGCTCTTGCGAGCTTGGTTCCGCCCTGGGGCGCCGTCTATTGCCACGCCGAGGCGCATATCGTCGTCGACGAATGCGGCGCGCCGGAGCTCTATACGGGCGGCGCCCGCATGGTCGGGATCGCCGCGCCGCACGGCAAGATCCGCCGCGCTGACCTCGCGGCTCTGCTGCCCGGCGGCAAGGGCGTCGTCCACCATATGCAGCCGGCGGCCATCAGCCTGACGCAGGCGAGCGAGGCCGGCACCGTCTATCGCGCGGCCGAGATCGCCGAGATCGGCGAGACTGCGCGCAAGCACGGTCTCGGCCTTCATGTCGACGGCGCGCGTTTCGCCAATGCCGTGGCTCACCTCGGCTGCGCGCCGGCCGACATCACATGGCGCGCCGGCGTCGACGTGCTCTCGTTCGGGGCCACCAAAAACGGCGCCGCGGCGGCCGAGGCGGTCGTCTTCTTCGATCGCGCCCGGTCGGCCGAATTCGGCTTCCGCCGCAAGCGGGGCGGCCATCTCTTTTCCAAGATGCGGTTTCTGTCAGCCCAGCTCGAAGCCTATCTCGCCGATGATCTGTGGCTGCGCAACGCGCGGCACGCCAATCGCATGGCGACGCGCCTTGCCGAAGGGCTGGGCACGGTGCCGGGCGCGCAGCTGCGCCATCCGGTCGAAGCCAACGAGATATTCGTCGAGCTGCCGGACGCGCTGATCGAGCATCTTCTGGGCAAGGGATTCCAATTCTATCGATGGGACGGCAATTGCATCCGGCTCGTCACCGCCTTCGACACGGCGGCGGGCGATGTCGAAGCCTTCATCGCAACGGCGCGGGCCTTCGCCCGGGTGAATGCTGCGGAATAATCGTTTCTCAAACGTTACGATCAAGGCAATGCGGCGGGCGACTCGGAGGAGCCGCGCGCCGTCGTTCCGAGCGGTCATCGTCCGTCGCTGCCGAGAAGCCGAGGCGAGGCCCAAGATCGCCGCGCCACTGGCCGGCGAAGGACTCGGCGCGAATCCAGTGAAGCCATCGAAAATGCTTTTGCCCCATGCCGTTAGCGGAATTGCGGCCGACCATCGCGACGCCGATGAAAGACGCCGCGGCGAACGCGACGGCGGCCATCATCGACGCTTGACGTTCCCGCGGCAAACTCGCAATGTTTTTTCCGTCGACGGCAATCGTCGCGGGTGAGTTGATCCGCAGCCCGAGGGGGGCAGCGCGAGTGAGTGCACAGCCGGCTGAACAGGCGTGTGGCGTGCTTTTCCTTTTCGACGAATCCCACTGAAATCGAAGGTATTCGCAAATGGCCAAGAAGGCGATCGGACATGGCGGCGCGGTCAGCGCCACGATGGCCAAGTCCAATGCCGTCAAATCCACTGTCGGCAGGCCGGGCTCCCCCAAAGCCATTCCCCTCAAGAACAACGCCGCAAGGACGCTGGGTCCCGTGTCGGACCTCGAGCGTCATCTTCCCTCCGAGTGGTGGCGGACGCTGTTCAATTCGCTCTACCTCGAGACCGATGGCGATGTCGTCGAGAACGATCGCAACACCGGGCAGGAGATCGAGCTCCTCGTCCGCAGTGCCGGGCTCGAGCCCAACGACCGCATTCTCGATCTCTGCTGCGGTCAAGGGCGCCACGTCCTCGAGCTGGCGCGGCGCGGCTTCAAGAACGTGACCGGCATCGACCGCTCGCGCTATCTCATCCGCCTCGCCCGCAAACGCGCAAGGCAGCGCAATCTGCAGGTCTCCTTCCATGAAGGCGACGCGCGGCGCTTCCGCGCCGGCGACAGCACCTTCCATTGCGTCACGATCCTCGGCAATTCTTTCGGTTACTTCGACCGCGAGGAGGACGACGTCGCCGTCCTCGCCTCGGTGAAGCGCGCGCTTGCCTCGAACGGGACGCTCGTCATGGATCTGACCGACGGCGAGTGGATGCGCACGCATTTCGAGCCGCGCTCCTGGGAGTGGGTCGATCAGAACCATTTCGTCTGCCGCGAGCGCGGCCTCGCCGGCGACGGCGAGCGCCTCATCAGCCGAGAGGTCGTCGTTCATGCCGAGCGCGGCGTCATCGCCGATCAGTTCTACGCCGAGCGACTTTATTCGCGCGGCCGCATCGGCGAGCTGCTGGAGCGCGTCGGCTTCACCAACATCCGTTTTCACGCCTTCCTCTCGCCGGATTCGAGCCGCAACCAGGATCTCGGCATGATGGCGCAGCGCATGTTTCTCACCTGCGAGGCGCCGCGCAAGGCCGAACGATCGACCAAGCGCGAGGCGATCTTCCCGGAAATCGCCGTCATCATGGGCGATCCCCGCCTGCCCGATTCGGTGAAGCGCGACGGTCACTACAACGAGGAAGATTTCGAGACGGTGAACCGTCTGAAAACGGCGCTTGGCGAGTTGTCGGGCTATAGCTTCCGCTACCTCGACAATCACGCCTCGCTGCTCGCCGATCTGCGCGCGAACCGGCCGCGCTTCGTCTTCAATCTGTGCGATGAAGGCTTCAACAACGACGCCTTCATGGAGCTGCACGTCCCCGCGGTGCTGGAGATGCTCGACATCCCCTACAGCGGCGCCGGCGTCTCATGCCTCGGTCTCTGCTACAACAAGGCACTCGTCCGTGCCGTCGCCGAATCGCTCGATCTGCCGGTGCCGCTCGAGACTTATTTCAACCCGGACGACCAGGCGGCGACGATCCCGTCGGTCTTTCCCGCGCTCATCAAGCCGAATTACGGGGACAGCTCGATCGGCATCACTCAGGACGCGGTGGTCCATACCTGGGAACAGGCGATCACCTATCTCGGCAAGCTGCGCGAGCAGATGCCCGGGCGGCCGATCCTCATCCAGGAATTCCTTACCGGGGCCGAATATTCGGTCGGGGTCATCGGCAATCCCGGCATGGCGTATCGCGTCCTGCCGGTGCTCGAGGTCGACTACAGCCGGCTCGATCCGGATCTGCCGCAGCTCCTCGCATACGAATCGAAATGGATTCCCGAATCGCCCTATTGGAGCCAAATCAGCTATCGCGAGGCGCAGCTCGACGAGGAAACGCGGCGCAAGCTCGTCGACTATTCGAATGTCCTGTTCGAGCGCTTGGGCTGCCGCGATTACGCGCGGTTCGACTTCCGCGCCGATGCGTCGGGGGAGATCAAGCTTCTCGAGGTCAACCCCAACCCCGGCTGGTGCTGGGACGGCAAGCTCAACATCATGGCGACCTTCGGCGGGCTCCGCTATTCGGACATGCTGAAGCTCATCATCGAAGCGGGCCAGGAGCGCGTGGCGTTGCAGCAACCGGGGCTCCTCGTCCCGCAACCGGTGAAGCTCGTCGCCAATCGGTGATGAGAGCAGGGGGCGTACCGATTTGCCGGGAAGGGTCAAGACATAGGGGTCTTGGCCGACTGGGCAAATCGCTGTGCGCAGCCGGACGCAATCAGTCCGCCGCGTTCCGCGAGATTAGTCGGGAGGAGAAGCAGGTTCGCTTGGCGGGAGGTGTTTCTGGCGGCCGTCACGTGGCCGCGGATCGATCGCGACCGATCGGCCGTGTGCGGTCAGCGTCCGGACGATCCGGCTGACCGCCGCGCGCGCACGGTCGCCGAGGCGAAAGCGCGCGAGCGCGCCCGCATCGGCGGCGTAAGCCCGACAGAGTTCTGCCCGAACCAGGGCCAAAGCGAGGGTATTGTTCCTCACGGTCCGCCTCCTTATGCCGCCCCACCTGGCGACGCGGATGGTGAACCGAATGGGGCTAGCCGTTGAGGCTCCGGCCCCGTTCATTCACCCCGGCCGCGGCAGGGGGCCTTCGGATTTCACAAGCCTCCGTCCGAACCGCACGAACGGCACTGACGGTGGCACGACTAGGGTGGCTGTCCATCTTGCTCTCAACGCACTCGACAACCGAGCCGGACGCAAATCCCGCTCGACGGTCGGCAGATAAACTCGGGGCGGCGCGGAGTCAAGCTTAAAAGATATACCGGGGCATGGTATATGAGGATACCGTCACGGGTATAGAGGTCGCCGCCTATGGCACACACCGCGCGCGAAAAGAAGAAGCTGCTGAATCGAGTCCGGCGAGTCCGCGGGCAGGTCGAGGCGCTGGAGCGCGCGCTCGAGGAAGAGGCGGGCTGCATGGCGGTGCTGCAGCTCATCACGGCATGCCGGGGCGCCATGAACGGCCTCATGGCCGAGATCGTCGAGGATCACATCCGCATGCACGTTCTGGAGCCGGAGGATCATCCGGAATCCGCGCGCGCGCAGGCCGCCGAAGAGCTGATCGACGTCTTCCATTCCTATATCAAATGATGGTCCCAAATGATGGTCCAAAATGACTGCGCCGCGCCGGATCGGGAGCCCACCTGCCGCGCGACCTGTCGTTAGCGTTGCATTAACCGAATTTTTTTTCACCACGCGCAAAATAGCCCTTGCATCTCGGGGGTATGAGCGTATTTATCGAAGCGTTGACGCACTCGCACGTGCCTATGGCCCATGGTGGTTATGCAACGACGTAACGCGTCCTTTTTGGCAGAACCGGTCATAGTGGACCGGTCCCGAGAGGGAGGTCGGTATGGTTGCTATCCGACGCAGGGCCGTGACGCCCTGCACTGAGACCGTTCCCCGGTGCGTCCGGGCGGCTCGCGGATGTCGTGGTCGTAGGGCGATCGAACCGAGCAGTCTAGCCTAAATCCGAAATCCTCGTTTCCGGTGTGCGGTTGTCGCTGCATGACCGTTCGTGAAGTCTTTCCTTTGGCCATCTGCTGGGATGGTCGTGGGGGATACGGTAATGGCTAAGTCTCGTTCGAACGTTGCGTCCGTCGTCCAACTTGCGGCTCGTCGAAGCGCCGCCGCTCGCGGCATCGTGCGCGTCGATTGCGCCGACGACCGCGACGTCAACCCAAAGATCGCGCGCTTCCTCGCCGAAGAGCAGCCGGCGACGCCCTGCCTCGTCGTCGATGTCGACACGGTGGCGCAGAGCTATGAATTGCTGCGCGAGCATCTGCCGCTGGCGAAGGTCTTCTATGCGGTGAAGGCCAATCCCGCGCCCGAGATCGTCTCGCGGCTGTGCGGTCTCGGATCCAATTTCGACGTCGCGAGCCCCGGCGAGATCGAGCTCTGCCTCGGCGAGGGCGCGACCGCCGATCGCCTCTCGTTCGGCAACACCATCAAGAAAGAGCGCGACATCGCCTTCGCCTATGAGCGGGGCGTGCGGCTCTTCGCGTTCGACAGCGCGGCCGAACTCGACAAGCTCTCGCGGGCGGCGCCGGGCGCGCGCGTCTTCTGCCGCATCCTCGTCGATTGCGACGGCGCGGAGTGGCCGCTGTCGCGCAAATTCGGCTGCTCGCCCGAGATGGCGGTCGATCTCCTGCGCGAGGCGCGGCGCTTCGGGCTCGATCCCTATGGCGTCTCCTTCCATGTCGGCTCCCAGCAGACCGACCTCGACCAGTGGGACAGCGCCATCGGCCGCGCCGCGCGCATGTTCTCGCTCCTCGCCGAGGCCGACATCAATTTGCGCATGGTCAATATCGGCGGCGGCTTTCCGGCGCGTTATCGCGGCGCGGTGCCGGGCATCGCGCGTTACGCCACGGCTGTAACGAATGCGATGACGAAGCATTTCGGCAACGATCTGCCCGAGATCATCATCGAGCCGGGCCGCTCGCTCGTCGGCGATGCCGGGGTCATCCAGAGCGAGGTCGTCCTCATCTCGCGCAAGGGCTATGACGAGGAGAAGCGCTGGGTCTATCTCGACATCGGCAAGTTCCACGGCCTCGCCGAGACGATGGATGAGAGCATCAAATACCGCATCACGGCGCCGGGCAGCCACGGCCCGCTCGGCCCGACGGTGCTCGCCGGCCCCACCTGCGACAGCGCCGACATCCTTTACGAGAAGACCGAGTATTTTCTGCCGCTCGATCTCAAGGTCGGCGACAAGGTCGAGATCCTGGCGACCGGCGCCTACACCTCGAGCTACTCCTCGGTCGGCTTCAACGGCTTCGCGCCGCTGAAGACCTACTGCATCTGATCTTTGGCCGCGGCGCGGGCCAGGTCGGTCCGCCCGCGTCTGCCCGGCAATCCGACGATTTCGTTCAGCAGCTTTTGCTGCATCGCGGTGGCGAAGGACTGGAAATCCTCGGCTCTGAGGAGAAAGGCGCCGGGACCGCCGATCACGTATTGATCGTAATAGCTCTCGAGCCACGGCTCGCTCGCGAGGATCGCGAGGCCGTTGATGGTGATGCCGTCGGCGACGAGCGTGTCGCGCACCGCGTCGACCGGCGGGCCGATATTGGCCATGCCGTCGCCCGACACATCGACGAGGCGCCGCTCGGCGGGGGCGGGCGCGCGGTCGAGCAGCGCTTTCGCCGCGAGGAGCGCGTCGCCGATCGCCGTCAGACCGTTCGACGAGCGGCGGCTCGCCCGCACCTTCGCGGCGAAGGCGGCGGCGCTGGCGGCGTCGCCGACGCGCATCCAGTCGACCGTCACGATCTGCTTGTCGCGGTCGGACCACTCGATGATTGCGACCTCGATCGCGTGAGTCTTGCCGGCGGCGATGGCACCCAGCGTATGAGCGTCTTCGACGGCGCGTGCGATCCCCTCGTGCTGCAGCTCGTATTCGTCGGCATCGACGCTCTCGGAGACATCGACCGCCATGACGAGAGCGAGATCGACGGGTTCGTCCGCCATGGCACCGGGAGCGAGCAGGGCCGACGCCAGCGCGAGGGCAAAAAACCGACTCAGCTGCGACGCCCTCCCGCTCACTCGATGGGCTCCGAGCGAAGCCGCTCCGCCTTGTCTTGTCCCTTGCTCGGCGCGTCGCGCTGATGGCCGAGGATCACGCGGTCGATGACGAGCGAGAGCGCGAGAAGAATTCCGGCGATCAGCCCCCAGAAATGCAGTGCGGCTTCAGGAGAACCGAACCAAAAATCGAGCGCGGTCACGCCGAGGATGAATACGGCGACGATCAGCCGCATGTCTCGTCACCGCTCCGCGGCAGCGCTCTACAAGACAGGGGACAGCTTCCGTCCATCCGGCCATTCTAGGCGTCCGGCGCCGGCGCTTGCTAGGCTGTCACTGCGCGGCGAGAATTTCGCCTTGCCCGGTCAACGCCGCACGCGCGCCTTGATCGGCGTGCGAGGGCAGGGGATCGGCGGGATGAAGCATCCAGAGGGCGATGTCATCGATGACGACCCGCGCCTCGAGATCGCGTAGCAGCATATGGTAGCCATTGGCGTAAAGAGCGACGCGTTGGCGCGGCCGGCTCGTCGCAGGCAGATTCTTGACGAGCAGCGAGACCGGGGGGCGCGGCACGACCTCGTCCTTTGCGCCGTAAAGGACGAGGGTCGGAACGGTCAGCCGCGGCGCCGCGGTGAGGGCGGCGCCCATGAGATCGACGAGCCCATTCAGCGCGTCGCTTCGCGTTTCCTTGATGACGAGCGGATCGGCACCGAGCGCGCGCAGCATCGGAATATTGTCCGAGGGCCGCACCTTGATCGGCAGCGAGCGGTGCGAGAAGCGCATAGCGGGCAGCAGATCGGCGAGCCAAAGCCCCGCGCGCTCGAAGATGTTCATCGTCTGCCGCCCCCAGACCGCCGGCGCCGACAGGATGACACCGTCGATCGGCAAGGGGTCGGGCGCCGTCGCGGCGATGATGGCAACCGCACCGCCCATGCTCTCGCCGAGGAGGTAGATCGGCGTCTGCGGGTAGCGCTCGCGCAGCAGCCTTGCGGCACGCGCCGCGTCGTCGACCATAAGCTCGCCCCCGGCCCAGCGGCCGCGATGCGGCGCGGCGCCGAAGCCGCGCTGGTCGTAAGCGTAGACCGCGATGCCATGCCGCACGAGGTCGGGCGCCGGAAGCGTGAAGGCGTTGGAGTAGTCGTCGAAGCCATGCAGCGCCAAAACGATTACCGCAGGCTTGCCCTCGGGCAGGAACGAGCGCAAAGGCAGCTTCGCACCGTCGCTAGCGATGTAGGTGTCGCCGTCGAGGCTTGGCGCTGCAGGTCGCACAGCGTCGCGCGGGGGCAAGGCGCCGGCGCTCTCGATCGCGGCCGAGTCCCGATCGTTCGGTTCCGTGTCGAAGCTGACGCAGCCGCCGAGGGCGAGCAGCGAAAGACCGACGAAACGGGTCAAGACGCAGCGCATTGCCGACCGTCCGAGGTACATTTGCCGACGATGGCGTCGACAAGGTTAATTTTTCATTCCCGGCCGCGGCAGCCGTGGAGCTTTGCGCCGCCAGCCAGGCGCCGGCGTCCCTTGCGCATCCGCGCGCGGTCGGGAATAGTCAGGCAGGCATCATGTCTCAAACGAGAGAGGGGTACATCATGAAATCTGGTCGGCTTCAGAGCGCCGGGCTGGCGATCGTCGTCGCATGTGCCGCGATGGCGGCCGCTTCTTCCGCCGAGGCGGCGGATAAGGGGCCGCCGGCTTGTGCCAAGATCTTCTTCCGGCCGCTCCCCTCGGGGCAGAACGACGGCGAGCAGGAGGCCGGCCTTTACAGCTCGCGCTTCAGCCATATCGAGCTCAAGGGCGAGGTCAAAAGCGGCGAGGCGCAGAATTATTACGTGACCTCGCACAACAAGAAGCTGGCTCCGGTGAGCGGCGCGGTTCCGGCCGCGGCCGCCAATTGCGCCAAGGAGAAAAAGCTGCCGGCGCCAGGCAACGCCGCCGCGAGCTGCACGGGGCAGCGCTTTGCCACCGTCATCGCCCATGCCGGCAAGGACAAGATCGTGCTGCTCTACGGCTTGCACGATCGCGAATGGCAGTATTGCAGCGCGGGAGCGCTCGGCAGCGAGAGCTGAGCCGGCGGGGCGAGGCCTATTCGAAGGCCTCGCTCGCGCGTGCCGCCGCGATGTAGCGGGCCGCATCTTCGGGCAAGAGAAGGCGCGCCTTGACCAGCGCCGCGGCGGCCTCGCTCGTCTTGCGCACGTAATCCGAGCGCCCGGCATAGCGTTCCGCGATCGAGGGGCGCGGGTCGTGCCTTGCCTCGCGCTCGGCCTTCGTCTTGGCGAAGGCCATGAAGCTGCCCTCGCGGTCGCACAGCTCGCCCGCGGGATAGGGGGCGCGGTAGAGGTTCCAGCCGGTATAGGTGCCGAGTGGCACGGCGATGTCGGGAAGGCGCAAGCCGGCGGCCTCATTGCCGTCGGCGTCGACCTTGCTCACCATTGGGACATAGGCTTTGCCGGGCTGGTGCTGGGGGGTGGCCCAGTCGCCGAACAAGGTCAGATGATTGCCGCGATCGGCGAGCGCCATGTCGGGGATCGCGGGAAATCCGGTCCTTGCGGCGGCGACGAGCGTTCCTGAAGCCATGGTCGGGACGCGGCTCGCCGGCGGCGCCACCCCCGCTGCGACCCAATCCTGCAGCGCGACGAGGAGCGCGCGGAGCGCCGGCGAGGGATCGTGCGGATTGCGCGGATTGACGCAGCTCCCCGGTGTCGCGTCGGAGAAGGGATTGCCGCCATGCTGGGTTCCCGCAATCATGAAGAGGCGCACATTGCGCGGCACGGC
>JBGPOZ010000060.1:0-20318 GCA_041488295.1 Allostellaceae bacterium
ACCCGCCTGCCTTCTCGGCGGCGGTGCGAAAGCGCTGGCGCGCCGCGGCGTAGCCGGTCGAAAAGCGGGCGGCGGCGGCGGCGATCAGATCCACGGGGGCACCTCGGCTGCGGCATCCAAGCGGGGCGATACTAGCCGGATAAAGTCGACCGACTCCAGGGCTTTGGCGGAGGAGCAGACGGGTCGCGCGACCAGGACATCTCTCGCGGCGCGCGTAATTACTTTAGTAACCATCAACCATTTAGCAAGACTTCGAGATGATATTGAGCAGCATCCGGGGCTGGCGCCATTGGAGCGCACAGCCGAGTTGGGGCGCGACAGCGCCCGAAAACGAGAGGCAACCATGTCGGATTCTGCGGCGAGTCTGCACGATACGAGCAACACCTCCGAGGCTGGGCCATCGGAGACGATTTCCCCCGAGGCCGAGACGGTCAACCAGAAGGTCGTTCTCTCCGCCTCCGAGCATCGCATGCTGAGCGAGCAGGCGAGCGCGGTAGGGCAGGGCGTTGCCGACTATATTCGCCGCCAGGTCTTGAGCGAATCCCTGCTCGGCATGGTGGGCCGCGGCGCGGAGATCGCCGTCCTTGAAGGTACGGTCGAGCAGTTGCGGACCAAGAACGCAGCGCTCAGCACGCACAATTCCGACCTCGAGCTTCGCCTCTCGGCGACCACCGCGGAGGTCGACGCCTTGCGCGCCGCCGATGTCGGCGAGTGCACCGAATTGCGGCAGCGCATCAAGACCTTGACCGAGCATCTCGATTCGGCCGATCGCCACGTCGCCAGCATGCGCAGCCGCCTCGATCAGCAAAGCAGCGAGGCGACGCGCACGATCGCCCGCCTCGAAGGGCGCCTGCGCGAGCGGGAGGCCGAATTCGGCGCCGAGAAGAAGCGCCTCAGCGGCTCGATCGCCGTCGAGACCGGCAAGCTGCAACGGCGCATCGAAGAAATCGAGGAGGCGAACATCCGCCTCGCCGCGGAAGCCAAGTCATCGAGCACGACGGCGGCGCGGCAGCGGCTTTCGCTTGAAGGCCGCGTCGCGACGCTTCTCAGCGACATCGACGAGCTCCGCCGGCGCAATGTCGAGGCGAGCGAGGACCGCGACCGGATCATCACCTCGCTCCGCCGTGACATCGAGAGCGTCAAATCGGTGGCCGCCGCGGAGAAATCGCAGTTGCGCCAGGCGCTCTCCGACATCGAGGCGATGCGTCAGCGCGAGGCGGTGCAGCATACGAAGACGGTCGAAGGGTTGAAGGCGACGCTCGCCGCCATCGAACGGGACGGCCAGGCGGCGCGCGAAGGGTTCTCGATCGATCGCCGCCGCTTCGAGGCACAGGTTGCCGACGAGCGCGATCGGGCACGCCGCCAGCTCGATGCGCGCGACGAGGAGCGCCGCAAAGTCGAGGCCCGCGCCGTCGCCGCAGAGAAGCAGGCGGCCGGCGCCACTGCGACCGCGACGATGGAGATCGCACGCGCCAATCAGCTCGAGACGCGCCTCAATGCCGAGCGGACGAGCCGTGCCGACGAGATCGCCGCGCTGCAGCAGCAGAACACCGCGCTCGGCTCCGAGGTCGAGGCCAGCCGCGACAGCGCCAACCTCATCATTCACGAGCTTCGCCTGCGTCTTGCCGAGGCGATCGGCGAAGAGGCGGCGGCAAGCGTCGCCTCGACGGCCCGCGACCAGAGCGACTCGGTGTTCGCCGAGCTTCGCTCGCTCCGCAACCGCGTCGCAGAGTTCGAAGCGAGGCAGTCGCTGGCCGAAGCCGGCGTGGCGGCGGCCGGTGCCGCGGCGGAAGGCGAAGCGGGTTCGGAGGTGCGCTCGCGCATCGACGAGGTCATGGCCTATGCGCGGACCCTCGAAAGCGAGGTCGCCGAGATGCGCAGCCGGCTGGAGAAATCCGAGGAGGCGACAGCCGTATCCGAAGGCGACCATGGCGACGCGGCCGACCCCAATGGGCCTGGTGGTTCGTCCACTTGGCGGCAGAATCTCTTCGGCCTCAAAGTCGCCAATGGCGGCGTCAACGGGGCGCGCCGGATGCGCTGACCCTCCCCCGATCCTGCTGAAGACGAGGCGGCCGCGAGGCCGCCTCGTTGCATTTCGGCCCGGGTTGCGAGCGAATCGCGGGCTTTGCGGCGCGAGTGTCATCGAGTAAAGAGCGCGTATGAACGCGATCCGACCGCTTGCCTCGCCTCGGCGATCATCGCCGCGCGGCACGACCGACGCACGCTACATCGCCCTCGTCCCGATCCTCGGCGTGCTGTGGGGCTTCAATTGGCCCGCGGTGAAGATCTGCCTCGGCGAGATCGCGCCGTGGACCCTGCGCGCCACCGGGATGTTGCTGGGCGGGCTTATCCTGGCAGCGCTCGTGCTGTTGCGCGGCGGCTCGCTCGCCGTCAGGCGCGACCATTGGCTCCGCTTGATCGGCGCCGGCATTCTGACGATCGGCGCCTTCAACATCCTCTTGGCGTTTGCCCAGCTTGCGGCGCCGACCTCGCGTTCGGCGATCGTCACCTTCACCATGCCGATCTGGGCGACGCTCTTTGCCCGCATCGTGCTCGGCGAACGGTTCGATCGGCGGCGCATTCTCGGGCTCGCCATCGGTATCGCCGGGCTCGCCGCCCTCGGATGGCCGCTCCTGCGTCAAGGCCAGCTTTCGATCGGCCTTCTCTATGCGCTCGCCGGCGGCATCAGCTGGGCGGCGGGGACGGTGCTGACGAAGCGCTTTCCCGTGGCGGCGCCGCCGCTCGCCATCGCGGCCTGGCAGCTTCTCATCGGCGCGGCGTTCGCCGGCACCGGCATGCTGGTCGCCGAGGGCGTGCCGTGGCCGCACACGCTCCGTGAAGCAACCCTCATCGCCCTCGCCTATCACGTGCTTCTGGCGCAAGCCCTCGCCTATGTCCTCTGGTTCGAGGTCGTGGCGCGAATCCCGGCCGGAATCGCCAGCCTCGGCATGCTTCTGGTGCCGGCGGTCGGCGTCTGCGGCGCCATGCTTTTTCTCGGCGAACGTCCGACCGTCGCCGATTTTCTCGGCCTTGCCCTGATCGTCGGCGCGGCGGCTTCCGTCCTGTTGCCCACCCGTCGTTCGGAAGTTTCCGCCAGAGCCGCCCGTTAGCGAGCGGGAACGTGGATTGCCCGGGCCGGCGGCTTCTGCAAAGGTCCGACCCCGGAGGGATACGCAAACGATGATCGCCGACCCGGTCAAGGCGCCCTTGCCTGCTTCCTATGCCGCCTATGCCGGCGCGCGCGCCGTCGTGACGGGCGGGCTCGGCTTCATCGGCGCCACTCTGACGCGCCGGCTCCTCGATCTCGGCGCCGATGTGCTCGTGCTCGACAATCGGCTGCACGGCTCCGGCGCCAATCCCTTCAACCTCGCGGGCCTCGCCGGCCGGCTCCGGATCGAGGAGTGCGATATCCGCGACGGCGACGCGTTGCGCCGTCACCTCCCCGGCCGCGACTACCTCTTCAACCTCGCGGCGCAGACGAGCCATCAGGGCTCGATGGCGGAGCCGCTGCTCGATCTCGACATCAATTGCCGCGCGCAGCTCGAGCTCCTCGAAATCTGCCGCGCCGTCAATCCCGGGATCGCCATCGTCTTCGCCTCGACGCGGCAGATCTACGGGCGCCCCGACTATTTGCCGGTCGATGAGCGGCATCCGGTGCGGCCGCCCGACGTCAACGGCGTCGACAAGGCGGCGGGCGAGGCCTTCCATCTCCTCTACCATCGCGCCTACGGCATGCGTTGCTCGGCGCTTCGCCTCACCAATACCTATGGTCCGCGTATGCGCATCAAGGATGCGCGGCAGACCTTCATCGGCGTCTGGCTGCGCGCTCTCATCGAGGGGCGGCCGTTCGAGCTGTGGGGCGGCGCGCAGAAGCGCGACTTGACCTATGTCGAGGATGCGGTCGATGCCTTCCTGCTTGCCGCCTTGTCGCCGGCGATGGACGGGTGCGCCGCCAATATCGGCGGCGATGGCATCGTCAGCCTGCGGGAGCTCGCCGAGATGCTGATCGCGGCCAATGGCAGCGGGCATTTCGAGGTGCGCGAGTTCCCGGCCGAGCGCAAGCGCATCGACATCGGCGACTACTATGGCGATGATCGGTTCTTCCGCGCCGCGACCGGCTGGGCGCCGAGCACGCGCCTCGCCGACGGGCTCGGCCGCTCGCTCGCCTTCTTCCGCGCGCATTTCTCGCATTACGTTTGAGGCCGGAGATGAACCAGGCGAAGATCAAGCAGAACGATCCGCGCGCGGCCTATATGGCGCAGCGCGCCGCGATCGACGCCGCGATCGCCCGCGTGCTGGATGGTGGCTGGTACATCCTCGGCAAGGAGACGGCGGCGTTCGAGAGCGAGTTCGCCGCCGCGATCGGCTGTCGCCACGGGATCGGCGTCGGCAACGGCACGGATGCGCTGGTCCTCGCCCTCCGCGCGCTCGGCATCGGACACGGCAAGACCGTCGTCACCGTCGCCCACACCGCCGTCGCGACGGTCGCCGCGATCGAGTTGACCGGCGCGAGCGCGCTGCTCCTCGACATCGATCCCAAGACCTACACGATGGATCCGGCAGAGCTGCGCCGGGTCCTCGAGGCGCCGCCCGCCGGGCTGGCGCCGATCGCCGCCATCATCGCGGTCCACCTCTACGGCCAGCCGGCGAATCTAGAGGCGATCGCCGCGCTCGCCCGGCGCCACGGCGTGCCGCTCATCGAGGATTGCGCGCAATCGCACGGCGCCACATTCAACGGGCAGCCGGCGGGTAGCTTCGGCTCGGTCGCGAGTTTCAGCTTCTACCCGACGAAGAATCTCGGCGCGCTCGGCGACGGCGGCATGGTTGCGACCTCGGATGACGGGCTCGCCGGCGAGCTTCGCGCGCTCCGCGAATATGGCTGGCGCGGGCGGCGTTACATCAGCGAGCAAAGCGGGATGAACACGCGCCTCGACGAGCTGCAGGCGGCGATCTTGCGCGTCAAGCTGACGCGGCTCGAGAGCGACAATGCGCGCCGCCGCGCTATCGCCGACCGTTACGATGAGGGGTTACGCGGATTGGATCTGACGCCGCCTCACCGCGATCTGCGGGCACAGCACGTCTTTCACCAATACGTGGTGCGGAGCCGGCGCCGCGACGCTTTGCGCGCGTCGCTCGAGGCTGTCGGGATCGGCACGAACATCCACTATCCGATGCCGGTCCATCGTCAGCCCGCCTATCAGGGTCGCGTTGCGATCGGTCCCTCGGGAATGCGCGAGACCGAGGCGGCGGCGGCCGAGATCCTCAGCTTGCCGATGTATCCGCAATTGACCGATGGCGATGTCGACCGCGTGCTGGCCGCGATCGGGACGGCGCTTCGCGGTTGAGCTTCGCTTTCGGCGTTCAGTCGGCGGCGAAGGGCCGGATGCGCCCGGTGCCGAGCACCTGCTCGGCCTCGACGCGCGCCGCGGCGCGGCGCATCGCGTCGCGCTTCATCTCGACCACGACCGGCTTTGCGTGCCGGCGGGCCATTCCGACCTTGAAGACGCCTTCGGCCGTCTCGACGCGTCCGGGCAGCGCCACCGAGACCACCCGCGAATGACCATTCTCGCCAACCACGGTGGCCTCGATCTCCTGGCCCTTGTAGAGACGCGAAAGCCCGGCCTGCTGCAGCATTTGGGCCTCGATCGTCACATCCTCGGCGAAGCCTGGGAGCCGAACAATGCCGCGGCCGGTGCGCGCATCGAACCAGCGCACGATGCCGTGCCGTTTCGTCTCTGCCGGCACCTGCAGCAAATCGGGGATGCTGGGTTCGATCGGGGCGACATCGGCGCGCCGCATCAGGCGAGGCGCGGCCGGCGCTGCGGCAGGCATTTCGGGCTGGTGTGCTTCAGCCTCGATGGGCCGGCGCGTCCGACGCTGCGGCACCCGTATTGCGGGGGCCGGCCGTGTTTGGGCGGCGGCACGCTGCCGGAGCGCGCGGACCGCCCGCATCGGCCGCGCGGCCGGCGTGGTTTCGCGCGCCTTTCCAAGGTTTTCGAGAGCGGTGCGGAGGCTGGCGACGATCGCGGGAACCTCGTCCGTATGGGTCGGGCGCGCGCCGAGAATCTTGGCGATAAAGCGCGCGATCTGCGGGCCGGGAGTGGAATTTTCTGTCATGAAACAACTCAGCTATACGGGTCGCCGACAAGGCATGCCCGGATCGAAGGAAAGTCATCGCTCGGATGACTAGAATGCTCAACTATGCACTAAGATCGGTCATACTAACGATCAATTTCGTCTGCGCGACTATTATTTCGTCAAATGAGCTCTGCGTCTGACGTATGCGGGCATTGCGCGGAGCGCAGTTCGGCGAGCCCGATCAGCGCCGGGCGATGTCGCTGCCGCCGAGGACGCTGCGGTTCCAGGTCGGGCTCATCAGGATCTCGTTGATGCAGACATGCGGCGGCATCTCGGCGACGAAGCGGATCGTCCGGCCGAGATCCTCGGCCTGCAGCATGCGGGCGAGATCCTCGGGTTTGGGCGGGATCGGGCGCTTCTCCATGATCGGCGTCGCCACCTCGCCCGGACAGATGGCGCAGGCCCGGATACCGTTGATGCATTCCTCGATATTGAGCGAGTGCGTCATGGCGTTCACCGCATGCTTGCCGGCAGTATAGGCTGGGCCGGTCAAGTAGGAGACGAAGCGGCCGGCCCAAGATGAAATATTGATGACGAGCCCGTCCTTGCGTGCCCGCATGCTCGGCAGAACAGCGGCGATGCAGTAGAAGGTCCCGCTGACGTTGATGTCGATGAGCTGGTCCCAGCTTTCGCGGCTCAGCTCTTTCCACAGGCGCTTCGGGATGTTGACGCCGGCGCTGTTGACGAGGATGTCGACCTGGCCATGGCGGCCGAGAATGGCGCCGGCGACGCGCTCGACGGCGGCGCCGTCGGCAACGTCCAGAGGAGCTGCTTCGGCGATTCCGCCTTCGCCGACAATGCGCGAGACCGCTTCATCGAGCGCGCCGGGGCGGCGGCCCGACAGCACGACCAGCGTTCCCGCCCGCGCCAGCTCGACGGCGCCGGCAAGGCCGATGCCGCTGCCCGCGCCCGTGACCCAAGCGACCTTGCCGCGCAACCCCGCCATTGCCGATCCTCCTTGTCGCGATATCTCTAACATCATCACGGCGATCATGCGGTGCGCCGGTCTCAATTGGCAATTGGAATGGTCGGATACATCTGGACGTTTTCGTGGGCTAGGACGAACATCATGCCGAAGATGACGGGAGGAGATGCGCAATGAAGAAATGGCTCATCGGCATTGCTGCGGTGATCATCCTCCTCGTCGTCGTTGCGCTGGTGCTCCCCTTCGTCATTCCCGTTTCGGCGTACAAGGACCGCATCATTGCCGCCGCCGAGCAGGCGACCGGACGGAGCTTTGCGATCAACGGGGCGATCTCGCTCTCGATTCTGCCGCGAACGGCCGTCGAGGTCAGCGACGTCGCCTTCGGCAATCCGAAGGGAATGCCGGGCCAGATGCTGACGCTCGGCAAGCTGCAGCTCCGCGTCAACCCGCTGGCCCTCCTTCAGCACAAGCTCGAGGTCGACAGCTTCGTCCTTGTCGATCCCAAGATCGACCTCGTGATCGACAAGGAGGGACATCCGAATTGGCAGCTCGCCGCCGCCGCCCCGGCACAAGCGGCACCCGGCGCGCCGAAGTCAGCGGTGCCCACGGCCCCGGCCGGGACCGCCCCCAGCCCCGCGCCGCAGGCGGCATCCGGCAGCCCTCTCTCGGACGTCCGTCTTGGCGACATCCGCCTCGTCAACGGCACCGTCAGCTACAGCGATTTGCGCAGCGGCAAGAAGGAGCAGATCGACGCGATCAATCTCAAACTGGCGCTTCCTGATCTCCAGACACCGATGAAGGCGAGCGGCCAGGCGCGGTGGAACGGCAAGGGCGTCGACTTGACGCTCGATCTCGCCAAACCCGGCGCTTTCCTCGCCGGCGAGCCGAGCGCCGTCGAACTGAAGCTCGCCGCGAGCCCGGTCAGCTTCGATTTCAAGGGCACGATCGCACAGCATCCGGAGATGCATCTCGCCGGCACGACCGTGCTCGACATTCCCTCGATCAAGGATCTCGCGGCTTGGACCGGGGCGCCCCTGCCGCCGACGAGCGGCGGGCTCGGTCTCTTCAAGATCAGCGGCACCTTCGATCACCAAGGCACGAAGACGGCATTCAAGGGCGCCGAGATTGCGCTCGATGCGATGAAGGCGAAGGGCGATTTCGCGATCGATACGGCGGGCGTGCGGCCGGCGTTCAAAGGGACGCTCGATATCGACCGGCTCGATCTCAACCCCTATCTCCCACCCGAGCAGCCGGCATCGACGGCGCCGGCGCCGGCAAAATCGGCCGCGCCCACGTCATCTCCGGCGGCGAAACCGGCCGCTGCGGCAGGCTGGAGCGACGCCCCGATCGATGTTTCCGGGCTCAACGCCGCCGATGCGGAGTTCGCGCTTACCGTCGGCGGCATCCAGTTCAAGAAAATCGCGATCGGCGCCAGCGCGCTGGCTCTCCATCTGAAGGATGCGCGGCTCGCCACCGAACTCTCGAAGATGGAGCTCTATAGCGGCAACGGCAAAGGTAGTGTGAAGCTCGACGGCGCGGCCGCGGTGCCGGCGCTCGATGCCGCTTTCACGCTCGACAAGGTCCAAGCCGAGCCTTTGCTCAAGGACGCGATGGATTTCGACCGCGTCAAGGGCACTGCCAACGCCGACATCGCCGTTCAATCGCACGGCAAGAGCCAGCGCGACCTGATCGGCGATCTCGGCGGCAAGGGCGGGGTTCGCTTCACCGACGGCTCGATCAAGGGGATCGACATTGTCGGCCTCGTCAAGAACGCCGCCACCAGCTTGCTCAGTGCCGGCTCGCAATCGAACGCTCAGACCGATTTCTCGAGCCTCACCGGCACCTTCACGATCACCAAGGGCATCGTCGACAACAAGGACATGGCGCTCAAATCGGCGGTGCTGAGCGCGACCGGCGCGGGCACGGTCGATTTGCCGCAGCAGACCGTCAATTACCGCCTCGCCGGCAACGTCGCGGGCGTCACCGTCCCGATCCAGGTCACAGGGCCGTGGAGCAATCTCAGTTACGGCCCGGATGCGGGGGCGCTGCTGAAGACCCCGGGCGCGGCGCTGAAGGGGATCGAACAGACCTTGACGGGCCCCGCCGCCCCGTCGGGCGGCACGCAAGGCGGCGCCCCGGCCACGACCTCGAAGCCCGGCGACTTGCTGAAGGGGCTCTTCGGCGCGCCGAAGAACTGACGGCGAACGGCGTGGATCGGCGCGGCGCGCTCGTTCCGCCTTTATGGCGCCCGTCGCGGCGGTCGTGTATCAAGAAGGGATGAATTATCGTCTCAACGGTTTACTGCGTCAGGTCGTCGAGCCGCCGATCGCGGAGGCGCATGGCTGGATCAAGTCCCGCCGCTTCCCCGCGGAGAAACCGCTCATCGACGTGGCGCAGGCGGTTCCGGGCTACCCGCCGCCGGAAGCGCTGACGCGGCATCTCGCCACGCTTCTCGAGCGGCCGGAGACCGCGCGTTATACCGAGATCGAAGGAACGCCCGAGCTCCGTGCCGCCTTGGCCGAGCATATGAGCGCTTTCTACGGCGCTCGCCTGGCACCCTCCGAGGTGGCGATCACCGCCGGGTGCAATCAAGCCTTCTGTCTCGCGATGATGGCGCTCGCCGGGCCGGGCGACGAGGTGATCCTGCCGCTTCCCTATTATTTCAATCATGCGATGTGGCTCGAGATGCTCGGCGTCAAGGCGGTGCATCTGCCGTTTCGCGCCGATCGCGGCGGCGTGCCCGATCCAGAGGAGGCGGCGCGGCTGATCGGGCCGCGGACGCGCGCCATCGTTCTCGTCACGCCGAACAATCCGACCGGCGCCGTCTATCCGCCCGATGCAATCGGCGCCTTCCGCGACGTGGCGAAGGCGCATGGCATCGCCCTCGTGCTCGATGAGACCTACAAGGATTTTCTCGCCGAGGACGGGCCGCCGCATGCTCTCTTCGCGGCGGCGGATTGGTCGGAGACGGTCGTCCAGCTCTATTCCTTCTCGAAGGTCTATTGCCTCACCGGCTACCGCGTCGGCGCCGTGCTGGGTGCGCCCGGTTTCATCGCCGAGGTCGCGAAGGCGATGGATTGCGTCGCCATCTGCGCGCCGCGGATCGGTCAGGAGGCGGCGCTTTACGGGCTTGGCCTCGCTGAATGGCGCGAGGAGAAGCGGCTGCTCATGCGCGACCGCGTCGCCGCGCTGCGCGCCGCCTTCGCCGCCGAGGAGACGCGATACCGGCTCGTGAGCTCGGGCGCCTATTTCGCCTATCTGCGCCATCCCTTCGCCGGCGAGAGCGCGCGCGACGTGGCGCGGCGCCTGGCGCAGGAGGAGAACATCCTCTGTCTTCCGGGCAGCATGTTCGGGCCGGGGCAGGAGGACTACCTGCGCTTCGCCTTCGCCAATGTCGAAGCCGAGCGCATGACCGAGATCGTCCGGCGCCTCGCCCGCTCGGCGCGGCGCAACGTGCTTTAGGAGAAAATCGTGACCCTTCGCGTCGCCGATCGCTGGTTCGAGATGCGCCGCATCGACGATGCGGTGACGCTCCTCTGGGAGCCGCATGTCGTGCCGCTGATGCGCTGCAACATCTGGCACGTGCGCGGGCGCGACCGCGACCTTCTCATCGACACCGGCATGGGCATCGCCAGCCTCAAGGAGGCGGTGCGCGATCTTTTGGAAAAACCGGTGATCGCGGTGGCAACGCACACCCATGCGGATCACATCGGCGGGCATTTCGAGTTCGAGGATTGCCTCGTCCATCGCGACGAGGCCGAGCGTCTCATGCACCCGCGCGGCAGAGGAACGTTGCGGATCGCCGAGTTCGCGCCCGACGAGGTGGCGATGCTGCGCCGCGCCGGCTACGCCGTCGACATCGACCTCGTCACCTCTCTGCCGCATGCCGGCTACGATCTCGGCGCGTACCGCATCCGGCCGGCGCGGGCGACCCGCATCGTCGATGAAGGCAGCATCGTCGACATCGGCGACCGCCATTTCGATGTGCTTCACCTGCCCGGCCACTCGCCCGGCAGCATCGGCCTCTGGGAAGCTGCGACGGGGACGCTCTTCTCGGGCGATGCCATCTATGACGGGCCGCTCCTCGACGAGCTCGGCACCTCGAATATTCCGCTCTACATCCGAACGATGCGGCGCCTGCGCGACCTCCCGGTGCGCGTCGTCCATGCCGGGCACGATCCGAGCTTCGGCCGCGAGCGCCTCGTCGAGCTGGCCGACGCCTATCTGCGGCGCCGCGACGGCGCCGGGGCGGGCGCCTGAGCGCAGGCGCGATGGAGCCCGATCGCTTTACCTATTCGCCGATCGCGACGCGGCCGCGCCTTCAATGGCCGAACGGCGCCCGGGTCGCGCTTTGGGTCGTGCCCAATGTCGAGCATTACGAATACGTGCCGCCGCCGGTCAGCGTGCGCAATCCCTGGCCGCGCTCGCCCTTCCCGGATGTCTGGGGCTACGGCACGCGCGACTACGGCAATCGCGTCGGCCTCTGGCGCTTCTTCGATCTCATGGATCGCCACGACATTCGCTGCACCGTCTCGCTCTCGATGTCGGTGTGGGAGCACTATCCCGAGATCATGGCGGCGATGGAGGCACGGCGCTGGAGCATCCTCTGCCACGGGATCTATAACACGCGCTATCTGTGGAACCTGCCCGAGGATGAAGAGCGGGCGATCATCGCCGAGTGCTGCGAAGTCTATACGCGCCTCACCGGGCGCCATCTCGCCGGCTGGTTTTCGCCGGCGGTCTCATGCACGGTCAACACGCCCGATCTCGTCGCCGAGGCCGGCATCAAATATTACTGCGACTTCTACCACGACGACCAACCGACGCCGATCAAAGTGCGCAAGGGACGGCTCGTCACCATCCCCTATTCGATGGATCTGAACGACGCGATGATCTACCGCCACCCGACCGAGGCGGAGGAGTTCGCGCAGACGATCATCGACCATTTCGACACGGTCTACCGCGAGGGTGCGAGCCAGGGCCGCGTCATGTGCCTCGCGCTGCACCCCTACATGATGGGCGCGCCGCACCGCATCCGCCATCTCGACCGCGCGCTCTCCTACATCCTCTCGCATGAGGGGGTGTGGAAGGCGACCGGCGAGGAGATCGCCGATTGGTACTGCGCCCACGCGCTTGGGGCCTTCCAGCGCCATATCGGCGCGGAGGCGTGAGGTGAGCGCGCCGCGCCTGCCGGGCATGGACCATCCGCACTATCCCTATTCGCCCTTGCCCGCGCGCCCGGTGCTGCGCTGGCCCGAGGGCGCGCGCATCGCCTTCTGGGTTCTTCTCCATCTCGAATATTGGGAGATGGCGCCGCCCAAGGATGCCTGGCGCGATCCGCGCCTCGTCGGCGAGTTCGGCAGCTTCGATCCCGATTACCGCACCTGGTCGCAGCGCGAATACGGCAATCGCGTCGGCATCTTCCGCGTGCTCGAGCTGCTCGAGCGCTACGGCATCAAGGCGACGGTCGCAGCCAATGCTTCGGCTTGCGAGCGCTATCCGCATCTCATCGACGAGCTGCGGCGGCGCGGCTACGAGTTCGTCGCGCACGGGACCCACGCGACGCGGATGATCACGAGCCGGATGAGCGAAGACGAGGAGCGCGCCCATATCGCCACGGCGATCGCCGCGGTCGAGCGCGCGACGGGCACGCGGCCGCGCGGCTGGCTCGGGCAGGACTACGGCGAGTCGACGCGAACGCCGCTTCTCCTCGCCGAGGCCGGGCTCGACCACGTGCTCGACTGGCCCAATGACGATCAGCCCTACATGATGACGGTCGGCAAGCCCTTCGTCTCGATCCCCAACCACGCCGAATGGGACGACGTCCAGCTTCTCTGGCTGCGCCGCACGCTCACCGCGAAATATCCGGCGATCGTCGGCGAGGCCTTCGCGACACTTTACGCCGAGGGCGCGCGATCGGGCCGCGTCTTCGGCCTTGCGCTCCATCCCTGGCTCATCGGCATGGCGCACCGCATCCGCTATCTCGATGAGGCGCTCCGCACCGTCAGCGCCTATGCCGGGGTGTGGCAGACGACCGCCGGCGAGATCGCGCGCTGGTATCTCGATCATCCCGAGATGCAGGCGTGACAAGCGAAGCGCGCGCCGCGCCCGCGCCGCTCGCATCCTTCGTCGGAATTCGCGCCGAGGCGATCTGGCTGCGCCCCGTCGGTTTGCTCCGCGGCGTGGCGGCGAGATCGGCCCTCGCCGCGGCAAACGCTCTGCCGCTCCTCGGCGGCGACGTCGCGTGCAGTGCGTTCGAGATCCTGGCGCTCGACCGCGATCAAGTCCGCGTCGGCTTCGGCTCGCTCGCCGAGCTGCGGCGGTGGGGGGCGACGCGGGAGAAAAAAGTCACCGATCGGATCGCGGAGCTTCTCGCGGCGTTGAGTGCGCCGCGGCCGCCCTGGGCCGAGCTGCCGCTCGACCGCCCGCGCATCATGGGCGTCGTCAACGTCACGCCCGACAGTTTCTCCGACGGCGGCGATCTCCTCGATCCGGCGCGCGCGATCGAAGCCGGCAAGGCGATGCTGGCGGCGGGCGCCGACATCATCGATGTCGGCGGCGAATCGACGCGGCCGGGCGCGGCGCCGCTCTCGCCCGAGGACGAAACGCGCCGGGTCGAGCCGGTCATCGCCGCGCTCGCCGAAGCGGGCGCGATCGTCTCGATCGACACGCGCCATGCCGCGGTGATGGCGGCGGCGCTCGCCAAGGGCGCGCGCATCGTCAACGACGTGACGGCGCTCACTCACGATCCCGACGCCCTGCCGCTCGTCGCGAAGCGTGGGGCCGCGATCGTCCTCATGCACATGAAGGGCGAGCCGCGCACGATGCAGCAGGACCCGGTCTATGCCTGCGCCCCGATCGAGGTTGCCGCATACCTTGCCGGGCGGATCGCCGCTTGCGCCGCCGCCGGCATCCCGCGCGAGAGGATCATCGTCGACCCCGGCATCGGCTTCGGCAAGAATCTCGCGCACAATCTCGAGATCATCGAGCGCCTGACGCTTTTCCACGCTTTGGGTTGCGGCGTCCTTCTCGGCGTTTCGCGCAAATCCTTCATCGGCCGGGTCACCGGCGTTGCCGACCCGAAGGCGCGCCTGCCGGGATCGCTTGCCGCCGCCCTCTACGGCGTGTCGCTGGGCGTCCAGATCGTGCGCGTTCACGATGTTGCCGCAACGCATCAGGCGCTCGCTGTCTGGCAGGCGATCGTCCAGTCGTCTTGACTCTCTGCGTGAAAGATCGTCCGATCCGGCGCGGAGGGACCGGGCATGACGATGGCGATTTTTCAACGTGCATCGGCACGATCGATCGGATGGCTCGGCGTCGCGCTGGCGGCGGCGCTCTTCCTTCTCCCGGTTCGCGCCGATGCCGCGACGGCGAGCGCCGTCGACGCCGTGCGCAGCTTCTACGACGCGCTGCTCGGCACGATGAAGAACGCCGCCGGTCTCGGCATGCGCGGCCGCTATGAAAAGCTGGAGCCGGTCATCCGCGAGACCTTCGCTCTTCCCTATATGACGCGGATGGCGGTGGGTCCAGCCTGGGCGCTACTGGCGGAGCCGCAGCGAGATGCGGTGACGAAGGCGTTCGGACAGTACATCGCCGCCACCTATGCCGAGAATTTCGACGGCTATGCGGGCGAAGAGCTCCAGGTCGGCGGCGAGCAGCGCACGGCCTTCGGCAATATCGTGCAGAGCCGGATCGTCAAACCGGGCGGCGAGACCGTCACGATCAACTATCTCGCGCGCGAGGAGCAGGGCAATTGGCAGATCGCCGATGTGTACCTGGCCGGGACGATCAGCGAGCTGGCGGTCCGTCGCTCCGAATTCTCGGCGATCCTGCGCAATGACGGCGTCGACGGTCTCATCGCGGCGTTGAACGAGAAGACCGCGATGCTGGTGCGGGCCGTCGCCCGGTCGTGATCTCTCGTCACTCCGTCGTCACTCTGCCGCCGCGCGCCTCGGTGTTTCGGGCAAATCCTACATCGGCCGGCTGAGCGGTGTCGCGGCGCCCAAGGACCGGTTGCCCGGTTCATCCCTGACCGGACATCTCCAGTCCAAAGCACGAGAGCGACACCACCTCTGTCGAAGAAGGTCGTTTGGGCATTGGCTCAAATCGGAGGCCGCGAGTCGCCGTCAACCGCAGCGACGACGACGCGCCGCGAGGGACAACCCGGCAAGACCCGAGAGCAATAGAGCGGCCGTCCCTGGCTCGGGCACGGCGACACTCCGCGCTCCGTTCTCGAGGTCGAACCCGGTGAACGAAAGTTGGTGACCGTTCAGATCCCCGGTGAACGACGTACCGTCGCCGGTGACCACCTGATCGAGCGGATCGAGCGGATCCGTTCCAGTGCCGTCCGCCACCCGCAAGAACGTATCGAGCTTGAATAGCCCGTCGTTCAGGAAGGCCTGGATGTTCGTGCCGCTCTCGAACGAGAAGTCGAAATCAGCGTTGCGGAGCGATATTACGGCGGTGTGATCGAACACCAAGGTGCTCGTGAGGAACCCGCCCTTGCCGTTCGACGCGATGTCGAACTTGATCTCGCCGCCGCTCTGCGACAACCCGCCGTGCAGGCGCAAGGCGTCCGGCGAAGCGCCGACCTGAAGGGTGCCCGTGCTGGTGACGTTGCCATTGATCGTGCCGTTGCCGCCCAGCACGCTGTGGCTGCCGACGAAAATGCTAGCTGCGGTGATCGTGCCGTTGTTCTTCACGAGCGCCGAACCGATACCGGTATCCTTGGTACCATCCGAGCCGATCCCGAGCAGGCTCCCGGCCGAGAGGCTCGATCCGGAGCCGGTCACGACCAAGGCACCCGTCGACGCGGTATTGCCGACGAAGCTCTTGCCCGAGGAGGACGCGCCATGCGCGACATCGACGCGGCTGCCGCCGGCGACCGTCAGCGCGCCGGTGCCGTTGTTGCCGACGACAAGCTGATTGCCGGTACCAGAGATGTTAATCCTGGCGCCGTTGGTGAGCGTCGTCGTCCCGATGCCGCCGCTCTGGTCGCTGGTCCCGCCGATGAAGACGCCGCCGTTTGCGGCGGTCGAGTTGATGGAGACCACCGAGCCGTCGACGGAGAGCCCCCCGGTGCCGCCGCGTCCGACCTGGAGACGCGCGCCGGGACCGCCACCCCCGTCATCGCCGGCAAGGGTGAGTGTCGAATTCGCACCCGACAGGGCGAGCGCACCGACGCTGCCCGGATCGCGCGCGATGTTGAACCCCTCGCCAGTGACCGCCCCGCCCTTCTCGATCGTCAGTGTGCCATTGGCGCTGCGCCCGACGCTTGAAAAGCCGTGCGCTGATAGAACGTCGAGCCGAGAGCCGGCCCCCGACACCAGGATCGACCCGGTCCCGGCCTGCTCGTGGTTGGCGGCAGCGGACCCGCTCCCGCCGACCACGAACGAGCCAGTGCCGGCCGCGCTCGTGTCGTTCACCGTGACGTTGCCGCCGCCGGTGATATTGAGATTGCTGTTTCCCGAGCGCCCGATCGTGAAGCCCGATGGGCTGCCCGCCGCGTTGGGGCCACCGTTGCCGAAGACCAGGATCTGCGACCCCGGCCCGGACACATTGATGGTTCCTGTCGCGCCCCGGGTTCCCGAGATGAATCCGCCAGAAGTGTTGCCTGTCGTGTCGATGGTGATCTTGCCGCCATTCGTCACCGCCACGGTTCCGGTCGTGGTCGGACCAAGCCCGGGAGCGGGCGGGGATGCGTCGACAGTGCCGACCGACAGCAATGCCGAGTTGAAGGCATCGGCGCCGGAAATCGTCAAGTTCGATCCCGGTCCGTTAACAGTGAGGGAGCCTGTGCTGCCGTTGCGTCCGATTGTCGTCGTGAAGACACCCGAGACCGAGCCGCCGTTCTTGATGGTAATGGCGCCGGTTCCTTGGTTTCGTCCGGCGGTGAGGACCGGATCGATCCCCGACATGGTGACCGTGCCGCCATCGACGGTCAGCGATCCCGAACCGCCGACCGTTCCCGAACTGCCGCCTAGGAGAATTGCCGATCCGCTTGCCCCGCCGCCCGATACGTTCAGCGCGGCGCCGTGGCTCACGACAACGTCACCGGTGACGTTCTTGCCCCGACCAACGAAGACCGCTTGTCCGTTGCCGATCACGGCGTTCCAGGTGGAGCCGCTGCCATCAATTGTGACTCTGCCCGAGCCTATCTCAGAGCCATTCAGGTTTCCGAAACCGGGCGCCCCGATAAAGGTGGTTTGCGAGTTGAGCTTCCCCCCCCGCCGATACTTGGACCGTCCCGCTCGCCGTCCCGCCAGGCACACCGAAACCCGGGGTGACGCCTGGTTGACCGACAACGAAGTTGCCGGGTGCACTGTAGGTTGAACCAGCTCCAGTGATCGTGAGGTTGCCGGTCGATCCGGCCGAGCCGCCGATCACCGAGCTGCACAAGGGCGCGCATCCGGGCGCGCTCGCCGCATCTACGACAGCGCCGCCCGAGATCCTTACCGTGCCGTTGCCGGACGTGCCGGCGTCGAACCGGTTGACAAATCCAGTGCCGGTCAGGGTGACCTTGGTGCCGGTTCCGTCGACCGTCAGCGTGCCGTTCGAGTTGTTGGAGGCTCCGGTGAAGATCCCCGTTGTCGAGAACTGTTCCCCGTTATTGATCGTCAGAGTTCCAGTTCCGCCGTTACTGCCGACGAAGATATCGCCTCCCGCAACGACCGGACTCGGGAAGTTCTGGCCGGTTTCAATGATACCGGCGTGAGCGGCGAAGCTCGTCAAGGCGGTAGTGAGTAGGACGGCGGAGCGAAAACCTCTCATCTGACTGTTCCTATCCTACGACAAAGCAAGGGGCCGCTGGCTATTTCAAGAATGTCGAGTAGTCGCGCATTTTGCGTCGCTTCCGTCAGAATGCCCGGTGTCCGGAACGCGAGACGCAAGGACCCGTCCATGCGGTGTCCCGACGAAGCAATTTGCATCGTGAATGACGTCTGGATCTTGTTTGATTGTCGAAACGCATCTCGACATCCTCCGAGCTCTTCCCTTGGAGAGATCACCAAGCACTCTACTATCAATGGTGGTGCAAGAACTAAGCCAATTCAGGGTATTTTGGAATTTCATACACTTAATAGTTGTCTATGCATTCGAACTGTCAAAATCTCCGACTCTGGTCGTCAGGCTAAAACGGTGATGCTGCTCTGAGTGGAGGTTGCTTCACGGAAAGAGTCGCAATCAGTCGTGACCTGACGTCACTCCGCCGCCGCTTTCCGCGCGCCGACCAGGTCGCGCGCAATCTCGAGGAACGCCGCGACGAGCCGGCTGTCGCGGCGCTCGGCGAGGCAGACGACATGCGCGTAGGTGTAGATCTCGGCATCGGCGATCGGCAGTGTCCGGATGCCGGGATGCGGGATCACCTCGCGCTCGGAAACGATGCCGATGCCGATATTGCGCGCGACGGCGTGCCACACCGCCTCGCGGCTGCCGATCTCCATGACGATCTCGACCGGGATTTGCGCGGCCGATAGCGCGTGCTCGAAGGCGCGGCGCGTCGTCGAGCCTTCCTCGCGCATCACCATCCGTTGTCCGGCGAATTCGGCGAGGCGTACGCTGCGTCGCTTCGCCCAGCGATGGTCGCGGTGGACCATGACGACGACGGGGTGGCGGCTGTAGGGGATCGAGTGGAAGCGTGGATCCGCCTCGATCTGCGCCAGCACCGCGACGTCGGAGCGGAATTGAAGGAGCCGCTCCAGCATCTCCTGCGAGTTGCCGACGCCGACGGTGACGCGCACATTGGGAAAGCGTTCGGTGAAGGCAGCGAGCATCTCGGTCACATGGTAGGGGCCGACCGCGCCGACCTGCAGGTGCCCCGCGTCGAAGTCGCGCACGGCGCGCAGGAGCTCGATCGCCTCGCCCTCGGCACCGAATACGCGCTGCGTCACGTTGAAGAGCGCGCGGCCCAATTCGCTGAGCGCGATCTTGCGGCCGCGGCGATGAAAGAGCTCGACGCCGAAATAGTTCTCGAGCGCCCGCACCTGGATGCTGAGCGTCGGTTGGCCGACCCCGAGCTTCACCGCGGCGGCGGTGAAGCCGCCCGCCTCGGCGACGGCATGAAAGGCACGGAGTTGCGCGTGAAACATTGATAAAATCAATGGATAAGATCAAAAACCGATATTGGATTAATACTGGTTTCCTCGCTATCGTCTATGGAAAAGAAGAGGCAACGGCCGACGATCTGTCGTGACGGAGGAGGGCATCATGTCCGGCAACACCGCGCAGCGAAGCCCATCCGGGACCTCGCGCCGCCGCGCCATCCATTGCGGCACGGTCGCGGAAGGCGACCGCGCATCGATGGGGAACGGATCATGAGTCCGTCCGAGGGGTGGGTTTATTGGAACCCGGTGCGGGTGTCGTTCAGTGTCGATGCGGTCAACCGGCTCGGCACCTTGATCGCTGGCCGCTCCTACGCGATCGTGACCTACGATCGGCCATTTCTCGCCGCACTGGCTACGCGCCTCGCGACGGTGGCGGGAACGCCCGTCGTCACGATCGACGGGATCGGCCCCAACCCCGATTTCGCGATGCTCCGTCGCGCCTGCCTGCGGTTTGCGCAAGCAGCACCGGCGCCCGATCTCGTCGTTGCGATCGGCGGCGGCTCGGTCATCGACGCGGCGAAGTTTCTCGCGGCGGCGCGCGGCGATTTTGCCCGGGTGAAGCGTCTCCTGCAGAGCGGGGAGGGCGGCGCGGAGCTGACGCCGCTGCCGATCATCGCCGTGCCGACGACGGCGGGGACGGGCAGCGAGGTCACCTGCTGGGCGACGGTGTGGGACACGGAGGTCCAGAAGAAATATTCGCTCGAGCTGCCGACGCTCTACCCCGAGCACGCCGTGATCGATCCCCGCCTGACGCTCGGCATGCCGCGCGATCTCACGATCTCGACGGCACTCGACGCCTTGAGCCACGCGCTCGAGAGCCTGTGGAACCGCAATGCCAATCCGGTCTCGGCAAGTCATGCCGTCGCGGCGGCGCGGATCATCCTCGCCGATCTCCCTTCCGTCGTCGCGAAGCCGGCTCGCCTCGATCTCCGCACGCGGATTGCGCGCGCGGCGCTCCTTGCCGGGCTCGCCTTCTCGAATACGCGGACGGCGCTCGCGCATTCGCTCTCCTACCCGCTGACGCTTCGCCACGCCGTGCCGCATGGCCTCGCCTGCTCCTTCACTTTGCCGATGGTGATGCGCGGCGCGATCGGCATCGATGCAGACTGCGATGCGGCGCTGGCGCGCATTTTCGAGGGCGATCTTTATGGTGG
>JBGPOZ010000061.1:0-20164 GCA_041488295.1 Allostellaceae bacterium
CCCTCACCCCGACCCTCTCCCGTAAACGGGCGAGGGAGTCGAGAGGACGGGGAGAGCTTGAGCGTCAGCGCCGCCGCGCTGTTGCCGCCGAACCTGCAATCCGCCTGCAACGCAGCGGCGCTGGCGGCGTTGGAGCGGCAGCAGCTGCGGCGGATGATGGCGCGGATGGGGCTGGAGCCGCAGGCGCCGGCGCCGTGAAGATTCACCACCAAGACACCAAGACACCAAGACACCAAGTTCTTTCTGCGCGCAGCGCCGTGCAAACCATCCTCGCCCGCGCCCTCGATCGGGGCTCATTGCGGATCAGCGCTTCGCGCGCGCTCGGCCCCTTGGTGCCTTGGTGCCTTGGTGTTGAACACCGCCGCCGCGCGCCCTGCATTTCGCCTGCATTTGTGGCGTTCCGGGGTGGGGTTCGTTCCAGGATCTCGGGGAGCCATCCTGCGTCCTTCGACTACGCTCAGGATGAGGAAAAAATCGGTGTGCCATCAACGGTTTCCCTCATCCTGAGCGTAGTCGAAGGACGCACGATGTCCATGCAGCTGAGGCGCCTGCCTAGGACGCCGCCTTCATCGCTTCATCGCCATAGAGATGGCACTCGACCCGCGCGCCGTCATCGCGCGTCGGCACCGGCGCCGTGCTGCGGCAGATCGCCATCGCCTTGGGGCAGCGCGGGTGGAAGGTGCAGCCCGGCGGCGGCTCCAGCGGGTTGGGGAAGCTGGTGCCGAGGCCGATATCGGGGAGGCCGAGCCCCGGCTCCGGCGTCAGCACCGAGGCGAGGAGCGCTTGCGTGTAAGGGTGGCGCGGCCTTGTGAACAAGGCCTCGGTCGCCGCCTCCTCGACGATGCGGCCCAGATACATGACCGCAACGCGCGTTGCCATGTGCTCGACGACGGCAAGGTTGTGGCTGATGAGGAGGTATGTGAGGCCCAGCTCCGCCCGCAGATCCTGGAGGAGGTTCAGGATCTGCGATTGCACCGAGACGTCGAGCGCCGAGGTCGGCTCATCGCAGATGAGGATGTCCGGCTTCATGACGAGGGCGCGGGCGATGGCGACGCGCTGGCGCTGCCCGCCCGAGAGCTGATTGGGAAAGCTGTCGAAAAAGCGCCGCGCGAGGCCGACGCGGTCCATCATCTCGAGCGCGCGCGCCTTCCACTCGGCCGCGGCGCCGACGCGATGGACGCGCAGCGGCAAGGCGATGATCGAGCCGATGGTCTTCCTGGGATTGAGCGAGGAATACGGGTCCTGGAAGATCGGCTGGATTCGCCGTGCGATCGCCTGGCGGTCCAAGGCCGCGATGGGCTTTCCTTCGAAGAGGATGTCGCCGCTCTCCGGCGGGAGGAGGCCGAGCAGCATCTTCGCGATCGTCGATTTGCCGCAGCCCGATTCGCCGACGAGGCCCAGCACCTCGCCCTTCATGAGGCGGAGCGAGACGCCGCCCACCGCACGCAGCGGCCGGCCCGCGCGGAAGAGCCCGGCGCTGACGCGAAAGACGCGCCGCACCTCGCGCATCTCGAGAAGGGGTGGGGTCACTCGGCGGCCTCGGGGGCGCGCGCGTTCTCGGCGCAGCGCTCGGGCGAAAGGAGGCAGCGATAGGCGCGGCCCGGCGACATGGTCGAAAGCCCGACATTGGACGAGACGCAGGCCGACCACGCATGGGGGCAGCGGTTGCGGAAGCTGCAGCCGGCGAGCTCGCCGAGGAGATTCGGCACGATGCCGGGGATCGACCCCAGATGCGCGCCGCGCTTCGTCTTCCCCGGCACCGGGATGCAGCGCAGCAGCCCTTGCGTATAGGGGTGCATCGGGTTCGCGAAGATCTCGTCGACGGCGCCGGTCTCGACGATCTGCCCCGCATACATGATGGCGACGCGCTGCGCCACGCGCGCGACGATGCCGAGATCATGGGTGATGAGGATGACGCCCATCTTGAACTCGCGCTGGAGCGATGCGAGGAGGTGCAAGATCTGCGCCTGGATCGTGACATCGAGCGCCGTCGTCGGCTCGTCGGCGATGATGAGCTCGGGACCGCACATGAGCGCCATCGCGATCATGACGCGCTGTCTGAGGCCGCCCGAGAGCTGATGCGGATATTGGCGAAGGCGACTTCCCGCCGCGGTGATGCCGACCTTTTCGAGGAGGAACACGGCGCGCTCGCGCGCCTTCTCGCGGCTGATGCGGCGGTGGCGGAGCAGCGCCTCCTCGAGCTGGTTGCCGATCGTGTAGGACGGGTTGAGCGAGGTCATCGGCTCCTGGAAGATCATCGCCATCTTGTCGCCGCGCAGATCCGACATGCGCTTCTCATCGAGGCGCGTCAGATCCGTGCCGGCGAAAGAGAGACGCCGCGCGCCCCGCCGCGCGCGCTTGGGCAAAAGGTCCATGATCGCGAGCGAGGTCAGCGACTTGCCGCAGCCCGATTCGCCGACGATGCAGAAGGTCTCGCCGCGCTCGACGGCAAAGCTGACGTTGCGCACCGGGTGGAGCATGCCCGAAGCCAAGGGGATTCTGACGTCGAGCGCCTCGACTTCGAGGATCGCGCTCAATTGCGGTTCTCGGGCGCCGCGAGATCGCGCACGCCATCGCCGAGGAGGTTGATCGCCAGCACCAGGGTGAAGAGCGCGACGCCGGGGATGGTGATGACCCACGGGCTGAAGAACATGTACTCCTTCCCTTCCGCCACCATGAGGCCCCAGGACGGCAGCGGCGGCTGCACGCCGAGGCCGAGGAAGGAGAGCGCCGCCTCGAGCAGGATCGCGTTCGCCATCTCCAAGGTCGCGACGACGATGAGCGCGTTCATGATGTTGGGCAGGATCTCGGCGAGGATGATGCGCAAGGTCGAGCAGCCGGTGGCGCGCGCCGCCGCGACGAAATCGAGCTGCCGCACCTGCTGTGTCGTGCTCCGCGTCACGACGGCGAAGCGGTCCCAGAGGAGAAGGCCCAGCACCGAAATGACGACCTGGAGCGAGCCGCCGGCGAGCGCCACCACGGCCAATGCCACGAGGACGACCGGCATCGCAAGGCGCGTCGTCACGATGAAGGTCACGACCAAGTCGATGCGCCCGCCGAAATACCCCGCGGCGAGGCCGAGGCTCGTGCCGATGAAGCCCGAGATGAGCGCGGTGCTGAAGCCGATGAGGAGCGAGATGCGCGCGCCATAAATGAGGCGGCTGAGGTAATCGCGGCCGAGCTGGTCGGTGCCGAGCGGGTGGACCCAGCTCCCCTTCGCGTCCCAGACCGGCGTGATGAGCCGCTGCGCCAGATTCTGGCCATAAGGGTCGTGCGGCGCGAGGAGCGGCGCCAGGAGGGCCGTCGCAAGGATGGCGAGGATGATGACGGCGCCGATCATGAAGCCGGCATGGCCGAAGATGCGGCGGCGGAAGAGCGCGCCTGTGCTGGGCTCGAGGAGGCGCTCGGCGCCGGCGAGGCTTTCGATGGTCATCTCACGCGACCCGGATGCGCGGATCGAGGAAGGCGTTGAGGAGATCGGCGATGAGGGTCAGGACGATGTAGAAGAGCGCGAGGATGAGGACGATCGCCTGGACCACCGGGAAGTCGGCCCGGCTGATCGATTCCCAGCCGAGATACCCGACGCCATGCAGCGCGAAGACGCTCTCGATGACGATCGAGCCGCCGAGGAAGAAGCCGAACTGCACCGCGGCGATCGAGACGACCGGGATGATGGCGTTGCGCAGCGCATGCTTGAAGAGGATGGTCGGGGTGCGCAGGCCCTTCGCCCGCGCGGTGCGGATGTAGTCGGAGGCCAGCACCTCCATCATCCCGGCGCGCGTCAGGCGCATGAAGGCGGGCATGCCGTAATAGCCCAGGGCGATCGCCGGCATGACGAAGCTCTTCCAGCTCGCCGTCCCCGAGATCGGCAGCCAGCGCAGCTTCAGGCCGAAGAAGATCATCAGCATGAGCGCGAACCAGAAGCTCGGCAGCGCCTGGCCGAAGACAGAAATCGTGAGGGCCAGGCGATCGACCCAGGAATTGGGCCGGAGCGCGGCGAGGACGCCCAACGGGATGGCGGTGACGAGCGCGAAGAGAAGGGCGCAGAGACCGAGCGTCATCGTCACCGGCAGGCGCACGACGATCATCGCCGCGACCGGCTCCTTGAAGAAGAACGAGGAGCCGAAATCGCCGCGCAGCGCGCTCGCCGCCCAGGCGAAATACTGCGCCCAGAGCGGCTGGTCGAGGCCATAGGCCTTGCGCACCGCCGCGACATCGGCCGCCGTCGCCGAGGGCCCGGCAAGCGCCTGCGCCAGATCGCCCGAAAGGCGCAACAGGCTGAAGCTGATCACCGACACGGTGATCGCGACCAGCACCGCGACGAGGGTGCGCTTCAGCGCGTAGGCCAGCATCTCCGCCCTCGTCCCTCGACCCTATTTCCAGCTATAGAGGTAATAGCGCGGGATCTCGTCCTTGTAAGATTTGAAATTGAGATCGGTCGTATAGGCGTAGAAGATGTTGTAGGAGTTGAGCGGCACCATGTACATCTGGTCCATGATCTTGGTGATCGCCTTCTTGTAATCCTCCGAGCGCTTCTCCTTGTCGGTGGTCGAGCCGGCCTCGGCAAGCCAGCCTTGAATGTCCTTGTCCTGGGCGAAGTCGTCGGCCGAGCCGGCGAAGAAATTGGGCAGGATCGCCGAAACGTCGTTGATCGAATAAGAGCCCCAATCGGCGAAGGTCATCGGCGTCACCCCGGCATGGTTCTTCTCGCGCATCGCCGGGTATTCGAGGAACTGGATGCTCGCCGTGATGCCGATGGCGCGCAGATAGCCGGCGAGCGCGTCCTCCATCTGGCGCGGCCGGAAGGCGTAGAGATCGGTCGAGAAGCCGCCCTCGAAACCCGCGTCCTTCAACAGCGCCTTGGCCTTGGCAGGGTCGAAATCATATTGCGGCGCGTCCTGGTAGCAGCCGAATTGCGTCGGAAAGCACGGCGCCTTCAACGCCTTCGATTCGCCGCCGAACATGACCCTCGTGAATTCGGCGCGGTTGATCGCATGGGCGATGGCTCTCCGCACGCGCACATCCTGCAACGGGTTCTTGCCGGACCGCCCGGCGGCGTCGAGATAGAGATAGCCGATCCGCATCGTCTCGCCGGCGCTGGTCGCGAGGCCGGGCACCGCCTTCATCTTGTCGACCTGATCGGGCGGCACGTACCACATCCAATCGAGCCCGCCGCTCAGGATCTCGGCGATCTGCGTCGTCTTCTCCGGAATCGTCCGCTGTACGATCTTGCCGATCTGCGGCTTGCCCCGCGGGCTGCCCTCCCAATAGGCGGTGTTCTTCTCGAAGACGATCTCCTTGCCGGGCTCGACCGAAATCACCTTATAGGGGCCGCTGCCGATCGGCTTGCGCCCCATCCCTTGCGGTCCGACCTCGGCATAGTATTTGTGCGGATAGATCGGCAGCGGTCCCGAGATGAACTCGAGCGCTGCCGGGAAGGGCGCCTTGAGGTGCAGGCGCACCTTGTATGGGTCGAGCTTCTCGGCGTTCTTGATCCAATTGACGTTCGACTGGTTCAGAGCCTTGTTCTTGGGGTCGGAGACAAAATTCAGCGTATAGACGACGTCATCGGCATCGAACGCATCGCCATTCTGGAACTTGACGTCCTTGCGCAAATCGAAATCGATCGTCTCGTCGTCGACCCAGCGCCACGCGGTGGCGAGCATGGGCTTGTACTCGAACGTGTCGGGATCGCGCTCGATCAGATTGTCCCACACCAGGCGCGAGATGAGGATGCCCTCGCGGTTGGTGTTGAAATAAGCATCGACATTGTCGACCGGCTGATCCCAGGCGATGTTGAGCGTGTCGTCCGCCTTGCCGGCTTGTGCCGGGGGTGCGCCCAGCATGGAGATCACGGTGGCGGCCGCCGCGACGGCAACGATGCGCATCGTCATGTGTCGTACCCCTTCCTGGCGCTCACGGCTCGGCATGGCGCTGTGTTGTCACTTCCAATGCGCGCTGTAGAAGCGCGGAACCTCGTCGGCGTCCGCCCTGAATTCGAGATCGGACGAGAGAGCGTAATTCGTCACATAGCTGAACATCGGCAGCCAGTAGATCTCGTCGGCGATGCGCTGCAAGGCCATGCGATAATTGGTCTTGCGCAATTCGGGATCGATCGAGGTGTCGCCGATCTCGATCCATCGCCGGAGCTCCGCATCGCGCGCGAAATCGTCGGGCGAGCCCTTGAAGAAATTCCCGAGGATCGCCGAAACGTCGTTCACCGAATTGGAGCCCCAGGTCATGTACATGAGCGCCGTGACGCCGGCCCAGTTCTTGTCGCGCAGCGCGGCGTATTGCAGGAAGTTGAGCTTGGCACGAATGCCGACGGCGCGCAGATAGCCGGTGATCGCCTCGGCCCAGTTGCGCTCGCGATAGCCATAGATCTCGATATCGAAGCCGTTGGGGTATCCCGCCTCGGCGAGCAGCTTCTTCGCGAGCTCGGGATCGTAAGCGTAGCGGCGCACGCCTTCCTCGGTGCAGCCGAACTGGCTCGGAAAGCAGGCGGCATGAAGGACCCGGCTCTCACCGCCGACGAGGCTCTTGACCATCGCTTCCCGGTCGATCGCGTGAGCGATCGCCTCGCGGACGCGCTGGTCGCGCATCGGCGTCTCACCGGACCGCCCGGCGGCATCGAAGCCGACATAGCCGATGCGCATCGTCTCGGCGGATTTGACCGTGACGTTCGGCACATGCGCCAATTTCTCCGCCTGGTCTGCCGGCACCTGCCAGATCCAGTCGATACGCCCGGTCAGCACCTCGGCGATCTGCGTCGACATGTCGCCGATCGTGCGCTGGACGATCTTGGCGATCGCCGGCCTGCCCTTCGGACTTCCGGCGAAGTAGTCGTCATTGCGCTGCAGCGTGAAGGACTTGCCGGGCTCGGCCTCGACGACGCGATAGGGGCCGGTGCCGATCGGATGGCGGCTCATCCCTTGCGGACCGACCCTTGCGTAATAGGCGTGCGGATAGATCGGCAGGATGTTGGCGAGGTATTCGAGCGCCGCCGGAAAGGGCGCCTTCAGATGGAGGCGGACGGCGAAGGGGCCGGTCGTCTCGACCGATTTGATCCACTCTACATTCTGCTGCGTGATGACCTTGTTGGCGGGATCGGAGACCCAGTTCAAGGTATAGGCGACGTCATCGGCACCGAAGGGCGTCCCGTCGTGAAAGACGACGCCCTGCCGCAGCGCGAAATCGAGCGTCAGCGGATCGACCCAGCGATAGGACTGCGCGAGCAGCGCCTTGTACTCGCCGGTTTGCGGATCGCGGTCGATCAGCGTGTCCCAGACCTCGCGCGCGAACACGATGCCCTCGCGCACCGTGTTGAAATATTGGTCGTAGTTCTCGATCTGCTGGAGCCAGGCGATGTTGAGCGTGTCGTCCGCCTTGCCCGCTTGCGCCGCGGGCGCCAGAAGGCCAAGCACGATGCCGCTCGCGGCGGCCAGCCTCCCTCGCATGTCGCACTCCCTATTCGAGCTGTGCCTTATCGGCATCTCGTCGCTCGGGACAAGCTAAGGACCGTGCCGCACCGGAGTCAATTGCGAGAAAGCGCGCGTGGCCGAGATCACCCGGGTTCCCAGGATCGGGGCAAAACAAAACCCGCCCGGAAGGCGAGCCTCCGGGCGGGTCGGGGAACTGGTCGCTGTCCGCGTCGCGTCAGTCGCGGCGCTGGCCGAAGAGCTGGAGCAGCATGACGAAGAGGTTGATGAAGTCGAGATAGAGCCTAAGCGCGCCCATGATCGCCTTCTTGCCGGCGACCTGGCCGTCATCGGACACGACGTACATCTCCTTGATCGACTGCGTATCCCAGGCGGTGAGGCCGACGAAGACGAGGACGCCGATCACCGAGATGGCGAATTGCAGCGCCGAGGACCCGATGATCATGTTGACGAGCGAGGCGATGACGATGCCGATCAGCCCCATGAAGAGGAACGAGCCGAACTGCGTCAGGTCGCGCCGCGTCGTGTAGCCGTAGAGGCTCATCGCCGCGAAGGTGCCGGCGGTGATGAAGAAGACCCGCGCGATGCTGGCGCCGGTGAAGACCAGGAAGATGCCGGCGAGCGACAGCCCCATCAGCGCTGAATAAACCCAGAACAGCAATTGCGCGGTTCCGGCATTCATGCGGTTGATGCCCATGCTCAGCCACAGCACCAGGCCGAACGGCGCCAACATCACCAGCCACATGACCGGCGTGCCGACGATGGACAGGTAAAGGCCGGAGGCTGCGGCAGCGTAGGCGACGATGCCGGTCAGGGCCAACCCCGAGGCCATGTAGTTGTAAATCTGCAGCATGTAGTGCCGCAGGCCGACATCGACGTCGACTTGCGGTACGGCGCCGCCGCGGACCGCCCAGCGATTGCCCGGATCGTATGACATGTTAACCTCTTTCAACCCTTTGGGATGATCTCTCGGTGTTCATATTGGCATAAATGGCAGCAGGTTCAATGGTTCTGCCGCGTGCCTCAAATGGTCGGCGCGGCGGGTTCGAGGAAGCTATCTGCCCCGCCCTTGCTGGCCGGCCGCTTCTTGCGCTTGATGATGATGTCGCCATTCTCGTTCATCGTCGGCATCTCGTATCGCGGCATCGCTCGCATCAACGTCTCGACCGATTGGGCCATCCTGTCGAGCCCCTGGCGGAGGAGCTCCTGCGCCTGCCGCATCTCGCGATCGAACCGCTCGGCCGGCCCCTCCTTGCCGTCGGGCGCCGCGCGAACCGAGGAGACCGTCGCGAGAAGGAGGGCCGAGAGGAGGAGGGCGGACAGAAATGGGCGATGATTGATCATGGCCGGCTCGCTCATTCGTTGCGCAGCAGCGGCGCCGCCTTGGCGCCGAGCGCCTTCCAGGTACCGGCAAATCCTATCACGAGCGTGACCGCCGTGGCGATGGCCGCGGTGCCGAGGACGGCGCCCGGCAGGAAGATCCAGTCGCTGCGCATGACCCGCGTCAGCAGGATATAGGCGGCCACGGTGCCGATCGCCCCGGCGATCGCCGCCGTGATGAGGCCCAGGAGGCCGTATTCGATGAGGAAGCCACGCATCACATCGCCGCGCGTCGCCCCCAGCACTTTAAGCACGACGGCATCATAGACGCGGCGCCGATGCCCGGCGGCGACGGCGCCGGCCAGCACGAGAATCCCGGAGAGGAGGGTGATGGCGGCGGTGACGCGCACGGCGGCGGCGATCTCTTCGAGAATCCTCGCGATGGCGCCGAGCGCCTCCTTGACGCGGATCGACGAGACGTTGGCGAAGCGGTCGGTGACGATGCGCTCAACCCCGTCCTCGGCGCCCGGCGCCGTCCGCGCCGTCGCGATATGCGTCTGCGGCGCCCCTTCGAGCGTGCCGGGCGCGAAGACGATCGCGAAATTGATGCCGAGGCTCGTCCAGTCGATGGCGCGCAGATTGGCGATGCGCGCCTCGATCTCGCGGCCGAGCAGATTGACCGTGAGCGTGTCGCCGACGCCCACTCCCATGCCGCGTGCGAGCTCGGCATCGAAGGAGATGAGCGGCGGCCCGCGATAGTCTTCCGGCCACCACGCGCCGGCGACGAGGTGCGAGCCGTGCGGCGGGCGCGCGGTGTAGGTGAGGCCGCGCTCGCTGCTCACCGCCCATTGCGCGCCGGGTGCCACCGTCGCGGCCTCGACCGGAACGCCGTTGATCCGCGAGATCCGGCCGCGCAGGCTCGGCACGCGATCGAAGCTCAGCACCCCCGGCGTCGTCCTCATCAACTGGTCGAACGCGGCGACCTGATCGGGCTGGATGTCGATGAAGAAATAGGAGGGCGCGGCGTCCGGCAGCGCCTCCTGCACCTCGTAGAGGAGGTTGCCCTGGACGAGGGCGATGGCGACGAGCACGGTGAGGCCGATGCCGAGCGACAGCACGACGCTTGCCGTAGCGGCGCCCGGCCGGTGCAGATTGGCAAGCGCGAGGCGGGTGCCGCGCCGCCGCAGCCAGCTTCCGTTGATGCGGCCGGCACGGCGTGCCGCCACCATCACGAGCGTTGCGGCGAGGCGGAAGGCGATGAGGGTCGCAATGGCGCCGACCACGAACCATCCGGCGATGCGGCGGTCGGGTGCCGTCATGATCGCGATGGCCGCGAGCGCACTTGCGGCGGCGGCGATGCCGATGAGGTAGACGAGCCGCGGCAGATGCCGGCCCGGATCGACCGTGTCGCGAAAGAGCGTCGCCGCGGGGATGTCGCGCGCGCGGCCGAGCGGCCAAAGCGAGAATGCGGCGGTGACGAGAAAGCCGAAGAGCGCCGCGATCGCCAGCGGCTCCGGGTAAAACCCGATCCGCGCCGCGACCGGGAGGACGCCGCCGAGGAATTGCGCCGCGAGCACGGGCGCCACCACGCCGATGACGAGTCCGAGAAGGATGCCGGCAGCGGCCAACGCCATGATCTGCAGGAAGTAGAGGCGGAAGACGAGCGGCGCCGGCGCGCCGAGGCACTTCAAGGTGGCGATCGTCGCGATCTTGCCGTTGAGATATGCCCGCACCGCGTTGCCGACGCCGACGCCGCCGACGAGGAGCGCGGTCAATCCGACCAAGGTCAGGAAGAGCGCGATGCGGCCGAGAAAGCGCTCGACCGCCGGCGTTGCATTGCTGTAGTCGCGCACGCGCCAGCCGGCGTCGGGAAAGGAAGCGGAAGCGCGATTTTCGACGCTCTCAGCGGAAGCTCCGGCCGCAAGGCGCAAGCGATAGGAATGCGACACGAGCGCGCCCGGTTGGAGAAGGCCGGTCGAGGCGAGCGCCGCTTCGCCGAGCAGCACGTGCGGACCGAAGATGACGAAGGTGCCGGCGAAATCGGGCTCCTTCGCCAGCGCCGCCCGAATCGTGAAGTCGCCCTCGCCGATCCGCATCGTATCGCCGATCTTGAGGCCGAGCCGGGTCAGGAGGCTTGGGTCGACGACGGCGCCCCAGCGCCCGTCGCGCTCGGCGAGCGCCGCATCGAGCTCGCCCGCCGGCGAGAGCTCGACGGCGCCGTAAAGCGGATAAGCCCTATCGACCGCCTTCAGCTCGATGAGGCTCCGCTTGGCGCCGTCTGCGGTGCGCGCCATCGCCCGCATCTGGGTGGTTTGCGACAGGGTCCCGCTCTCCGCCAGGAAGTCGCGCTGCGCCGCGCTTGCCGCGCGATTGGCGAGGTGGAACTCGATGTCGCCGCCGAGCACGATTCGAGCATCGCCCGCGAGGCCGGCACTGACAGCCGCGGCGAGCGAGCCGACCCCGGCGATCGCGGCGACGCCGATCGTGAGGCATGCGAGAAAGACGGCAAAGCCGCGCAGCCCGCCGCGCATTTCGCGCCGGGCGAGGCTGAGGGCGAGCAGCATCGCTCAGACCGCGCGCATCGCCGTCGTGCCGGCGCCGTCATCGGCGACGCGGCCATCGGCGAGGTGGATGACCCGGTCGCAGCGCTGCGCGAGGCTCGGATCGTGGGTGATGAGGATGAGCGTCGTCCCGTGCCGTGCCTGGAGGGTGAAAAGCAGATCGATGACGACGCGGCCGGTCGCCGTGTCGAGATTGCCGGTCGGCTCGTCGGCGAGCAGCAATTTGGGCGTCGCGGCGAAGGCGCGCGCCAATGCGACGCGTTGCTGTTCGCCGCCCGAAAGCTGGCCCGGATAGTGGAGGAGACGATGGCCGAGGCCGACCGCGGCGAGCCCGGCCTCGGCGACCGCGAAGGCGTCGCGCCGGCCGGCCAGCTCCAAGGGGATCGCGACGTTCTCGACGGCGTTCATCGTCGGCACGAGGTGGAAGGATTGGAAGACGATGCCGACGCGGTCGCGGCGGAAGCGGGCGAGCGCGTCCTCGCCGAGCGGACCGAGATCGGTGCCGTCGACGACGACCCGCCCGGCGCTCGGCCGCTCGAGCCCGCCGATGATCATCATCATGGTCGATTTGCCGGAACCCGAGGGACCAACGACACTCACCGTTTCGCCGGTGCCGACCGACAGCGAGACGCCGCGCAAGACGTTGACGGCACCGGCCGCGCTCGCCAGTGTTAGGTGAACGTCGTCGAGCAGGACCATGTCGGAACGGGGCATGTGGGGATTGGGCGGTCTGACCATGAGGCGAGCGGTTGAGGCGAGGGCGGCGGCGTCGAACGGCGCTGCGCGACCCCGACGATATGGCCCCGCGCACCGGCTTTTCAACGCGCGCCGGCGGTGGCGGCAAAGCGGCTTCCTGGGTGCCTTTGCCCTCACCCTCGCGCTCCTTTTGATCGCAAGCCCTTCGTCGATTGCCGCCGCCGCGCCGCGCATCCTCGCCTTCGGCGACAGCCTCACGGCGGGGTTCGGCCTGCCGCCGGGCGACGCCTTTCCGGTGCGCCTTCAGCAAAAACTCGCCGCTGCCGGCCTCAAGGCGGAGGTGATCAATGGCGGCGTCTCGGGCGAGACGACCGCGGGCGGCCTGGCGCGGCTCGATTGGACGCTCGCCGACAAGCCCGATTACGTGCTCCTCGAGCTCGGCGCCAATGACATGCTCCGCGGCGTCGATCCCAAGCTGACCTACGCCAATCTCGATGCGATTCTGACGCGGATCGCGGCGAGCGGCGCCAAGATCCTGCTCCTCGGCATGAAGGCCGTGCCGAATTGGGGCGCCGACTATAGCCGGGACTTCGACGCCGTCTTTCCGGCGCTCGCGGAAAAGCATCACGTGCCGCTCTACCCGTTCTTCCTCGATGGCGTCGCCGACGATCCAGCGCTGAACCAGGCGGATGGGCTGCATCCGAACGCCGAGGGCGTCGCAATCCTCGTCGACCGCATCGCCCCTTATGTCGAAGACCTCCTCGGCCGGCCGCTTCACGCCGGGCTCGGCGGATGACCGGCGAGGGGGACGCAGTTCTCGCCCGTTTCCTGTGATCGAGCCCTCTGGCCATGATCCGCCTCTTCGTCGGCATCGCGCTTCCAGCCGAGCTGAAGCTTCGCCTCTCCCTCTTGTGCGGCGGCTTGCCGGGCGCGAAATGGGTCGACCCGGGGAACTATCACCTGACCTTGCGCTTCATCGGCGAGGTCGATGAGGGGATGGCGAGCGACATCGATGACGTGATGGCGCGAATCCGTGCGCCGCGGTTCTCCGTGGTGCTGGCCGGAATCGGGCATTTCGCCAGCGGTGCGGTGCCGCGGGCGCTCTGGGTCGGCGTCGAGAAGAACCCGGCGCTCCTCCACCTGCACGAGAAGATCGAGACAGCGTTGATGCAGCTCGGCCTCCCGCCGGAGCCGCGCAAATATGCGCCGCACGTGACTCTCGCCCGGCTGACGCGCGTCGCCATGCCGCGACTTCAGGCGGTCCTCGGCGCACATGCGCTGTTTCGTGCCGCGCCGTTCGCGGTCGAGCGGTACAGTCTGATCGCGAGTTATTCGACGAAGAGCGGCTCGATCTACGAGGAGCAGGCCGACTACCGGCTCGGGTGAGCGCGGCAGGTCCGCCAAACCCTCGGACCTATTCAGTTCGACAGGATGCCGACGCTCGATGCCAGCGGGAATGCAACCGCCACCGCGCCGCACAGAATGGCGAGCCCCGAAGCAATGAGGAGCGCTAGGCCGAAGCCGCGGCGATCCGCCGCGGCCGAGTCGGCAATGCCGCGATGTGTCGAGATCGGAAACATCATTCGCCTCGGATCACGGGCCGGCAGTCGTGACGATCTGCGGCACCGAAGTGTCGATGAGGTTGCTGTCGTTGTCGCCGTTCGGAACGCCAAGGGCCAACGCCGCCGAAACAGTGGCGAGGGTCAACAACGCAATGAGGCCAAATGTTGGAGTCAGCGGCGCGTTGCGACGCGGGGCTGCCCAGGTTTCTGCGGATATGCTCGACATGGTTGCCCCTACCTGCTTGTTCAGTGCCGCGGAGGTTATCGCCGAAACATTTAACATGCTGTAAATATCCACATTCTTTTGTTCTGTAATGACGCAAAATCATCGAAAATTTTATGGATAGGCATTGGAGATCACAAGCAAGTGCCAAATCGAGTGCAGTAACGAATAAATTGTATTTTAGATAAATGCCAGGTCGCTTCGGTGCTTCTCCGCGGCGCCGCGATCGGCTAAATAGCGGCGATCGCGCGACAGGGGAGCGAACAAGATGGCTTGGGATCCAGCGCAATATCTGAAATTCGCCGATGAACGGCTGCGTCCCGGCTTCGACCTCCTGTCGCGGATCGGCGAATTGCCGGCAGGACCCATCTACGAATTAGGATGCGGGACAGGAGTGCATATTCGTGCCATCGCCGAGCGCTGGCCCGACCGCACCATCGCAGGCATCGATTCGTCGGCCGAGATGCTGGCACAAGCGGCCGCAAGCCCCTCGGCCATCCGATGGCAGCAGGCCGATATCCGCGATTGGTCGCCGTCCGAACCGGCGGCACTCATCTTCTCGAACGCGACCTTGCAGTGGCTCGACGATCATCCGGCCTTGTTCATGCGGCTCATGCGGCAGCTCGCGCCGGGCGGCATCCTCGCCGTGCAGATGCCGCGCAATTTCGACGCGGCCTCGCACGTGTCGATGCGCGAGACGGCGGCGCAAGATCCATGGTCCGAGCGCCTCGGGCCATTGTTGCGGCACGATCCGGTGGCGCGACCGGAGGCCTATTACGATGTGATCGCGCCGCTCGCCGGCGGCGGCATCGACCTCTGGGAAACGGAGTACCTTCATATTCTCGATGGATCGACGGGCGACGAATCCCCGGTCCTCGCCTGGGTCAAAGGCTCGGCGCTGCGACCCCTCTTCGTGCCCTTGACCCCGGCCGAGCAGAAGGAATTCGCGGTGCGGTACAATGCTCAGTTGACGCGCGCCTATCCGCGCCACAGCGACGGCAAGGTGCTTTTCCCCTTTCGCCGCCTGTTCCTGGTGGCGCGCGCTTGAGTGCGTCGGCTACCCTCGCCGGCGCGATGACGACGCGAAGGAGGAGAAATGATGGCGTACTGGTTGCTGAAATCCGAGCCCCTCAAATACTCCTGGGACAAGCTCGTTGCCGATGGTCGAACCCATTGGAACGGCGTGCGAAATTTTCAGGCGTCGAACAATCTGAAGGCAATGCGGCGGGGCGACCGCGCCTTCTTCTATCACTCGAACGAGGGGTTGGCGATCGTCGGCACCGCCGAGATCGTCCGTGAGTACTATCCCGATCCGAGCGATGCCTCAGGCCGGTTCGGCATGGTGGATGTGGCGCCGCTCCGGGCGGTGCCGCGGCCGGTGACCTTGCAGCAGATCAAGGCGGAGCCACGCCTTGCGGATTTTGCGCTCGTTCGCCAGTCGCGGCTGTCCGTGGTGCCGGTGGGCGCGGCGGAGTGGAAGATCATTTGCGAAATGGCCGGGCTTGCCGCGTAACCCGACGGGCGCGCGGCGCTGCATAGCCCGAAAGAGAGTAAAAACTCACTCCTCTGATACATTCTGTTACACAGACTTACAAAAATTTACTTCATTCGGGTCAATCAACTCCCGATCCTGGCCACTCGGCGGTGATCAGAACGACCGAGCGTCGCTCTTTCGAGGGGCGCACGGCATCAGGGGGTAGGGCGATGGAGATGACCGAAGCGCCGCTCGTTCGCGTTGAGCCGGCAGTACGCGTTGCGCCGGTGGCGCGTGTTGACGAAACGGTGGTTGCGCTGGTCGATCAAAGCCGCCTGCGCCGGGAATGTCTCAAGCTCGCTCTGACGCAGCACAACCCGGCGTGGCAGGTGGTCGATTTCGCGACAGCCGCGGATGCGCTCCGGACTGCCGCGAAGGGGCTCTATTTCGACCTTTTGCTGATCGGCGCCGCGACCAGCGAGTTTGTCGATCTCGACGAGATTGAATCGTTGCGCCGCGCCTTGCCCGACACCCCCCTTGTCGTCGCCGCTGAGAACGACAACCCGCAACGCGCACGCATCATTCTCGGCGCCGGGACACGCGGCTTCCTGCCGACCTCGCTCAGCCTCAAGGTGTTGATGGGCGCGCTCGACCTCGTGCTCGCCGGCGGCATCTATGTCCCCTCCTCGCTGATCGAGGGCAATGGCGGGCCGCGCGACGGCGGCATGACCTCGCCGCCGCGCCAAACAGTTGAGCCGTGGAGCGAGCTGACGCGGCGCCAGCGCGACGTCTTGGCGCTGATCGCCCAAGGCAGATCGAACAAGCTGATCGCCGACGCCTTGGCGATGTCTGAAAGTACGGTGAAGGCGCATGTGAAGCAGATCATCAAGCGCTTGCGCGTCGCCAATCGCACGCAGGCGGCGCTGATCGCGACCGGCGCGACGCCGTTTTCGGCGGCATCCCCGTTGGGCCTGTCGCGTCCGACAAGCCGATCCTGAAGGCGGCGACGGCTCAACCCAAGCGGGCGAGCATTCGCACGAGACGTCGCGTGCGCTCGGTGAAGAGCTTGGCGATATAGAAGCTCGCCGCGGCCCGCTTGCTCGCTTCGCCGAGCGTCGGGTAGGGCGCGATCATCCCGGCCATTGCCTTGATGCCGAGCCGCTGGCCGATCGCGAGGACCCAGGGCTGGATGAGTTCGCCCGCATGGGCGCCGAGGATCGAGGCGCCGAGGATGCGGCCGTTCTTCCGCGTCACGATTTTGACGAGCCCCTCGGTCGTGCGCTCGGTCTGGGCGCGGTCGTTCTCATGGAAGGTGCTGCGCAGAATGGCGATGGCGCCGCCGTGGCGCTCGCGCGCCTCGGCCTCGGTCAGTCCGACATGGGCGAGCTCCGGATCGGTGTAGGTCACCCATGGCAGCGCGCGGTAATCGACCTTGGCCGGGATGCGGAAGAGCGCGTTGCGGATGATGATCCCGGCGTGGTAGCTCGCGACATGGGTGAATTGCGGTCCTCCCTCGACGATGTCGCCCATGGCGAAGACGTGGCGGTCCGTCGTGCGCAAGCGGGCATCGACGCGAATGCCCCTGGCGCTGTGCGCGATCCCGGCCTTGTCCAGATCGAGCGCCGCGACATTCGGCCGCCGCCCCGCCGCCACCAGGAGGTGCGAGGCGGTAAGGCTTCCACCGGCGGCCCCGGCGAGCTTGATCGCGATGTCCTGTCCCAGGCGTTCGACCCGCTCGATCGTCGCGCCTTCGTGGATTTCGACGCCCTCGCCGCGCAGCCGCCGGAGCAGCAATTCGGCGAGCTCGGGATCGTCCTTGGCGAGCGGGCGGGCTGCTTCGAGGATCGTCACCCGGGAACCGAGACGCGCATGCGCCTGCGCCATCTCGACCCCGATCGCACCGCCGCCGATGATGACGAGGTGGCGCGGCTGCTCGGCGTTCGCGAACACCGTCTCGTTGGTGAGATAGGGAACATCGCCAAGCCCGGGAACGGGCGGCACCGCCGGGGCGGCGCCGGCGGCAATGACGAACCGCCGGGCGCTGATGCGCAGATCGCCGGCGACAAGCTCGCGCGGGCCGATGAAGCGCGCGGTGGCACGAACGACCCGAACGCCGAGCCCTTCGAAGCGTTCCGCCGAATCCATCGGCGCGATCGCTGCGATCACCTGTTGGACATGGCGCATCACCGCCGGAAAATCGACCGTGGGAGCGCCGCCGGCGAGGCCGAAACGGGCGAGATCCCGGCTCGCGGCGGCCGCCTTCGCCGCGGCCAGCATGGCCTTCGAGGGAACGCAACCGTAATTGAGGCAGTCGCCGCCCATCTTGTCGTGCTCGATCAGCACGGTCGATGCGCCAAGCTGCGAGGCGCCCGCCGCGACCGACAGGCCCGCCGCGCCCGCGCCGATGACGCAGATGTCGCAGCGGATCGCCTGGGTCATTGCATCGCACCTTGCCTGTGCCGCCAGCTTCGATAGGCGATGGGGAGGAGGGAGAGCAGGGCGAGCGCGACGAAGGGCAGCCATATCGCCGGGTTGCGGCCGATACTATGCAAATCGCACTTGTCGCCGTGCGCGAACACGGCGCCGAGCCCGTTGCCGACCGAGGCCCAAACGATCCCACCCGGCACAATCCCCAACGCGGTGCCCAACACGTAGGTTCGCAGATCGACACCGAGAAATGCCGGAACGATATTGACGACAAAGAACGGGAACGCCGGAACGAGACGAAGGAACAGGAGATAGTTTAAGGCGTTTCGCCGGAACCCTGCCTCCAGACGCTGGATTGCCGATCCGGCGCGAGCGCGGAAAATGTCGCCGAGAGCGGTGCGCGCCAGCAGGAAGATCGCGGTGGCGCCTGCCGTGGCGCCGATCACCGCGAGGCCGGCGCCGAAAACGACGCCGAAGAGAAACCCGGCGGCAATCGTCAGGAAGGTGGCGCCGGGGATCGATACGGCGACCAGCGCCGCATAGATCAGCACGAATCCGATTCCGGCAAGGACCCCAAATGTTGCAACCTGTGCGAGCAACCACTCGCGATGCTCGGCCAGCGCGCTGCACGTCACATAACGGTTGAGGCCGAGGCTGAAATAAAGTGCGATCGCGACGATCACCGGCACCAGCAAGAGCGCGCGGCGGCAGGACGGCGGGTGCGATGTCTTCTCGTCAGTCGTCATCGCGAGCCCTGGCCGCCGAAAAAGGGCGAAATCCTAGCGTATGGCCCCATCGACGCGAGTCACCTTAGCGTGAAGTTTGCCGGCGGGATGGCGCGCATTGACGCGGCGCGACGTTGACTTAGCTATGGGGCTCTCGTATACAGCGGCCCTGTTTCAAAGGAAAGTTCGTTGCCGGAGTTCGTGCCGTGAAGCGCACCTATCAACCAAGTAAGCTCGTCCGCAAGCGGCGCCACGGCTTTCGCGCGCGCCTCGCCACTGTCGGTGGCCGCAAGGTTCTCGCCAACCGGCGCGCGAAGGGCCGCAAGCGCCTCTCGGCCTAAGCCGCCGGTGGCGACGCCGCTTCCGCGCCTCACCCGACGGTCGGAATATCTGAGGGTTGCCGCGGCGGGTCGCAAATGGGTGGCGCCGGGGCTCATTCTGCAGGTGTTGCGCCGTGAGGCCGGGGGCGCGCCCGATGGCCGCGATGCGGCGATTTTGCCGCCTGGCGTCGCCGTGACGGGTCCGACGGTGCGTCTCGGCTTCACCGCCAGCCGCAAGGTCGGGATCGCCGTCCGCCGCAACCGCGCGCGCCGTCGGCTGCGCGCCGCCGCGGCGCAGATCATGCCCTGCCATGCCGCGCCGGGGCACGATTACGTGCTGATCGCGCGGGCCGGAACGCCGAGCCGTCCATACGCGACGCTCGTCGAGGATCTCCGCACCGCGCTCCGCCGGCTCGGCGTCTATTGCGAGGGCGACGGCGCGGCGGGTAGCGCAGCGTGACGCCGATGGGGGCTGTGATGCGCGTGTTGAATGCGACCCTGCGCGGGGTTATCCGCCTTTATCAGCTGCTTCTGTCGCCGATCCTCCCGCCGCGCTGCCGCTATCTGCCGAGCTGCTCGGACTACGCGCTCGAGGCGCTGGAGCGGCATGGCGCGCTGCGCGGGCTTTGGCTGACTTTGCGGCGCCTCTCCCGCTGTCATCCCTGGGGCGGCAGCGGCTACGATCCGGTACCGCCGGCCGGTCCGCGCCATTGCTCGGCCGCCGGCTGCGGTGCTCATTCCCATCGCGGCTCTTGACGGCCGCCCTTCGGACAAGAAACGCCCTCGGACATGGAACAGCGCAACCTCATCATCGCCATGGTGCTTTCCGTCGCGATCCTGCTCGGCTTTCAGTATTTCTTCGACCAGCCGCGCCAGCAACGCGAGGCCGCACAACGCACGCAGCAAACGGCGCAGACGCCGCCGGGCGGGCCGGTTCCCGCTGCGCCGACTGCCGCACCGCCTGGGGCGGGGCCCGTCGCGCCCGGTGCGCCCGTCGCGCCCGGTGCGACGGCGACACCGGCATCGGTCGGCGAGAGCCGCGCCGCGATCCTCGCGGCTTCGCCCCGCCTCAAGATCGACACGCCGCGCCTGCACGGCTCGATCGCTCTGGTCGGCGGACGGATCGACGATCTGACATTGGCGCAGTATCACGAGACGGTCGACCCGAAGAGCCCGGAGGTCGTGATGCTTTCACCGGCCGGGACGGCGAGCCCCTATTTCGCCGAAATCGGCTGGGCTCCCGCCGACAAGACCGTCAAGGTTCCGGACGGCGAGACGCGCTGGACGGGAAGCGGCACCCTCACGACGAAGACGCCGGCGACCCTCACCTGGGACAATGGCGAGGGGCTGCGCTTCACGCGGACGATCAGCGTCGACGACGAATACATGTTCGAGGTGAAGCAGAAGGTCGAGAACA
>JBGPOZ010000062.1:0-19968 GCA_041488295.1 Allostellaceae bacterium
AGGTCGAGCTCCACTCCGGCGACTTTGACGCCGTGCGCTGCGAGGGAGTGCGTTGCCTCCTCGTATTTCTCCGAGGATTGCAGGAGCGCCTTCGAGGGGATGCAGCCGATATTGAGGCAGGTGCCGCCGAGCGACGCGCGGCTCTCGACGCAGGCCGTCTTCATGCCGAGCTGCGCCGCGCGGATCGCGGCGACGTAGCCGCCGGGGCCGGCGCCGATGATGACGATGTCGAAGGTGTCGCTCATTCCGCCTCTGATGATCTCCCTCGCCCGCTTGCGGGAGAGGGTCGGGGTGAGGGATTTGGAAAGCGGCGCTACATATCGAGGAGGATCCGCTCGGGATCCTCGATGCATTCCTTGACGCGGACGAGGAACGTCACCGCCTCGCGGCCATCGACGATACGATGGTCATAGGAGAGCGCGAGATACATCATCGGACGGATCTCGATGTTGTCACCTATCACCACGGCGCGCTTCTCGATCTTGTGCATGCCGAGGATGCCCGATTGCGGCGGGTTGAGGATCGGCGTCGACATGAGCGAGCCGTAGATCCCGCCATTGGTGATCGTGAAGGTTCCGCCGGAGAGCTCGTCGAGCGTCAGCTTGCCGTCGCGCGCGCGACGCCCGAGATCGCCGATCGCCTTCTCGATCTCGGCGAAGCTCTTGACGTCGGCGTCGCGCATCACCGGAACCACCAGGCCCTGCGGCGTCCCGACCGCAACGCCGATGTCGTAGTAGTTCTTGTAGACGAGATCCTCGCCGTCGATCTCGCCATTGACCGCCGGCAGCTCCTTCAGTGCGACGATCGACGCCTTGACGAAGAACGACATGAAGCCGAGCCGCACGCCGTGCTTTTTCTCGAACGTGTCGCGATAATGCTCGCGCAGCGCCATGACCGCGGTCATGTCGACCTCGTTGAAGGTGGTGAGCATGGCGGCGGTGTTCTGTGCTTCTTTGAGGCGCTCGGCGATGCGCTTCCGGAGCCGCGTCATGCGCACGCGCTGCTCGCGTTCATCGGCGCGGCGCGGCGGCTTCGGCGCGGCGGGAATGGCGGCAGGCGCCACGACCGCCGCGGGCTTCGCGGCGGCGGCCAGGACGTCGCCCTTGGTCAATCGTCCATCCTTCCCGGTCGCGGCAATCATCGTGGGATCGAGCTTGGTCTCGGCGACGAGGCGCCGCACCGCGGGGCCGGATCTGTCGAGCACTGCCTCGCCGGCGGCTTTGGGCGCTGCGGCGACCGGCTTCGCCGCCTCTGCCGTTTTCGCTTTCGCCGGCGCCGATGCTGCGGGCTTCGCCCCCGCTTCGCCGATCGCGCCGAGGACCCCGCCGACCGCGACATTCGTGCCCTCAGGCGCGCTGATCTCGGTGATCGTGCCGGCCGCCGTCGCGTTGACTTCGAGCGTCACCTTGTCGGTCTCGAGCTCGACCACGGGGTCATCGACCGCAACCGTGTCGCCGAGCTTTTTCAGCCATTTGGCGACCGTCGCCTCGGTCACGGATTCGCCGAGGGCCGGAACCTTGATCTGCGTCGCCATGCTCACCTCAATCGCTGTCTTCTGGGCGGGCTTGCCGCAGCTTATTTCAACGTCAAGGCGTCGTCGACCAGCTTGGCCTGCTGCTGAGCATGCCGCTTGAAAACGCCGGTCGCGGGCGAAGCGGCTTCTGCCCGACCCGCGTAAGTCGGCCGCTTCGCCTTGGCGCCGAGCTCGGCGAGAACGTGCTCGATCCGACGGTCGACGAAGCTCCAGGCGCCCATGTTCTGCGGCTCCTCCTGGCACCACACGATATCGGCGCTGCGGTAGCGCCCGAGCTCTTTGCCGAGCGCCGTCATCGGGAAGGGGTAGAGCTGCTCGACGCGCAGGATGGCGACATCGCGGATGGCGCGCTCTTGCCGTGCCTTCGCGAGATCGAAGTAGACCTTGCCCGAGCAGAGGACGACCCGACGCACCTTGCCGTCGGCGACAAGCTCTTCGGTCTCGCCGAAGACGCGGTGGAAGGTCGTGCCCGGTCCCATGTCGGCGAGTTTCGAGGTCACTTCCTTGGCGCGCAGGAGGGATTTCGGCGCCATGATGACGAGCGGCTTGCGGAAGTTCCGGCGGACCTGCCGCCGCAGCACGTGGAAGTAGTTGGCGGCGCTCGTCAAGTTGCAGACCTGGATGTTGTCCTCGCCGCAGAGCTGGAGGAAGCGCTCGAGCCTGGCCGAGGAATGCTCCGGCCCCTGCCCCTCATAGCCATGCGGCAAGAGCATCACGAGGCCGGACATGCGCAGCCATTTCGATTCGCCCGAGCTGAGGAACTGATCGATGATGACCTGCGCGCCGTTGGCGAAATCGCCGAATTGCGCTTCCCAGAGAATGAGCGCCCGCGGCTCGGCAAGGCTGTAGCCGTATTCGAAGCCGAGCACCGCCGCCTCCGAAAGCGGACTGTCGATGATCTCGAAGGGCGCTTGGTCGGCGCGGATGTGGTTGAGCGGGATGTACTTGTCCTCGCTCTCCTGGTCGACGAGCACGGCGTGGCGGTGCGAGAAGGTGCCGCGCCCGCAATCCTGGCCCGTCATGCGCACGAAGATACCTTCGGCGCAGAGCGTGCCGAAGGCCAGCGCCTCGGCGGTCCCCCAGTCGATCCCCTCGCCGCTCTCGATCGCGTGGCGCTTCGCCTCGAGCTGGCGAGCGATCTTGCGGTTGACGTTGAAGCCGTCGGGCACGCGCGAGAGCGCCCCGCCGACCTCCGTCAGAAGCTCGGGCGAAACCGAGGTCTCGCCGCGACGATCCTCGCCCGAGGCCGCCTCGAACCCGGTCCATGCCCCCTCGAGCCAATCGGCCTTGTTCGGACGATAGCTCTTCGCCGCCTCGAATTCGCCGTCGAGACGGGCGAGGAAGTCGGTCACCATCTTCTCGGTTTCATCCTGGGTGAGGACACCTTCCTCGACGAGGCGCTGTGCGTAGAGCTGCCGCGTCGTCGGGTGTCCGGCGATCGCCCGGTACATGATCGGCTGCGTGAATGCCGGCTCGTCGGCCTCGTTATGGCCGTGCCGGCGATAGCAGAACATGTCGATGATGACGTCTTTCTTGAAGCGCCGGCGGAATTCCGTCGCGATACGCGCGACGTGGACGACCGCCTCTGGGTCATCGCCGTTCACATGGAAGATCGGCGCCTGGACGATCTTGCCGACATCGGAGGGGTAAGGCCCCGATCGCGCATGAGCCGGCGCCGTCGTGAAGCCGATCTGGTTGTTGACGACGACATGGATCGTACCGCCGGTGCGGTAACCCTTGAGCTCGGACAGATCGAGCGACTCGGCGACGAGGCCCTGCCCCGCGAAGGCTGCGTCGCCATGCATGAGCAAGCCGACGACGGCGTCGCGATCCGTATCGCCATGCTGGCGCTGCTTGGCGCGAACCTTGCCGAGAACGACCGGGTTGACGGCCTCGAGATGCGAAGGATTGGCCTGCAGCGACAGGTGCACCGTATTACCGTCAAAGGCGCGGTCGGCCGAGGTGCCGAGGTGGTACTTGACGTCGCCCGACCCCTGGAAATCCTCGGGATTGGCGGGATTTCCCTGAAATTCCGAGAAGATCGCCGCGAAGGGCTTGCCCATGAAGTTGGCCAGCACATTGAGGCGGCCGCGATGCGGCATGCCGATCATCAGCTCGCGCATGCCGAGCTGGCCGCCGCGCTTGACGATCTGCTCGAGCGCGGGAATGAGCGATTCCGCCCCTTCGAGGCCGAACCGCTTGGTTCCCGTGTAGCGGCGATCGAGGAAGCGCTCGAAGGTCTCGGCGACGGTGAGGCGCTCGAGGATGGCTCGCTTGCCGCGCGCTGTGAACTCGGTCTGATTGCGCGGCGCCTCGATCCGATCCTGGATCCAAGCCCGTTCCTCCGGCGCCTGAATGTGCATGTATTCGACGCCGATATGACCGCAATAGGTTTCACGAACGACGGCGAGGATCTCGCGTATGCTGGCAGTCGTCAGCCCGAACGCGTTGTTGATGAAGATCGGGCGGTCGAACTCCGCCTCCGTGAAGCCATAGGTCTTGGCGTCGAGTTCGGGATACTCGTCGCGCTTCTCGAGGCCGAGCGGATCGAGCTTCGCCTCGAGATGGCCGCGGATACGGTAGGCGCGTATCAGCATCATCGCGCGAACCGAATCATGCGCCGCGCGGCGTAGCTCCTCGACCGAATTCACCCCGGACACCGCGGGCGCAGTCGCAGTTTCCCCGTTCGCGGCGGCATGGCCGTTCGCGATCACCCGCGTCTGGTTCGGCGCCCAATCGGCGCCGTTCAGCTCGGCAAGGACCGCCGGTGCTTCGTCGCGAAGCTCGCCGAAGAATTGCCGCCAGCTTTCATCGACCGATTGCGGGTCGGCGACATACCGCGAGTAGAGCTCGGCGATGAAGGTCGCGTTCGGGCCGTAGAGGAACGATGGTTGATCAATCTGCGACATAAAATCTCGATCCCGAAGATGGCTGCCGTGGCGCGCCGACCCTTGGCGTCGCGCCGAGCGGCCGGAAATGGGCAATCTCTCCGCGAGAACTCTTAAGAAATTGCCATATCAGGCGCAGCCGATCAGGTCAGCGTCGCTGCAGCTGCGACATCTAGATCGTGTCGCCTGTGCCAGAATGGAAGCATCGGCGTGCGCACGCCCGCCTTGCTCGCGGCGCGACCTCGGCTCAAGCCTTGGCTCCGCCCCCATGAATCCCCTTGGCGACGTCGACAAGGACCTTCACGGCGGCGACCGATTTGTCGAACATCGCCTTCTCGTCCTTGTCGAGCGCGATCTCGACGATCCGCTCGACGCCGCCGGCGCCGATCACGACGGGGACGCCGACATAAAGGTCCTTGACGCCGTATTGGCCGCTCAGCCAAGCGGCGCATGGCAGCACACGCTTCTTGTCGCGCAAATACGCTTCGGCCATCTGGATCGCCGCCGAGGCCGGCGCGTAGAAGGCGGAGCCGGTCTTCAAGAGGCCGACGATCTCCGCGCCGCCGTCGCGCGTCCGCTGCACGATCTTGTCGAGCCGTTCCTGCGTCGTCCAACCCATCTTGACGAGATCGGGCAGCGGGATGCCGGCGACGGTCGAATAGCGCGGCAGCGGCACCATCGTGTCGCCGTGGCCGCCGAGAACGAAGCACGTCACGTCCTCGACCGAGACCTTGAACTCCTCGGCGAGGAAATAGCGAAAGCGCGCGCTGTCGAGCACGCCGGCCATGCCGACGACGTGCGAGGCCGGCAGCCCGGAGACCTCCTTCATCACGCCGACCATCACGTCGAGCGGGTTGGTGATGACGATGACGAAGGCCTTGGGGCAATGCTTCTTGATGCTCTCGCCGACCGTGGCGATCACCTTGGCGTTGGTGCCGATGAGGTCATCGCGGCTCATCCCCGGCTTGCGCGGGATGCCGGCGGTGACGATGACGACGTCGGCGCTGGCAATGTCGGCGTAATTGTTGGTGCCGGAGAACCTGGCGTCGTAATCCTCGATCGGCGTGCCCTGCGCGAGGTCGAGCGCCTTGCCCTGCGGCACACCCTCGACGACATCGAACAGGACGATATCGCCCAGCTCCTTCAAGCCGGCCAGCAATGCGAGGGTGCCGCCGATCTGTCCGGACCCGACCAACGCGATCTTCTTGCGTGCCATGCTGGCTCCTCTGGCGTGCTGTTCGTGCCGCAATGCCCCGTGCGAATGCCGCAGCAGCGGTCCATGCGAATCCGCCGGCGGTTTACCGCGAAAGAAGGGTGGGGGCAAGGGTGCCTGCGCTGAGACGCCCGATCAGCGCCGCCCCTCGATATATTCCGGCGTCTGCATCTCCATCAGGCGCGACACGGTGCGCGCGAATTCGAACGAGCCGTCGCCCGCCGGGTAGAGCCGATCGGGGGCCTCCTCGGCGGATGCGACGAGATTCGCATGCGCCTCGTAGAGCGTGTCGACAAGCGTATTGAAGCGCTTCGCTTCGTCACGACGGTCTTCGCTCAAGACCGGGATCCCGCCAAGGATCACCGTATGAAACCGCTCGGCGATGGCAAGGTAGTCGATGGCACCGAGCGGCTGTCCGCACAGCTCGGCGAAGCTGAACCAGGCGACGCGCCGGGCGGCGCGCGGGATCGCGAGAACGCGCCCCTTGACCGCGAAAGACATGGGCTCGCCCTGCGCGCCGTCGGTCAGATCGGCAAACGCCTGCTCGAGCGCCACTTGCGCTGCGCCGTCGACCGGCGTGTGGTAGACCGGCCGGCCGGCAAGCCGCGCGAGTCGGTAGTCGCGCCCCCCGGCCAACTCGAAGACGTCGAGCTGTAGCTTCAGCAAATCGATGAACGGCAGAAAGCGCTCGCGCTGCAACCCATCCATATAGAGATCGTCTGGCGGCCGGTTCGATGTGGCGACAACGACGACGCCGCGCGCGAAGAGCTTCTCGAAGAGGCGCCCGAGGATCATCGCGTCGGCGATGTCGGTGACCTGGAACTCGTCGAAGCAGAGCAATGTCGCCGTGTCGGCGATCGACTTCGCGACCGGCGCGATCGAATCGCCTTCGTCAACCCGACCGCGCTTGAAGATCTGGTCATGCACCTCGAGCATAAAGGCGTGAAAATGGACGCGCCGCTTCTTCTCGATCGGCGTCGCCGCGAAGAAAAGATCCATCAGCATCGACTTGCCGCGCCCGACCGCTCCATAGAGGTAGAGCCCCTGCGGCGCCGGGTCATCCGGCCACAGCATGAGACCGAGGCGGGCTCGCCAACCGCCCTCGCCATTGCCCGGTTTGTAATGGAGCAACGCACGGGACAAGGACTGCAGCTTCTCGACGGAGAGTGCCTGGCTCGGATCCGCCATCAGCTCGCCCGAGCGCACCAGGGTGCGATAGGCCGCTTGCAGGCCCTCGGTTTCGGCGATGCGGAGGAGATCGGTGGAACGGGGAGACGACATGGGGCGCGCAGTCATAGCCAAAAAAGCGCGACGGCGCAAAAACTCTCGATCGGTAATGACGCAGGGCAAGTCCGAGCCCGAAACGCAAAAAAGGCCCCCGCGCCGAAGCGCGGGGGCCGTGAAGACGGGTCGGAAAAGGGTAAGTCAGCGTCCGCCGGATACTCGCAGTACGGCGCCGGTCACATAGGATGCGGCGTCCGAGAGGAGGAAAAGGATGGTTTCGGCGACCTCTTCGGGTTCGGCGATACGCGCGAGTGGAATGCTCGGACGGATGCGCTCGATGCGTCCCGGATCGCCCGACGCCGCGTGGATCTCGGTGAGGATCATCCCCGGCGCCACTGCGTTGACGCGGATCCCCTCGCGCGCTACCTCCTTCGCGAGACCGATCGTCATGCTGTCGATCGCGCCTTTCGAGGCGGCATACCAAATATATTCGCCCGGACTGCCGAGCGTCGCCGCCGCCGAGCTGATATTGACGATGGCGCCGCCGTTGCCGCCATGGTTCGTCGAGATGCGCCGAACCGCTTCCCTGGCGCAGAGGAATGCACCCAGAATGTTGAGATCGAGAACCGCCTCGAGCGTCGCCGTGTCGACCTCGTCGAGCCGATGCGCGCGGCCGGTGATCCCGGCATTGTTGACGAGATGAGTGAGGCGGCCGAGGCCCTTGTCGATTTCCGCGAAGAGCCGCGCGACATCGGCTTCGCGGGCGACATCGGCTTGAATGGCGAGGGCGCGCCCGCCCGATTTCTCGATGTCCGCAACGACCGCGGCCGCGGCCGACGCGTCGCGATTGTAGTTCACAGCGACGGCATAGCCGTGCTTTGCGGCGAGGCGACAGGTCGCGGCGCCGATGCCGCGGCTACCCCCGGTCACGAGAAGAATCTTTTCGGCCATGAGCGGTCCTTTCCAGTGCGGGATCAGGCGGAACGCAGGGTGAGGCCGCCATCGACGATGAGCTCGACGCCGGTGACGTAGCGTGCCTCGTCCGAGGCGAGGAAAAGCGCGGCATAGGCGACATCCCACCCATCGCCCATGTGCCCCATCGGGCATTGCCGATCACGGATCTCGATCATCTTCGCCTCATCGCCGCCATAAGCTGCCTTGAGCGGCTCGCGGATCATCGGCGTGTTCATGAGACCGGGAAGGATTGCGTTGGCGCGGATGTTCTTCGCCGCGTATTGCAGGGCGACGCTGCGCGTCAAGCCGAGCACGGCGGCCTTGGACGCGGCGTAAGCCACGTAGTGGACGCCGGCGCCGCGAATGGCCGCAACCGAGGAGATGTTGACGATGGCGCCCGCACCCTGCCGCTCCATCTCCGGCAGCACATGCTTGCATGTGAGGAACATGCTGCGCTGGTTCACCGCGACGACGCGGTCCCAGCTTTCCTCGCTGGTCTCGACCGGGCCGCCCACCTCGACGATGCCGACATTGTTGTGCAGAATGTCGATGCGGCCGAACCGGTCGAGGCAAGCGGCGACGAGCCGCGCCACATCGTCGCCCTTGCTGACATCGGCGGCGAAGACGGCGCACTCGCCACCCTCGCCCTCGATGATGCGCCGCGTCTCTTCCGCGGCCTCGATGTTGCGATCGACAGCCATGACACGCGCCCCTTCACGCGCATAGAGCACCGCCGATGCCTTGCCGTTGCCCCAACCCGGCCCGACCGAGCCGGCGCCGCTGACAAGGGCGATTTTGCCTTTGACGCGATCGCCCATCGCTATTCCGCCGCCGCAGGGCGGCGACGCCCGTATTGCACGATGCAATCCTCGGGCAGCATGTCGATCGGCGTGAAGTCGCGGTTGGCAATCCAGCTCGGCCGCTTGAAGCGGCGGATCGCATTGTCGCACCGGTTCAGGGACAGATAGACGATCCAGCGCGACCATGGCGTCAGATTGGAGCCCGAGGCGTGGACGAGGTTGCCGTGGAACATGAGGATCGAGCCGGGCGGCCCCTTGGGCGCCACGATCCCGCCCTCCTCGACGAGGCGCGTGATCGTCTCGTTGTCGACGGTCCAGAGCGGATAGCTCGTCGTCGTCACATCGTGTCCCGCCTCGAGGCGTCCGCTTCTATGGCTCCGCGGAATGAACATCAGCGGTCCGTTGAATTCGTTCGCCTCGGCGAGGAAGAGCGCGATGTTCATGGCGCGCGGGCTCGGCATGTCGTCGTCGTTGAACCAGGTGGCGTAATCCTGGTGCCACTGCCACACCGCGCCGTCGAACGCCGCCTTGGCGTTGATCTTGAACTGATGCATGTAGAGCTTGTCCGAGCCGAGAAGCTGGATGCCCGGCTCGACGAGGTGCGGGTGCCGCGCGAGGCGAGAAAACGCCTCATTCCAGGTCTGGACATAGAAGGCGGTGCGGGGTGCCGAGGTCCCCTTCTCGTGCACCACCTCCTCGCGCTCCTGCGCAAGGATGCCGGGTACCTCGGCGTTCAGGATCGCCATCTCTTCGGGGGAGAAGAGGCTCGGGAGAAAGAGGTAGCCCAGCTCTTCGAACTCGGCGATCTGCGCCTTCGTCAGCTTCATGGCTCCTCCCGTCTGGCCCGTTGCCGGAGCTGCTCTCTAATTCTGCGATAAGAATACGGGCGCAGCAGACCTCCGACAAGGCAGAGGCGCTTCGCTCTAGGGACGGATTGGTATAAAGCAGAAGGCGCTGAGACCTACGAGCGGAGGCACGAGATGGACGAAGACCGCTTCAATATGTCGATCCGCAAGTTCCTGAAGGCCGTTGGCGTCACCTCGCAGCGCGAGATCGAGAATGCGGTGCGCGATGCGTTAAAAGCCGGAAAGCTCAAGGGCAATGAGCGCCTCAAGGCCAAGGTCACCCTCTCGCTCTCCGGCGCCGGCCTCTCCCACGAGATCGACGGCGAGATCGAGCTGGGCTGAACCGCGCCTTTACCGCCGCATCACCATCAGCTTCTTGATCTCGGCGATCGCCTTCGCCGGATTGAGCCCTTTGGGACAGGTCTTGGTGCAATTCATGATGGTGTGGCAGCGGTAGAGGCGGAACGGGTCCTCGAGCGCATCGAGCCGTTCGCCGGTGTTCTCGTCGCGACTATCGGCGATCCAGCGATAGGCCTGAAGGAGGATCGCCGGACCGAGATAGCGCTCGGCGTTCCACCAATAGCTTGGACACGCGGTCGAGCAGCAGAAGCAGAGAATGCACTCCCAGAGACCATCGAGCTTCTCGCGCTCGGCCTCCGATTGCGCCTGCTCGCGATCGGGTGGCTGCGGCGTCTCGGTCTGCAGCCACGGCTCGATCGAGCGGTATTGTGCGTAGATATGCGTCAGATCCGGCACCAGATCCTTGATGACCGGCATGTGTGGCAAGGGATAGATGCGGACATCGCCCGCCACCTCGCCGATCGGCTTCAGGCAGGCGAGCGTGTTCGTGCCGTCGATGTTCATGGAACAGGAGCCGCAGATGCCTTCGCGGCATGAGCGGCGGAAGGTCAAGGTGGTATCGATCTCGTTCTTGATCTTGATGAGCGCGTCGAGAACCATCGGCCCGCAGGCATCGAGATCGACATCGTAAGTGTCGAGCCGCGGATTGCCGCCGCCCTCCGGATCCCAGCGATAGATCTTGAAGCGGCCGACGCGTTTGGCGCCGGCGGGCGCCGGGTAGCTCTTGCCGGGCCCGACCTTCGAATTGGCGGGAAGTGAGAATTCAGCCATCGTATTCTTCTCAGTAGACGCGCGCTTTCGGCGGGAAGCTCTGCACCTCGTTCGACAAAGTGTTGAGATGGACGGGGCGGTAGCCGAGCCGCACCTTGTCGGCACCGTCGAGCCAGGCGACGGTGTGCTTCATCCAGTTGACGTCGTCGCGATTCGGAAAATCCTCGCGCGCATGGGCGCCGCGGCTCTCCTGGCGGTTCGCAGCGGAATGCATCGTCACGACGGCCTGCGCCAAGAGATTGTCGAGCTCCAGCGCCTCGACGAGATCGGTGTTCCAGATCATCGAGCGGTCGTTGACCGCGACATCGGCGAAATTGCGCGCGACCTCGTCGATCTTGTGGACGCCCTCGCCCAGCACCTTGTCGTCGCGGAAGACGGCGCAATGCGTCTGCATCGTGCGCTGCATGGCGAGCCGCAGATCGCTGGTGCGCGATTTACCCCTAGCGTTGCGCACGCGATCGAGGCGCGCGACGCTCGCCTCGCCCGCCCCGCCCGGCAGCGGCTTGTGGCGCGCGCCGGGCGTCACAACCTCACTCGCACGATGTGCCGCCGCCCTGCCGAACACGACGATGTCGAGAAGCGAGTTCGTGCCGAGGCGGTTGGCGCCATGCACCGAGACGCACGCCGCCTCGCCGATCGCCATGAGACCGGGGACGACGTGGTCAGGGTCGCCCTCGGTCGGGGCGAGCACTTCGGCATGATAGTTCGTCGGGATGCCGCCCATGTTGTAATGCACCGTCGGCAGCACGGGGATCGGCTCCTTGGTGACGTCGACGCCCGAGAAGATCTTCGAGGTCTCGGAGATGCCGGGAAGGCGCTCATGCAGCACCTTCGGGTCGAGATGCTCGAGATGCAGGAGGATGTGGTCCTTGTGCGGCCCGCAGCCGCGCCCCTCATTGATCTCGATCGTCATCGAACGGCTGACGACGTCGCGCGAGGCGAGATCCTTGGCCGTGGGCGCATAGCGTTCCATGAAGCGCTCACCCTCGGAATTGGTGAGATACCCGCCCTCGCCGCGTGCGCCTTCCGTGATGAGGCAACCGGCGCCATAGATGCCGGTCGGATGGAACTGGACGAACTCCATGTCCTGTAGCGGGAGCCCCGCGCGCGCCACCATGGCGTTGCCGTCCCCGGTGCAGGTGTGGGCGGAGGTACAGGAGAAATAGGTCCGGCCGTAACCGCCTGTCGCGACCACGACCATGTGGGCGCGGAAGCGGTGGAGCGTTCCGTCCTCGAGGTTCCAGGCCATGACGCCGCGGCAGGTGCCGTCCTCGTCCATGATGAGGTCGAGGGCGAAATACTCGACAAAAAACTCCGCGTTGTGCTTGAGGCACTGCTGGTAGAGGGTGTGGATGATGGCATGGCCGGTGCGATCGGCTGCGGCGCAGGCGCGCTTTGCCATTTGCTTGCCGTATTGCATGGTGTGGCCGCCGAACGGGCGCTGGTAGATGCGGCCGTCCTCGGTTCGCGAGAACGGCACGCCGTAATGCTCGAGCTCGATGACCGCCGGGATCGCATTCCGGCACATATACTCGATCGCGTCCTGGTCGCCGAGCCAATCGGAACCCTTGACAGTATCGTACATATGCCAGCGCCAATCATCTTCGCCCATATTGCCGAGTGCCGCGCTGATGCCGCCTTGCGCCGCCACGGTATGGCTGCGCGTCGGGAACACCTTGGTGACGCAGGCCGTCTTCAGCCCCGCCGCCGTCATGCCGAGCGTGGCGCGCAGCCCGGCGCCGCCGGCGCCGATGACGACGACGTCATGCGCGTGATCGATGACCTTGTAGGACGCCACCATCCTCAGGCTCCGAGCGCGATGCGCAGCACGGCGAATATGCCGGCCACGGCGAGGAGAAAACAGGCGAGGCGCAAGATCACCAGCGCCGCCAGCTTCGTCCCTTCTCCATGAACGTAGTCCTCGATCACCACCTGCACGCCGAGCGCGGCATGATAGAAGGTGGCACCGATCAGCAGAATCATCAGGATCGCTGGAACCGGCGCACGCAGCCAAGCCTGAAACTCCGCATGCCCGCTGCCGATATGCGCGATCACCGATGCGGCGAACCACAAGGAGAGCGGGACGAGGGCGACGGAGGTCAAGCGTTGGCGCCACCAATGCTCGACACCTTCCTTCGCCGAGCCGAGACCGGCAACGCGGCCGAGGGGCGAGCGCATCCTCTCCTCCCGCACCACGGGGTTCACGAATGGCTCCATTGCGCGATGCCGGCGATGACCGCGATAGCCGTCAACGCCGTGCTCACCGCCACGACCGCCCAGCCGCTCGCGTAAGTCGTCGGCAGGTCGAGCCCATGGCCGGTATCCCAGGCGAGGTGCCGGAGGCCGTTGCACAGATGGAAGAAAAGCGAGAACGTCCAGCCGATCATCAACAGAATTCCGATCCACGAACCGAGAAAGCTCTGCGCACGGCCGTAAGATTCTGCGCCCATGGCCCCGGCGAGTAGCCACCAGACAAGAAGCAACGTGCCGACGGTGAGCGCAACCCCGGTTGCACGATGGGAAATCGAGAGCACCGAAGTCAGCTGGGGCTTGTAGATTTGCAGATGCGGGGAGAGCGGCCGATCAGCTTGTCGCATTCGGACCTCGGCTGGAATTGCTGGCAGAGCCAACGAGGATATGATGTGCCGGACTCATGAGTAGCGTGCGGACTCCGCCCAAGTCAACGATCGCGCCGCGCGATCGAAGTTCTGTGGATAAGTCGGCGGAAAACCTTATGACAATCTGTGCAGATAATGAGAAATAATGCACGGAAATTATGAAGACACCGCGAAACGATCATTGCAAAAACTCAATAATAAAAACAGAATTCAGCATGGCTCGTGAGAGCGTCGTCATGTGAAATACGGTCCTCTTGAAATACGGGAGCGCGGTAGATCGCAAGATGACGACCGGCCCGGCCGACAGGCAGGGTACCTCGGAGCGATGCGATTGTGATGTCTTGCAGGCGACGATCGCGTCGTGCGGTGAATCGAGGGGCGCGATCCGGCGGGTAGGCGCGGCGACCGCAAGGTCGCGCAATTGCCCGGCGAAGCGGGTTCGAAGCAAGACGTCGGCGAGCTCCAACCCCGACGTCGAACGGAGAGCCGCGCCGCCCCGACGAAGCGCCGCTTCCATCCGCCGCGGGGCGGGTGCAATCGGGGATGCGTCGACCCTTCTTCCAGAGGTCGGCGTCAGAGGCGGAGTGATCCGCCGCTCGCGGGTCCGGGGGCCGGCCTTGGCCTCCAGAGGCGTCAGGAGCGCCCGCTCGGGTGCGCGGCTCGGATCTCCCTCCGGCCCCTGACGCCTCTCCTCTTTTCAACATAAGCTCAGCGCACGATCAGGACGGTGTAGTCGAGATCGAGCACGATCGTGGGATCATAACCCTCGGCGGTCTTGTCCGGAAAATCGGCGCAGGGGCGGTCCTTCGTGGCGACCGTCCGGATACGAAGGGCAGCGAGATCGTTTCGATCCGGCAGCTTCTCCTTGGCGAGCACCTCGCTCCACGCGTAGATGGTATCGCCGGCAAAGCACGGCGCCACATGGCGGCCGCCATTGAGGGCGGCGATGCGGAAGGCGTTGCCGAGCCCATTGAAGGAGAGCGCACGGGCGATGCTGATGATGTGCCCGCCATAGATGAGGCGCCGACCGAAGCGGCCGGCTTGCTCGGCGTGCCTGTTGAAATGCACCTTGGCGGTATTCTGATAGAGACGAGTCGCCATCGCATGCTCGGCTTCCTCGATCGTCATGCCGTCGCCATGGTCGATGCGCTCGCCGACCGCATAATCGTCCCATCCGTACGCAGAGCCGGCAGGGTTTCGGTCATAACCTCGAGCGTCGAGCGCCGACGGCACGCAGAGCGCGGAAATCGGCACCGCGGAGGGAAGATCGGGCACGACAGTCGGCGGGGCCGGAGAAGCCGGGTCGCGCTTTCGCACCATCACCCAGCGGACATAGTCGACAATCGTCTCGCCTCGCTGATTGAGCCCGAGAGAGCGGACATAGACGATCCCGGTCTGGTGATTGGCATTCTCCTTCAAGCCGATGACTTCGGAGCGCGCCGTGACGGTGTCGCCCGGATAGAGCGGCACGCCGAAGATACCCGCCGCATAACCGAGATTAGCGACGGCATTGAGCGAGATATCCGGCACGGTCTTGCCGAAGACGATGTGGAAGGCAAGGAAATCGTCGAGCGGCGCGCGCGAAAGGCCGAGCGAGACGGCAAAGGGATCGGACGAGTTGACGGCAAAGCGCGTTCCGGTCAGCGCCAGATAGAGCGCGCCATCCGCCGCGGTGACGGTGCGCGGCGTCGCATGGTGGAAGATCTGGCCCTGCGCGAAATCCTCGAAGAAATGCCCGGAATTCGTCTTCATCACGGCGCGCTCGGCGCGAGATCGGAGATGGCGTCGGCGAGCGCCACCAACCGGCGCGCGTTCTCGACATGAAGATTCTCGATGAGCTTGCCGTCGAGAAGCAAGACCCCCTTGCCGGCGGCGACCGCCTCGGCATGCGCCGCGATGATGCGGCGCGAGGCAGCGACTTCCTCGGGCGACGGCGCGAAGGCGGCATTGGCTGCGGCAATCGTCTTGGGATGGATCAGGGTCTTGCCGTCGAAACCGAGCGCCCGTCCTTGCCGACACGAAGCAAGAAAGCCGTCATCATCGGCAAGGTCGAGATGGACGCCGTCAAGAATCGCAAGGCCATAGGCGCGCGCCGCAAGAAGGCAGAGGCCGAGTGCCGTCACCATCGGCAAGCGATCGCTTGTGTGCTGCGCCTGCAGATCCTTGACGAGATCCGAGGTCCCCATGACGAGCCCGCCGATGCGGTCGCTCGCGGCGGCGATCGCCTCGGCGTGGAGGACGCCGCGGGGCGTCTCGATCATGCACCAGATCGCGAGACGCTCGGGCGCGCCGGCGGCGGCGAGCGCAGCTTCGGCTTGATGAACGCCATCGGCACTCTCGACTTTCGGGAGGAGGACAGCATCGAGCGGCATGCTCGCAGCGGCGACAAGATCATCGTGGCCCCAAGGTGTCGCGAGCGCGTTGACGCGCAGGATCAGCTCGCGCTTGCCGTAGCCGCCCGCCGCCATAGCGGCGCCCACCGTCGCGCGAGCCGAGACCTTCGCGTCGGGGGCGACGGCGTCCTCGAGATCGAAGATGAGGCCGTCGGCGGCAAGACCGTGTGCCTTCTCGAGTGCCCGCGCATTGGAGCCGGGCATATAGAGAACCGAACGGCGCGGCCGCGGGGGAACCGGCATGCTCGCGGATTCCTGATGGAGGATGGTGCGCTCGGCATTATAACCGATACGCTCGTCCCGATCCCAACCCGATCCCGCCTGCGATGAATATTCTCTCGATCCAATCAGCCGTCAGCTATGGCCATGTCGGCAACTCGGCCGCGATCTTCCCCCTGCAGCGCCTCGGTTTCGAGGTCTGGCCGGTGAACACGCTGCACTTCTCCAACCATACCGGCTACGGCAATTGGCGCGGCAAGGTCTTCGAGCCCGAATTCATCGCCGATCTCATCGAGGGCATCGCCGAGCGCGGGGCGTTGTCGCGCTGCTCCGCGATCCTGTCGGGATATCTCGGCGATCCGACGATCGGCGACGTCGTGCTCAATGCCGTGTCGCGGGTGAAGACGGCGAATTCGAGCGCCCTGTGGTGCTGCGACCCGGTCATGGGCGATGTCGGCACGGGGCTCTATGTCCGCCCCGGCATCCCGGAATTTTTCCGCGAGCGCGCGGTCCCTGTCGCCGACATCCTGACCCCCAATCGGTTCGAGCTCGAACAATTGGCGGGGGGCGACATCGGATCGCTGGGAGACGCCATCGCCGCCGCACGCACGATCCTCGCAAACGGACCGCGCGCGGTGCTCGTGACGAGCCTCGAGCGAAGCGAGGCGCCGCCCGAGACGGTCGAAATGCTCGCCGTCGATGCCGGCGCCGCCTGGCTCGTCGCAACTCCACGCGTGCCGTTGTCGGTCAACGGTGCGGGCGATGCCGCTTCAGCGCTCTTCCTCGGCCATTTTCTGAAAGAACGGAACATCGAGACCGCGCTCGGCGCCACCGCGTCGGCGATCTTCGCCGTCATCGACGCAACGCAACGCGCGGGAGAGCGCGAGCTCCAGCTCGTCGCGGCGCAGGATGAAATCGTCGCTCCGTCTCGCCGGTTCGCCCCGCAGCGCGTGCGCTGAACCGACTACCCTGCCTTGCGCTTCGGCGCAGTCGCCTTCTTCAGATGCTTCGCCGCAAGAACCTCGGCGATCTGCACGGTGTTGAGCGCTGCGCCTTTGCGCAGATTGTCCGAGACGCACCAGAAATTGAGGCCGTTCGGCACCGTCGGATCGCGCCGGATCCGGCTGACATAGACCGCATCGTCGCCGGCGGCCTCGACTGGCGTCACATAGCCCTCGTCCTGGCGGTGATCGATGACGATGACGCCGGGCGCCTTGCGCAGCGCCTCGCGCGCCTCGTCCTCGCCCAAGGGCCGCTCGAACTCGACGTTGATCGCCTCGGAATGCGAGATGAAGACGGGAACACGCACGCAGGTCGCCGTGACTGCGATGTCCGGGTCGAGGATCTTGCGCGTCTCGACCGCCATCTTCCACTCCTCCCTGGTCGAACCGTCATCCATGAAGATGTCGATATGCGGGATGCAGTTGAAGGCGATCTGCTTGGTGAAACGTTCTTTCTTGATCGGATCGTTGACGTAGATGCCGCGCGTCTGCGTGAAAAGCTCGTCCATGGCGTCGCGGCCCGCGCCCGACACCGACTGGTACGTCGCGACGACGACCCGCTTGATCCTCGCAAGGTCATGCAGCGGCTTCAGCGCCACCACCATCTGCATCGTCGAGCAGTTGGGGTTGGCGATGATGCCGCGCTTGGTATAGCCGGCGATCGCCTGCGCATTCACCTCCGGCACGACGAGGGGAACGTCAGGGTCCATGCGGAAGAACGAGGTATTGTCGATGACGACGGCGCCGGCCTTCGCCGCGCGCGGGCTGTGGACCGCGGATATCTTGGCACCCGGCGAGGAGAGAACGATGTCGATGCCATGGAAGTCGAAGGTTTCGAGATCGCGCACCTTGAGGATGTCGTTCTCGCCGAAGGAAACTTCCTTGCCGATCGAGCGCGCCGAGGCGAGCGCGACCATTTCGTCGACCGGAAACTTGCGCTCGGCCATGATCGACAGCATTTCACGCCCGACATTGCCGGTCGCGCCGACGACCGCCACCCTATACCCCATGAGACGACTCCCGCGCGGCCCAAGGCCGCCGCAATAAGACTAGGAACGGAGCAAAGCCCCGGCAAGGGTGTTCACTTAAGGTGCCCGCGGGCACTTGACAAGCACGCAATGCAGGAGCTCCGCACCGTAGCGCCGCTATTTGGCGACGCCCTTCGACTTCTCGACGCTGCGCGCCACGGCGTAGCCCGAATAGCCAAGGCCGAAGGTGGCCCAGAGACCGTCCGGAATGGCGGCAAGCCAGCGCTGGAGCCCCGTCGCGATGCGCTCGGCATAGGCCGGCTCGAACGCCCAGAGCACGCCCATCGGAATACCAGCGAGGATCAGCAGGTAGATGACATAGAGGAAGGAGGGGCGAGCCCGGCTCGTCCATTTGTCGGTCGACTGCGCCTCCGCCAGGATGGCCGAGAGACTGATTTGGAGTTGCGACAGGGCGGCGTCGGCCTGAGCCTTGATGATCGTCGCCTCGGCCGACGCCTTGGCCGCCGGATCGGGCCAGATCCGGTTGATGCCGTCGTCGATCAGCCGCGAGGCGGCGGCGATCGCGTCGTCCACGCCGAAAGCCATGTCAGCGGCTCCAATGGTCGAGGGCCGCGCCAAGAACGACGCAGGCGGCGCAGGCGATCAGATAGAATTTGTGCGCGGCGATCTTGCCCTCGATGAGCGCGGCGCGTGCGTGGACCGCGCCCTCGATGCGCTTCAGGCTTGCCTTCAAATCGTCGGTGATGTCCATGTCGATTTCTCCTTTCAGGGTGACGCGAGGGCGCGGCCGACGCCCTCGGCGAGTGTCGCCGCGCCGTAGATGCAGCGGCCGTTCTCGTGCCGGATGATCGCGGCGACGAGAATCTGCAAGACGGCGGAATCAGCGAGATCGAGAGGAGCATCGGCAGCGACGGCAAGGCGCCTGGCGACATCCTCGATATAGGCGGACGCGTTGTTCTCGATGGCGGGCGCCCAGCGGGTGATGAGCGCGCGAACGGTGTCGAGATGCTCGGAGCGGCGGTAGTGAAGAAGGATCTTGCCGATCGCGCGGATGCCGTTTTCCGCACAGTCGAACATCGCAAAGCGCGCGCGCTCGCCGATGCCAGGCGCGACCTCGATCCCGGTCTGTCCCAGCCAGAGATTGCTCGGGTTGAAGTCGATGTTGCCGGGATTGTTGTTTCGCTCGCCTCTCGTCGAAAAGGCGGATGCTGCAAGGTCGGTCATGTCGTCTCCTGGGACGTAAAAAAGGCACCGCGGCGGAGCCGGGTGCCTTGCAGGCGTCAGATGCGTTACGGGCGGTTCAAGGGCGTTGAAGCGCTTCCTTGTCGTAGCCGGCGACGCGCTTGTATCCGTCTGAAAGCGCCACCAACTCGTCCCGGCTGATCACATCGTCGATGTTGCGGAACGGCTTGTCGCCGGTCCGCAGATAAACCTCGCGCAGGATCGCGTCGGGCGGGGTCGTGCGGTTCGCGCGCACGACCTTGGCGGTCGCCTCGAGGCGACGGCCCTCGTAGGCGCGCAAGGCGCCGACGGGATCCTCCGAACTCGAGAGGCAATCGGCGAGCGCCCGCGCGTCGAGAATGGCCTGCCCCGCTCCGTTGGAGCCGCGCGGCACCATCGGATGCGCCGCATCGCCAAGCAAGGTCATCCGACCGAAGCTCCATCGCGGCAACGGGTCCTGATCGACCATCGGAAATTCGAGAACCGTATCGGCGGCACGGATGAACGCCGGCACGTCGAGCCAGTCGAAGTGCCAATCCTGGAACATCCCGATGAAGTCGTCGAGATTTCCGGGCCGGTTCCAGTCGCGCCGCTTGTATGTGGGCGTCTCGATCTCGGCCACCCAATTGACGAGCTGCCGCCCCTCCCCGTCGATCGCGTTGCGGATGGGATAGATCACCATCTTGCCGGTGGCGAGCCATCCCGCGCGGACCATGCTGGCGCCCGACAGGAACGGCTTCCAGCGGGTGACGCCGCGCCACATGTTGACGCCGGAGTAGAGAGGCTCGCCTTCGCTGGGATAGAGCTGCTTGCGGATGACCGAGTGAATGCCGTCGCACGCGACGACGACGGTACCGCGCCGCGGCGGCAATGCATCCTGACCATTTGCCCCCGCGAACCGCACCGTGACGGCATCGCCGTCCTGCTCCGCCGCGACG
>JBGPOZ010000063.1:0-19841 GCA_041488295.1 Allostellaceae bacterium
ACCGACTATCGCGCGTATAAGCGTCCGAGCAATCATTCGGGGCAGAGCGCGCCTTCAAGAGCGCTGAAGAGCGCCGTGAGGTCGAGCGGCTTCATCAGCACGACAGTCGCTCCAAACGCCGCCATGGCGCGGTTGCATACGCTGCCGCCGGCGCCGCCGCCGGTGATGCCGATCACGGGCAAGGTGGGCGCTACCTCTCTCACCTTACGCACCACTTCGAGGCCGTCTACGTTCGGCATGTAAAGGTCAGTGATCACGGCGTCGAACCGCTCGGTCGCAAGCACCTCGTCGAGCGCCTTGCCGGTCGGCAGGCTGCGCACCTGATAGCCGCGGCGCGCCAGCAGCGTCGTCAGGTAATCTCTGTAGTCCTTGTCGTCGTCAATCACGAGAACGTTCGGCATGTGCGCTCCTGTCGAGGTATGCAGGGCGCAACCTAGTCCCTGTGCGCACCGCCCTGCCAACGCGCCGAAGTATTACGTGACGTGCCTGTCGTATGGGGTCTGCGCGGTGGAAAGACCACGCAGTCTTGCCGCAACACTCGAAGGCGCGCACGATACCGCGTTTGTGCGCAGAGATCGGCCCGAATCGCCTGGAAAGGCGATCCGGGCCGCCTCGCCCACTCGACCGGGGTAAGTCGAGTGGATGAGGATCGGATGATCCGAGGTTTCAGGCCGCCCGGATATTTTCGAGGAACTGCTCGACCTCGGCGCGCAGCGTCTCGGATTGCTTGCTCAGTTCGCCGGACGAGCTCAGCACTTGCGTCGCCGCGGCGCCGGTCTCGTTCGCCGCCTGGTTGACGCCGGTGATGTTGCTCGAGACCTCTTGAGTTCCGCGTGCCGCCTCCTCCGTATTGCGCGAGATCTCGCGCGTTGCGGCACCCTGCTCCTCGACGGCGGAGGAGATGGTGACCGAGATCTCGCTGATCTCGCAAATCGTCCGATCGATGCCTTTGATGGCGTCGACGGCATCCGTCGTCACGTGTTGCATCTCGGCGATCTTGGCGGAGATGTCTTCGGTGGCCGATGCCGTTTGCTTGGCAAGGCTTTTGACCTCTGATGCGACGACGGCGAAGCCCTTTCCGGCATCGCCAGCGCGCGCCGCCTCGATCGTGGCGTTGAGGGCGAGGAGATTGGTCTGGCTCGCGATGTCGCTGATCAGCTTGACCACCTCGCCGATCTTCTGCGCCGTCGCCGCAAGACTGTCGACGGTCTCGCGCGTCTTGGCCGCCTCGTCGACCGCCTTCGCCGCAATGCTGCTCGACTGGCTGACCTGGCGGCTGATCTCGGTGATCGACGCCGTCATCTCTTCGGTGGCCGAGGCGACGGTTTGGACGTTCGTCGAAGCCTGCTCCGACGCCGCTGCGACAGCAGTCGCCTGACGGCTTGTTTCTTCGGCGATGGTGGCCATGCCCTCCGCCGTGGCGCGCATCTCGGTCGAGGCCGAAGAAAGCGTCTGGAGTGTGTCTTGAATGGAGCGGTCGAACGACAAGATGTAGGCATCGATCTTGTGCTGCCGCGCCTCCTTTTGCGCCTGCTCCTCGCGCTGCAGGGCGGTCAGCCGATCGGCTTCGATCATGCTGTCCTTGAAGACCTGGACGGCGGCGGCCATGTTGCCGATCTCGTCCTTGCGGCCCACTCCCTCGATGCTCACCGCCAGATCGTGCTGTGCGAGGCGCGCCATGCTGTCGGTCATGCGCAGGACCGGACGCGAGACGCCGACAATGATCATGAATCCGGCGGCAACGCACAGCAGCACTGCCAGAGCAAGCCCGGAAATGATCCAGAGGCGAGCCGACCAATAGATCTCGTTGCCGTCGTCGGCCGCCTTCTTGCCCTCGCGCGTATTGAGGTCAATATCGGATTGCACCGCTTCTCTGAACTTTTTGAAGGCGCTGCGCATCTCGCCGGCATAGAACACCATCGCCTCGGGTTGCGACGAAATCGCTCGCAGCTTTTTGCTGAGCGCCAGATAGTCGTCCCATCCGCGCGTGATGTCGTTCGCTATGCGTCGCTCCTCGCCCTCCGTAATCGTTGGCTCGTAGTCGCGCCAATCCTTTGCCGCCTCCTCGGCGGCAGTCTTCATGAGCGCATCTTCACTGGCTTTCTGCTCCTCGGTTCCGGCAAGGACGCGGGTCGCTTCCAATTGTCGGTACCGCATCACGTTATAGGCGAAATCGCCGAGATGGCGTGTCGCTGGCAGCCAGTTGTCGCGAATCTCCGCGGCGGCGGCGTTGAGTCCGCCGAGGCGCTGGAGCGACAGCAAGCCAAGCGCCAAGGTCACGATCAGCACGACTCCAAAAGCGACAGTGACCTTTGCACTGATCGACCAATTTCCGAACGACTTCATGATGTCCTTATCCCTCTCCTGAGGCAGCGATTGCGCGCAGCTGGCTTTCCACGCGGCGCGAACTCATTGGATGACACGGCTGATTAATCGTATGTAAAAACCACCATCGGCATCGCCGTTCTTCGGTATGTGGTAGCAATGTCCGTAAGTATGGGATCGCTTTGCGCGCGCGAGCCCTGTCGCCGACCGTGGGCGAAAATCTCCGAGCGACATACCATCGCGCGGGCACCACATACTTCTGCCCTATAGAAGTGGCCGCCGATTCCGGTGACAGTGCACAAATTGATCTGTATTCCGGTGACAGTGCACAAATTGACCTTGCCGAAATGCTCTTCATCCAGACGGAAGGCAACCGTCAATCAAATGCACTGTCACCGTATTTCCGTCCACCGTATTTCCCACCGTATTTCCAATGCTTTCACGGGCACACAAATATCCGCGTGCTCGACGCCTCGCGCGTGAGTAAAGAAGGTTCAAGCCGCGACGAACGCATTGACTTGCCGGTTGGAGTTCGCGCTCCCGCTTACCAGTAATAGTGAACCTTTGGGTGCGGCATATTCACGTCGGGGGAGCCCATGGCGTGTGAAAGCGGCCAAGCGTAGCCGTTTTGACGACCAATCCTCACCATCCCCCGGGCCGTGCTTGCCCTCGTCTCGCCACCAAACGACCTTGTGACAGCCACTCGACCGGCCCATTCATGCCCCAACGGCAGGCTACCTATGAAAGGGTAGACCATCGTTGGAGGGTTCCGGATGAGCAGCTTCAAGCGCGATTGGGAGAGTTGGTCCGACAGCGAACGGGGATGGTTTGGTTTTGTGGCGGCAAGCATGACTCTCGCGCTGCTCAGCTTGGCGGTGTAGCCGTCATCCGACCTCGATGAGACGGACGCCTCCGGGCAGCGTTATCCCGGTAGGAGTTCTCTCATCCACGGAGGGCGACATGCGGTTTGCGAGAAGCGTGAGACGCTCTTTCGTTCCCGGTCTCCTCGGGTTGGCGCTCGGGGGCTGCGCGGTCTACGACGAGGCGCCGCAACCGATCAAGGATCCCCACTACATCGCGTTTCAGCAACGGACGACTGTCGGCGATGTCCAAACCGTCCGGGTAGAGGCGTCCGACCTCCATTGGGTCCAATAGACCCTGTTGGACTTGGCGGGAGCCTCGAACTCGATCAGCCATCGAGAGGCTGAGCCGTTCCTACGTGGTCGCGGGGATGGCAGGTCGGCGCCGATGTCGCTCACCCGGGAACGACGTCGATCCCCGGCATTTCTCCGGCGATTCCATCGGATGATATTCGGATATGTGTGGTGAGCGCCTCACTTATGTCGCAAAGGCCCGACATAACCTCCCCCAACGCTACCAAACAACACGAAGGGAGCGACGATGAGATGGCTGCAAGGCGAGCCGACTCTCGATGACATGTTGTCCGACCCGACCGTCCACGCACTGATGGAGCGGGATGACGTGGACCCGAACGACCTCCGCAAATTCCTCGAGGATGTCGGCAATGCGCTCGATGAACAGGGTGTGTCGGCAACCACGCCAGTGACCTGAAAAACCCAAGTGATTGCTCGCCTCGCTGGTGGTTCGCATCAGCGCAGTGGTAGACTTCCGGCGCCTTTTCTGATGCGGGAGTAGACCATGCGCAAGGTGGCGGTCATCGCGACGATTTTGTTCCTCGGCGCGTCGTCGTTCGCACTCGGGCAGACGGCGACGATGTCTCCCGACGACGTGAAGAAGAAGGCGGAAGCCGCGGGGTACACGATGGTCGAGAACATCAAGCCGGCCGGCAACGGCTACACGGCGGTCGCGATGAAGGGCGGCAAGATGATCAACATCAAGATCGATAAGGACGGCAAGGTCGAGGCTGCGAAGTAGTCAGCCGCCTGCACCTCATACCGTAGCGATCGGGCGATCGGGGAATGCCAGCTGATCGCGGTCGCGCCAGCTGGGGTGGACATAGTTGATCTCCATCAGCCGCCGCACGCCGTCGATCGGCCGCCGATCGAAACCGTGCCAGGTATTGGGGCCGGGAACGAAGATCACTGCTGAGTTGAACTCCGCCGAGCTGCGGCCGATCCAGCACCGCTGATCGTCGTAGATATCAGTGCCCCAGTCCTTGGCATCGGGGCCAGTGCATAGATAGATCACCATCGAGAACAGCTTTTCCTTGATGTCGCGATGCGGCTCGAGCCAGGCGCCGTCCGTGTCCTGGATGTACTCCATGCGCAGATAGCCGCCCTCGACCGCGATGCCGCAGACGTCCTGAAAGAGCCGCGCGAGCGCCGGACGCTGCATCGCCTCGGCGAGCACGGCGCAGGCGGGAAATCGCGACTGCAGCCGCGGGGTGAAGAAGCAGCGCTTGTCGTTGTGCCGGTCGCGCACCCCGTGGCAGTCGTCGATGATGGGTGGGGCGATCGGCAGCGTGAGGATTCCGACGCACATGGGCTCGGGCAGGACGTCGTCGAGGAGCCAATGGCGGTAGGGCTTGTCGTCGCGACGCGCCTCGCCCAGCGCCTTGCCGAAATGGCGGGCGACCTCGTCGACCGCAGGCAGGGTGGGAAAGCTCATGTGAATCGTGCCCCCTTGCCGGGTCAGCCGAGACGCGGCGCCCAATCGATGATCTTGCGCAGCAGCGGCACCGATTTTGCGACGGCGCTGACGCCGTGACGCCAATACTCGCTGCGCACATAGGCTTCCGAATCGACGAAGCAAAGCTGCAGGCTCATGCGCGGCCCTTTTTGCGGGAGGAAGCCGTGCCAGGAGTGATCACAGACGCGGAACATCAGCATCCGGCCGAACTCGGGCGGGAACTCGAAGGCGCTGTCGTTGCGGTCGGCGCTGCGCAGCACGCGCAGCCGGCCGCGCTCATAGGGCCATTCGCGGCTGAAGCCGAGGATGACGGTGATGATCTTGTGCTTGGAATCGGGATGTGCGTAGCCCTCGTTGTAGTGCCCGGTGGTGTTGCCCATCATCAGGATGACGGCCGGGTTGTTGCTGAGGTCGGTGTTGAATTTCTCCTCCATCAGGCGCTTGAAACGCGGGCTGAGAAGATCCTTCACGACCGTGCCGAACGCCGGTCCGTAGTTGAGATTGGGCAGGCCATAGCTGCCGCGGTCGGGGATCCTCGGCGCATCGGCCAGGATCTCCTCCTTGAAGCGCGGGGAGATCGACTGCTCGCAGAAGGCGTAGTCATAAGGGTCGTCGCGCAGCTTCGCGGCGACGATCTCGGCCTCGTCGAGCATGGCGAATTTCGGATATGCGTCCGTCATGATGTCAGCCCTTTCCCAAGAGGATGGCGGTTGCGGCACTCAGAAGGAGGGGAGCGTCGGCGCGTCGGCGGCGGCTATGGCGATCCCCTCGACCTCGACCAGCCATTGCGGCCGGCAGACGGCGCCCTGGACGATGATCGTCGGCAGGTCGGGGAGGCGCTCGGCGAGACGACCCTCGATGCGCGCGAAATCCGTCGGGTCGCGCAGATAGACGATGAGATGCATGAGATCGGCGAGGCTCGCCCCGCCCGAGCGCAGCAACGCCTCGACATTGCCAAGGGCGTAGTCGAGCTGGCGCTGCACGTCGCCTAGATGGACGACCTGCCCGTCCTTATCGATGCTCGCCGTTCCCGAGATGAAATGATGCGCGCGGTCGGCGTAGGCGACGCGCGTGCCGCGCTCGAAATGGACGTTGTAATCCTTGGTCGCGCACAGCCGGTCGAAGTCGTTGAGGTACGAAATCTGACGAGGGGCGAGGTCGAGGTTGGAATAGGCGTCCATCGCGACGAGGTCGTAGCGATGCGCACAGGCGCCCTCGATGCCCGTGCTGGCGATGAAATGCGTGTCGCCGGTCAAGCCGTGCTCGGCGAAGACCGCGCGGCGGCTCTCGACCATGCCCTGATAGAAGACGTCGACGTCCTTGAGGTAGATCCAGGTGCGCACGCAATTCTCGCGCAACGTCGCACCCTCGCCCGCCAGCACGTCGACGAGATCGCCGAAGATCGCACGCGTCTGCACGGACGGCGACGCATCGCTGCCGGTCTCGCCGGCACAGAGCCCGGTCGTCCACAGATGGCGCCGGCCGTTCTTCTCGACCAAGAGATCGTTCTTTGACAGGCGCCTCTTGCCGATGGTCTCGTCGTCGGCGAGGTGATAGGCGAGGAGGGCTAGCTTGGCGCCGGGCAGCGGTGCCTGCTGAACGAGCGAGACGGCGACCGGGCTGTCCGGCGTCGCGCGGACGAGCGCGCTGTCCCGGATGGAAGCCGCCTGGTTCATCGCGTCGCTGATGAAGATGCGCCGGAAGATCGCCGTCTCATCGGCGAGGCCGAGCGCGGTGCGCGCCGCCGCGTATCGCTCCTCGATCTGCTCGATCTGCGCCGCGAGACCGAGCTCGCCTTCTGCCTCTACCGCAATGAAATGTTCCGACCCGCCGCTTGTTCCCCGAAAGCTCTTGCTGCCGATGCCGTCGGAATGATCTGCGTTCATGGCGCGCGGGCCTCCTCACCGGATAACAGCGCTTCTTCTTTGCCCTCCAATCCGTTCGGTCGTTGATCTAGATCAATGTGTTTTTCGGATGAGGCGCGGCGGCCGCGTCGGAGGTTCCGAACCGAGCGGGATAATGCTACCGACGACAGAGACCTTGCATGGCCGGATCGGAAGACGGCACCGAAGGGCGTCGTTGCCTCGATGAAGCAGATATGCGGCAATTGGTCGGGCACCCCTCGCGCCAGACAACGATCGCATGGGTTCCAGTCGCTATCTCAGCTTCCGCGCCGATTCCAGCGATGGTCGGCCGATGATCGGAACCTCCCGCGATAGGCCCTCTATGCGTCATCGAGATCATGACGACACGACAAGGCCAATTCACGCTGTCTCGAAAAAATGAGACCCCGACAACGTCGCAACTGAGGCGATGGAAGTCGGCCAAATCTCTGGCCTGCGACAAGAAGTCGCGTGTCACGTCGATTGCTCCGGCCAGCGAGGGTCTCGCGTCGAAGGTGAGGGAGACGTGACGGCGCTCGCGCCCGGCCACTATGATGGTAGAATTGCCCGGCCGTCGTCGACACGGGCTTTCGCTAAGAGGAATTTCTATGCCGGATTGCTGTCTCGCACGGCTCGGCCGCCCGATCGGGATGCGCGGTCTCGCTGCGACATTCGCAGCCCTTGTCGCCTTCACACCTGCCGTTCCCGCCGCGACGCTAGACTGCGAAACCGAGGTTCCGGCCGCGCAGACCTTCCTCGAAAAGCTGCGCCCCGGACCCAACACCGCCGCGGCACAGCGCCATCTCGACGCGGCGAAGGCTGCGCCGTCGGCAGAGGCGTGCGCCGCCGAGCTCCGCCAAGTCGACATATATGTACGGCGCTCGCAGGCGGCCGATCAGCACGCGGCGCCGCCGACAGGAGCGGGGCAAGCCAACCGCCCGTCCACGGCCCGCGTCCAATGCGCCGACTTCTTTCACCAATCGCGGCCCGGCGGGTCCGACTACCACGGCCCGCCCGTCCCGGGTTGTCCCGCGCACTGATATTACGAAGCCGACATGACGAAGAAAGTCTTCTGGGAGGACCCCTACCGAACAGCGCTCGAAACCCGGATCGCGACGGTCGCCGGGAGCGAAATCACGGTCGAGCGAACGATCTTCTACGCGCTCTCCGGCGGCCAGGAGAGCGATCGCGGGACGATCGGGACCCATCCGGTTCTGCAAGCGCGAAAGGCGGGCAAGGAGATCTTCTACCTGTTGGAGGAGGGGCACGGCCTTAAGCCAGGCGATCCCGTCACGATGACGATCGATTGGGACCGTCGCCACCGTCTGATGCGGCTGCATTTCGCCGCGGAAATCGTCCTGGAATTGGTCTATCGGAAATTGGGGCGCGTCGCGAAGATCGGCGCCCATATCGCGCAGGACAAGGCGCGGATCGACTTCGCATGGGGCGAGAACATCGCGCCGTTGGTACCGGATTTCCGGCGCGACGCTCTGGCGATCATCGCAGCGGATCAGCCGATCATCAGCGCCTTCAGCGACGAGGCCAACGAAAGGCGATACTGGGAGATCGCGGAATTCTCGCGCGTCCCGTGCGGCGGAACCCATTTGAAGACGACGGGAGAGGTCGGCGGGATCGAGCTGAAGCGCAAGAACATCGGCAAGGGCAAGGAGCGGATCGAGATCTACGTGACCCCGGCATCTACGTGACCCCGACCTTGAGCCCCGCTGCCTGCTCCGCGATGTAGCCCCAGAGACGAGTCGCGACCGGGCCGTGCGGCTTCTGCCGCCGCCGTGCCGCGACAAGCTCTTCGCTGAGCCCGGTCAGATGCCGGCCGGCGATCGACATGAGGCGCCCCTCGCGCAGCTCTTCCTTGATGAGGAATGCCGGCATGTGGCCCCAACCCATGCCCTGAACGATGATCTCCTTTTTCATGAACTGGTCGCTGACCGTCCAGCGGCGCGCGCCCTCGACGAGGAAATAGTCGCGCGCAGGCGAATGGCGCGCCGTGTCGCGGATGATGCATTGCACGTAATCGCGCAGCCGTTCGTGCGTGATCGTGTCGTCGATCGGGAAGGCGAGGAAGTTCGGCGCCACCACGGGCACGACGCTCACCCGGCACAGATCGATGAATTCGAGGCGCGGATCGCTCTTGTCGACGTGATGCACGATGAGGTCGGCCTCATCGTCGAAAAGACGCTCCCACGGCCCCGAGATCGCCTCGAAATGCAGATCGAGCCGCGTGCCGGGGCAGCGCTCGAAAAAGCGGCGGAGAAGCCCGAGGATCTGAGGTAGCGGGCATAGATCGCCGATGACGATCCGCAACAGGCTTTCCTCGCCCATTGCGAGGCGTGCGGCATGATTGCGCAAAGTGTCGAGCTCGCCGAGAAAGACGCGCGTCCGCTCATGGAAGGATCGCCCTTCCGCCGTCAGCGCGACGCGGTAGCCGACGCGATCCAAGAGGACGAGGCCGAGCTGCGCCTCCAGATTCTTAACGGCGCTGAAAACGGTCGGATGCGTTCGATGCAGTTTCGTTGCCGCGGCCTGAAAGCCGCCTTCGGTGACGACGGCATCGAAGCAGACCAGTTGGTGGAGGGTCGGATCATTCATTGTTGTAAAATACGATAATCATATTTGCGATTATGTAATTTCTATCAAACATGATCGCGGTCAGGCTAGCCCCATCACACACAGAGGAGGCTTTGCCATGCGTGCCATCGTCATCAAGCAATACGGCGGACCCGATCAATTGCAGATCGCCGAGCGCCCAGCGCCCGATGCGCAACCCGGGCAGGTCGTCGTCGAGGTCAAGGCGATCGGCCTAAATCGCGCCGAGTTGTATATGCGGGCAGGCGCCTGGGGCGACGTCGCGGAGATCACCGGCATCGAATGCGTCGGCACCGTCCGATCGGATCCCGACGGCCGCTTCACCGCGGGCCAGAAGGTCGCGGCGCTGATGGGCGGAATGGGACGAACGATCAACGGCAGCTATGCCGAGTTGGTGCGGGTCCCGGCCGCCAATGTCGTGCCGATCGCGACCAATCTCTCCTGGGAAGAATTCGCCGCCATCCCCGAAACCTTCGCGACGGCGTGGAGCTGCCTTCACGGCAATCTGGCGCTCGCCGCGGGCCAAGTGCTCGTCATCCGCGGCGCGACCTCGGCGCTGGGGCGGGCGGCGATCAACATCGCTGCCGAAGCCGGGGCACGAATCATTGCCACCACGCGCAATCCGAAGCGCGCGGCGATGCTGGAGGCGAACGGGGCCACCGAGATCATGATCGAGGCGCCCGATCTCTCGCGCCGCGTCCGCGAGCGCCATCCAAGGGGGGTCGATGCCGTACTGGACATCGTCGGCAACAGCACGATCCTCGATTCGCTCGCCATGGCGAGGCGGTATGGCCGCGTCTGCCTCGCCGGCCTCCTCGATCACGGCGATCCGATCGCCAATTTCAACCCGCTCTTCCAGATGCCGTTCGGCGGCGTTCATTTCAGCTCCTTCGCCAGCGCCTTCACCTACGGCACGCCCGACTACCCGCTGACCGAGATTCCGCTGCAAACCATCATCGATCGCGTCGCCGCCGGGACCTACGCCGCAAAGCCCGCGAGAGTGCTCCGCTTCGATGAGATCCGCGAGGCGCATCGGTTGATGGAAGCCAACGAGGCGAACGGCAAGGTCGTCGTCCGGCTGTAGCGCCGGTCGGAGGGTGTGGCCGGTTCGCTCGCGCGGCTGCCGCGTCCTCCAGCTCGCCGCCTTCCGCGGCTCTTCCTCGGCACCGGAGGACTCCGGGCGGGGCAGGGGACTGCCCGAAAGGACAGCTAACTGCTCTCACGATCCACTCTATAATGGGTAGAAGATTGCTCGGCCCAAAATATCGGCGCATGTCGCGCTGGGAAGGCGGCCACGGCCGTGACCGAGGAGGAGAAACGATGCGCATCTTGATCGTTGGCGCAGGCAATGTGGGCAGCACTCTCGGGCGACGCTGGCTCGAGCGCGGTCATGACGCTCGCTTTGGCGTCCCCGATCCCGCGAAGCCGAGATATGCCGGCTTGCCGAGGGACCGCCTGCAGCGCGCGGATGAGCGGCGTGGAGCCGAGGTGGTCGTGCTCACGACGCCCTTCGCCGCAGCCAAATCGGCGCTCGAAGCGCTTGGCGACCTCCATGGCGCGATCTTGATCGACTGCACCAACCCGCTCGGCATGGGTCCGGAAGGCCTGCATCTGCTCTTCGGACACGATTCGTCCGGCGCCGAGCAGGTGGCGGGCTGGGCCAAGGGCGCCTCGGTCTTCAAGACGCTGAACCAGACCGGCGCCGAGAACATGGCCGATGCGAGCGCCTACCATCCGCGGCCGGTAATGTTCGTCGCCGGCGACGACGACGCCAAGAAACCGACCGTCATGGAACTCGTCTCGGAGCTCGGTTTCCACGCTGTCGATGCGGGCCCGCTCAACGCCGCCCGCCTCCTGGAGCCGCTCGCCATGCTGTGGATCGAATTGGCGATGAAGCGCGGCCACGCCCGCGACTTCGCCTTCGCGATGGTCCGCCATCCACGTCATTCCAATCCGTGAGAGACTGATCCATGAGCCTCAAAGACGCCAATTCCGTCAATCCGAAGAAGCCGAAGCGCATTGCGATCGTGATCGCCAATCCGGCGATCTCCACCACGACCGGGTGGCCCGCCGGATTCTGGTGGAGCGAGCTTGCGCATCCCTATCTCGCCTTCACCGAAAAGGGCTACGAGGTCGACATCTTCTCGCCCGACGGCGGCAAGTGCGAAGCGGACGCCATGAGCGACCCGCGCGACCCGTCGGGTTATTCCGAGACCGACCTCATCAGCATGGGTTTCCTCTCGACGCCGAAGCTCGCGTCCCTCGTCGAGAACACCGTTCCGGTCAGCGCGCTCAGCGTCGCGCGTTTCGATGCCATCGTCGTCGCGGGCGGCCAAGCGCCGATGTTCACCTTCGACAAGGCCAACGGATTGCACAAGAAGTTCGTCGAGTTCTATGAATCGGGCAAGGTGACCGCCGCCCTTTGCCATGGCGTCGCCATCCTAAAATACGCCAAGCTCTCCAACGGCGCCTATCTCGCCAAAGGCAAGACGGTGACCGGCTTCGCCAATGTCGAGGAAGACTTCGCCGACAACGCGGTATGGTCGATGAACCTCCTGCCGCGAGACAAGCATGTCACGCCCTGGCGGATCGAGGACGCCCTCAAAGAGATCGGCGCGAACTACATCCAAGCGGGTCTCTGGCGGGGCTTCGCCATCCGCGACGGCAACCTGATCACCGGACAGCAGAATTTCTCCGGGGCGGAAACGGCGAAGGCGGTCATCGAAGCGCTCGGCGAGTGAAAAAATTGGCCAAGTTCGAATGCGTCGTGCTCGATATCTGCGACCTCGTCAGGTTGAAGGCCTTGCGCGACAGCTTCGCCGCGACATCGGCCGGCGCCGGCCGGGCAGCTTACGCGGATTCTGTGTAGCGGCGCGGGATGCTCGGCCGGATGGCCATCGCGAGATCGGCGATCCGCGCATGCTTTTGATAGGCAACGACCGTGTCCGGCGTGATGCTGTCGGCGCCCTGCTCGCCGATGATGACGACCTCATCGCCGAGCTGCGCGTCCGGGATGTCGGAGAGATCGACGCGCGTGTGCTCGAGCGAAGGATTTCCAACAAGCTTCACGCGGCGTCCGTGCACGAGAAACTCGCCACAATGGAGTTGCGCCACGCCATCGGCCGAGCCGATCGGCATGACCCCCATGCGCATTCCCGGGCGAACCGGGAACGGCGCTTCATTCATGAAGGCGCTCCGTTCGAGGGTGCGGATGTGGATGAGGCGGCTCGACAGTTTCTTGAAGGCCTGCCGCGATGTCGGCCAAGGCACGTCGCCGGCGGCGCGGAACGGTCCGAAGAACATCTGTCCGGGATCGACGGCATTGAGCGTCGGGCGTTGCGTCAATGCGAGAATCTTGCTGCTGGCGATCATGCGGATCGGCAACGTGATGCCACGGGTCTCGAGGTGCCGGCACATCGTCTCGAACCGGCCGAGCTGCCAGTCGAGATAGGCGATCGAGGGCGGGGAGGGCACGTTCGGATGCGCATTGACGATGTGCACCTGGAGCTTCGACATGCGCGCGATCGCGGCGATCGCCTCGGCCGCCGCTTCGGCAGGGAAGCCGAGCCGCTCCTGACCGATATCGACCTTGACGGCGACACGGAGCGTCCGGCTTGCAAAGCGTGAATAGATCTCTGCCGAGGCGAGGTCGACCAAAGTCGGGATCAGATCGTAGTGTTCGGCTGCACTCACCGCTTCGGGTGTCGCCACCGAACCCGGATAAACCAGAATGGGCGCAGTAATGCCGGCCTCGCGCAGCTGGATGGCATTTGCCCGATCCACCATCGAAAGGGCGTTTCCGCCGGCCTCGAGGATGGTGCGGGCGACGGGCACCAGGCCGAAGCCATAGGCGTTGCACTTCAGCGCCGCGAAGATCGTGACGCCGCCGCCGACGAGAGTGCGAATGTTGCGGGTGAATTGCGCAATTGCGCCGAGATCGATCTCGAAGCAATTCGGTCGCGCATGCTCGTCGAGTGTATCGAAGGTCATGCCCGGACTATCCCCTGCCGCCGCGAGACTTGGCAACAATGCTCGATGCACGCGGCTGGGAATGCGGCCGACCCGGAGTTGAGTGCAAGCCAAGCGAATTCAATTTGGTGCCGGTGGCCGCCAAGGCCTATTGTCCAGATTGCATTTCGGATCAAGCGCTTCGGTCGCTGATCGTGAGACACGATCGGCAAGATATTGGCGCAAGCCGGCAACCCAGGGAGGAACCAAAATGGCGAAAAGCTTTGCATGGAGCAGCGCCGCCGCCGCGGCGCTGTTGGTGAGCGCGGTCGCAGGGACGACGGTACCAGGGGCGCGCGCCGAAGACGTGACAATCAATGTCTGGAGCCACGAGGCCGACGAGGACGCCAAGGTCGCCTACCGCGAGCTCGCGGCTAAGAACCTCGAAAAGGCGCATCCCGGCGTTCACGTCAAGATCACCTGGTACGAGAAGAACCCGCTTCTCGCCGCGCTGAAGACGGCGCTTCCGGCGGGTCAAGGACCCGACGTGCTTTATGTCGAGCCGGACTGGACCGAATACGTCGACGCCGGCTATCTCGAGCCGCTCGATAAGCTCGTCGATTGGAGCACGATCGAGCCGTGGGCGCGGCAGGTCTGGGTGCATGACGGCAAGACCTATGGCGTGCCGCAGGAGGCCTACACCAACGAGATTTATTACAACAAGGACCTCTTGAAGAAGCTCGGAGTCGAGCTGCCGGCGAATGCGCAATTCACCCAAGCGCAATTCCTAGACCTCGTGAAGAAGGCAAAGGCGGCGGGCATGACGCCGATCGCGCAAGGCGTCGGCGACCGGCCGTTCCCCGGCGCCTATATCATCGGCGAGGCGCTGCTGCGCAAGCTCGGCAAGGACGATTACCGCAAGCTCTGGACCGGCAATCTGTCCTATGAAGATCCGCGCGTCGTTGACGTCTTCAAATGGACGAAGGAGCTGGTCGATGCCGGCGCCTATCCCAAGAACTTCATGACCTTGAAGCTCGGCGAATCGCACTACTACTTCTATACGAAGCCGGGCGCTTTGATGCTGCCGATGGGGAGCTGGTACACGGGGCGCGCCTTCGTCCCGGAGGAGAAGGGCGGCCAACCCAAGGACTTCCCGATCGGCATCATGCAGTTTCCGGCGATGGATGGCGGCGCCTGCAATCAGTGCAAGACCTCGGCCGTCGGGGCCAGCTTTGCGATCAACGCCGCGAGCAAGCACAAGGACATCGCCGCCGAGTACCTCAACGCGATGTCGACCCCGGAGATGGGCAAGCGCTGGATCGAGACGATCTATCTTCAGACCGGGATCAAGGCGGATGTGAAACAGTTCAGCGGCCCCTATGCCGCATATTTCACCGAGCTGATGGAGCGGCAGAAGGGCACCGACTATTTCATCGGCGGCCCGCGCGATCTCATCCAGGGGCAATGCAAGGACAGCTTCGCGCAGGTCGTGAACAGCGCCTTCCCGGGCGGGCTTCTCCCGGTCGACGAGGCCGTCAAGATGATGAACACCGCTTGCTACAAGGGGTGACGGCGAAGAGCGAACGGATGCGGCCAGAGCGATCTCCTCTCCCCGTGCGGGAGAGGAGGATCGCCGCAGCGCGCGCTTCGGCATGACGATCTCTGCGAGACTCGCGCACCTCATCGGACGCGGCCGCGCCGAAATCGACGCACGGCGTGCCTCACCCGGCACGCTTCTCATCTTTCTCGCGCCGGCGCTCCTCATCTATGCCGGCTTCACCGTCTATCCGGTGCTGCGCACTTTTTACAACAGCGTGCACGCGATCAAGCCGCACAATGTCGAGGAGTTCGTCGGCTTCGCCAATTTCGCGGCGCTCCTCACCACTGATGTCGTGTTCTGGAAGGCGGTCACGAACACCGCAATCTTCGGCATCGTGGCCACAATCGCCGATGTGCTGGGCGGTCTGCTCCTCGCGCTCTGCCTCTTTTCGGGCGCGCCCTTCGCCAAATCGCTGCGCGTCCTTTGGTTCACGCCGGTCCTCATGTCCTACGTCGTCGTCGGCATCATCTGGGTGTGGATCTACGATTACGACTGGGGCCTCGCGAACGCGATTCTTCGGTGGCTCGGCCTCGGCGCCTTCGAGCAATCGTGGCTGGGCGATCCGCGAACGGCGCTCTGGTCGGTGATGACGACGCACATCTGGAAGTGGCTCGGCTTCAACATGATCATCTTCCTCGCGGCGCTCTATGCGCTGCCGGAGGAGGTGCTGGGCGCCGCCGAGCTCGACAATTGCGGCTGGCTCGCGAAGCTCGTCTACATCATCATTCCGATGTTGCGGCCGACGATCGTCAATCTCCTCGTCCTGTCGTTCATCGGCAAGATGATGATCTTCGATCTCGTCTGGATCATGACCGGCGGCGGCCCGCTCTGGTCGACCGAGACGGTCTCGACCTATGTCTACAAACGCGCCTTCGATTGGAACACGTTCGATTTGGGATATCCCTCGGCGATCGCGGTTCTGTGGTTCGCCATCATCCTCATTTTCGTCGTGCTCATGACGCAGTTGCTGCGCCAGCGCGACAAGCTCGAGTTCTGAGCCGGTGACTGCGACCGCGGCATGGTGGGGATATCTGCGGCGCACGCCGTTGCTGCTCTTCGTTTCGCTCTACACGGTCGTTACCGGCGGCCCCTTTCTCTGGGTCGCGATCATGTCCGTGCGCACGACGCCGGAGATCTTCGCCAGCCCCTATGCGCTGCCGAGCCGGTTTCATTGGGAGAAATTCGCCGACGCCTGGACGAAGTCGAATTACAGCACCTATTTCTGGAACAGCATCGTCGTCGTCGTCACCGCGGTGACGATCCTCACGATCATCGGCGCCATGGTCGCGCATTGCCTCGCGCGCTATCGGTTCCGCGGCAATCGGCTGGTGCGGTTCGTCATACTCTCGGGACTGATCCTGCCGCCGCAGCTTCTCATCCTGTCGCTCTTCCAGATCCTGCTCGACTACGGTCTCTACAACACCCTGACCGGATTGATCGCCGTCTACGTCGCCGGCCATCTCGCCATGACCGTTTACATCCTCGAAGGGTTCTTCGCACAGATTCCGCAAGATCTGTTCGATGCGGCCCGCATGGACGGCTATGCGGATTTCGAGATCTTCTGGAAGATCACCCTGCCGATCGGCGCACCGGCGCTCTTCACGACGGTGATGTTGAACTTCATCATTCTCTGGAACGAATTCCTTTACGCGGTGGTGCTCCTCACCGAGGACAGCAAGCGCACCTTGCCGCTCGGCATCATGCATTTCATGGGCAGTCACCAGCTCGATGTCGGCATGGTCGCGACCGGTCTCATGATCGCGATCGGTCCGGTCATTCTGCTTTATGCGTTCTTCTCCGAGACGATGATCAAGGGCATGACGGCGGGAGCGGTGCGCTGATGGGCGAAGTCGCGATCGCGGGATTGAGCAAGCGATACGGCGGCAGTATCGAGGCCGCCGTCATGGATTTCAGCCTCAACGTCGCCGATGGCGAGTTCATGGTCCTGCTTGGCCCATCGGGTTGCGGCAAATCCTCGGTGCTGCGCATGATCGCCGGGCTCGAGCCGATCACCGCCGGGACCGTCGCGATCGACGGCAAGGTGATGAACGAGGTGCCCGCCAAGGACCGCGACATCGCCATGGTGTTCCAGTCCTACGCGCTCTATCCGCATATGGATGTCTTCAACAATCTCGCCTTCGGCCTGCGCCGACGCGGCGTTCCGCGCGACGAGATCGAGAAGCGCGTCAAGAGCGTCGCGGCGAAGCTCGGCCTCGCGCCGTTTCTCCAGCGCAAGCCGCACGCGCTCTCGGGTGGGCAGCGTCAGCGCGTGGCGCTGGGGCGCGCCATCGTGCGCGACCCCAAGGTCTTCCTCTTCGACGAGCCGCTTTCCAATCTCGATGCCGCGCTGCGCGTCTCGACACGCAACGAGCTCATCCGCCAGCAGCATGAGATCGGCATCACGACGATCTACGTCACGCACGACCAGGTCGAAGCGATGACGATGGGCCATCGCATCTGCATCATGGACAAGGGCGAGGTCGTGCAGATCGGGCCGCCGCTCGAGGTCTACCGCAACCCGGCAAACACCTTTGTCGCGCGCTTTCTCGGCAATCCGCCGATGAATTTGCTTCCGGTCGCGCTCGCCGCGGATGGCGGGTCGATCCGGCCGCAGTTCGACGGCGTCTCCTTGCCTCTTGCGGGATGGTCCGACGGCGCGCTCGCCCCCTACCGGAACGGCAAGGTGCTGCTCGGGATTCGGCCCGAGGATCTCTACGAAGGCACGCCGCGGCCGGGCGACGAGCGGTTGGTGCCGATCGGGATGCGTGTCGCCGCAGTCGAGCCGCTCGGCGCCGAAACGCTTCTCGTTCTGACGCCGCGCCAAGCGACGGAAGAGGTCATCGCGCGCATCGGCCGCGAGACGCGGTTGCGCCCGGGCGATGATGCGACGATCCTCGTCGACACGACGACGCTTCATCTCTTCGATGCGGCAACGACGCGGGCCATTGCCCGAGATCGCGTTTGAACGGACGGCGGCATGGCCATGGCACAAGCTCGGATCATCGACACCCACGCTCACATCATCGACCTCACGCGATTTCCGCTCGCGCCCGGCCCGGGCTACAAGCCGCGCGCCGAGGAGGCCGGGACCAGCGAGGAATTCTGTGCCGTGCTCGACGCGCACGGCGTCGCCCACGCGCTTCTCGTCCAGCCGAGCGGCTACGGCTACGACAACAGTGCGATGCTCGATGCCATGGCGCGCAACCCCGGCCGGTTCAAAGCGATCGCGGTCGTCGATCCGGAAACGCCCGAGCGCGAGCTCGCGGCGCTCGCGGCACATGGCGTCGTCGGCGTGCGTTTCAATCTCGTCAGCTATCGATCCGACGCACTGTCCGCGGGAGCCGAGCCCTTCCTTGCGCGATTGAAGGCGCTGGGCTGGTTCGCGCAGATCTTCGCCGATGATTCGCAATGGCCCGCCGTCGCCGCCGTGCTCCGCCGCAGCGGGGTCAAGGTGCTCGTCGATCATTTCGGGGTTCACGACCCTACGGCCGGCGTGGGGCAGCCCGGTTTTCAGGCGGTGCTCGCACTCGGGCGCGAGGGGAATTCGACGGTGAAGCTCTCGGCGCCCTTCCGCATCTCCCGCGAAAAGGATGGCTTCGCCGATCTCGACCCGTTCGCCGAGGCGCTCATCGCGTCCTTCGGCATCGAGCGTTGCATCTGGGGCTCGGATTGGCCCTTCATCAATTTCCCGGGCGGCTTTCGCTACGATGCGGCGCTACGGGCCGTGGAGCGCTGGTTGAAGACGCCCGCGCAGCGCGAGGCGGTGCGATGGTCCAATCCGGCTCGGCTCTTCGGGTTCGGAGGATAGCGTCATGGCGAAACTGAAACCGGGCGCGCCGGTCAAGGTGGCACTCGCCGGCGCCGGCATGATCAGCTGGTATCATCTCGTCGCATGGCGGAAGCTGGGGGAGCGCGTCGACCTCGTCGCCATCTGCGATCCCGATCCGACGCACGCGAAGCGGCGTGCCGAGGAGTTCGGCATTCCGCAAATCTACCAGGATCGCGATGCGATGCTGGCGGCGGAGGCGATCGACGCGCTCGACGTTGCCTCGCCCCGAAAGACGCATGCCGCGTGGGTCGAAGCCGCGGCGGCGCGCGGCATCGACGTCTTGTGCCAGAAACCGCTGACGCCGACGCTCGGCGAGGCCGAGGATCTCGTTCGCCGCGTCGACGGCAAGCTCCGCCTCATGGTGCATGAGAATTGGCGCTTCCGGCCGTGGTACCGCGAGCTGAAAAACTGGATTGTGGCGGATGCGCTCGGCGAGATCGTTCTCGCCCGCATGGCGATGATCAATTCGGGCTTTCTGCCCGACGATACCGGTCGGCGTCCTGCCTTCGTGCGCCAACCCTTCATGCAGCACGAGGAGCGTTTGATGATCGCCGAGGTGCTGATCCATCACCTCGACGTCATGCGCTTTCTCTGCGGCGAGCTCCGCGTTGCCGGTGCATTGACCAGCCATACGCTTGCCGACGTCGCCGGCGAGACCGCGGCGACGATCTTCCTGGAAAACGCTGCGGGCGCCGCGGTGGAAGTCGTCGGAACGATGGCGGCGCCGGGATATCCGCCGCGCGTCCCGGACCGGCTCGAAATCATCGGACGCAAGGCGAGTGCGATCTTCGAGAACAACGAGTTGCGCCTTCTCGGCGCCGATCCGCGTCGCGAAACGTACGATCTCGATCAGGGCTACCAGGCGAGCTTCGACGGCGTTATCGCGCATTTCGTCGATTGCCTTGCGACGGGAGCACCTTTCGAGACGAACCCCGGCGACAACCTCGAAACCTTGCGGCTGGTCGAGCACGCCTATTGGGCGGCGGGCTCGCACCGCCGACCGATCCGCTCATAGAACGCCCGCTCATAGAGCGCCCGCTCA
>JBGPOZ010000064.1:0-19770 GCA_041488295.1 Allostellaceae bacterium
AGATAGGAATCGCGCGCCGCCGGCGGGCCGATGCAGACGCTTTCGTCGGCGAGGCGCACATGCATGGCGTTGGCGTCCGCGGTCGAATGGACGGCGACCGTCTTGATGCCCATCTCTCGACAGGCGCGGTGGATGCGGAGAGCGATCTCTCCACGATTGGCGATGAGGATTTTCTCGAACATGCGGGCGCGACCCTTGGCACGCGCCGCTATTCGAGGATCGCCAAAGCTTGGCCGAACTCGACCGGCGCGCCGTCCTCGATCAGGATCTGCGCGAGACGCCCCGCTTTGGATGAGCGAATCTGGTTCATCACCTTCATCGCTTCGATGATGAGGATGACCTGACCTTCGGCGATCGTGTCGCCGAGCTTGACGAAGGGCGGCGCTTCGGGCTGCGGCGAGAGATAGACGGTACCGACCATCGGCGCCTTGATCGCGCCGGGGTGCTCTGCGGCGGCCGGCGGCGGAGCGACGCCGTCGCCGGCCGGGGCTCCGGGGGCGGCAGCCGGCACCACCAGCGAGGTCGCCACCCCGCCTCGGGCAACACGGATGCGGCGGTCGCCGACCGCGTACTCGATCTCGGAAAGCCCGGTCTCCGCCAGCAACGCGGCAAGGGTGCGTACCAGATCGCTATCGATGGTCAGATCGGCGGATTTGGACATAAGCGGGGAAGGCTCCAATTTTCTGCCGAACTCACTCTTTGCCGCGCAGGAGACGCGCCATCGCGGCCAGCGCCAACTCGTAGCCATGGCCGCCGAAACCGCAGATGACGCCGCGCGCCACACGACTTACGAATGAATTGTGGCGAAATTCCTCTCGGCGAAACACGTTGGAGAGATGCAACTCGACGACCGGAAGCGCGGCCGCCGTCAGCGCGTCGAGGATCGCGATCGAGGTGTGCGTGTAGGCGCCGGCGTTGAGAATGATGCCGTCCGCGCCCTGGCGCGCCTCCTGAATCCAGTCGACGAGCTGCCCTTCTTGGTTCGACTGCCGGAAATCGATCGAGAGGCCAAGCGGCGCCGCGCATTCGAGGCACGCCTCCTCGATATCGGACAATGTCTCATCGCCGTAGATCTCCGGCTCGCGCACCCCGAGGAGGTTGAGGTTCGGCCCGTTGAGGATGAGGACAATCGGATTGGCGGCCATTTCAGGCGCTCTCCCGTTGCGGTGTCGACGCTTATAGCATGGGAGCCGGCGAGGGCAAGCGGCTGCCTCTCTTCGCGTCTCCCGGCCGACGCGGCGGTTCCGTCTCCGTTTCGCCCGGTCGCCACGCTAAGATGGCGCCGGCGGATGCGAACCCGCAGACGGCAAACCGAAGGAGCGATGGTGACGAGAGGCAATGTCGATGTCGAGCGCGTGCTCGGTCATTTCCGCACGATGGCGCGCATTCGCGCCTTCGAGGAAGCGGCGGAAGCCGGGCAGCGATCGGGCGAGATCAAGGGTGCGGTCCACCTCTCGATCGGCCAGGAGGCGGTCGCCGCCGGTGTCTGTGCCAATCTCCGGCGCGAGGATTACCTCGTCTCGACGCATCGCGGCCACGGCCATACGATCGCCAAGGGCGCCGATGTCACGGCAATGATGGCCGAGCTGCTCGGCCGGGCCGGGGGCACGTGCCAGGGCAAGGGCGGCTCGATGCATATCGCCGATTTCGCGATCGGCATGCTCGGCGCCAACGGCGTCGTCGGCGCCGGCATTCCGATCGCTGTCGGTGCGGCCCATGCGGTGAAGCTGCGCCAGGGAACGGCGATCACCGCCTCTTTCTTCGGCGACGGCGCAGTCAATCGCGGTCCCTTTCTCGAAGGGCTCAACTGGGCGCGGATTTATGATCTTCCGGTGCTCTTCATCTGCGAGGACAACGGCTTCGCCGCGACGACGCGGACGCGGCACTTGACCGGCGGGCCGGGTCCGGCGGCGCGCGCCGAAGCGCTCGGCATTCCGGCGCGGATCATCGACGGCAACGACGTTGAGGAGGTCGACGCCGCGGCCGCCGAGCTCGTCGCCCGCATCCGCGGCGGCGGCGGACCGCAATTCATCCTGGCAGAAACCTATCGCCTCAAAGGACACACGGCGCACGATCCGGCACTTTACCGTCCCGCCGCCGAGGTCGAGGAAAGGCGCCGCCGCGACCCGCTGCTCCTCTGCCGCGAGAGCTTGCTGCTGCACGGCATCGCCGAGGCACGCCTCGCGAGCATCGCGGCGGAAGCGTCCGACGAGATCGCCGCCGCCGTCGATGCGGCGCGGGCGCAACCTTGGCCGGAGCCGGCGCTCGCCTGGCGCGACGTCCAGGATGTGGGGGGGCCGGCATGAGCCTCATGACCTATCTTGAAGCCGGAAAGCTCGCTCTCGCCGAGGAGATGCGGCGCGACCCCGCGGTCTGGGCGCTCGGCGAGGATCTGGGGCGCGGCGGCGTCTTCGGCCAATACAAGGGCCTCGCCGAGGAGTTCGGAGCGCAGCGCATCTGCGACACGCCGATCTCGGAAGCGTGCATCATGGGGGCCGCGGTCGGCGCCGCGCTTGTCGGCACGCGGCCCGTCGTCGAGATGCGCTTTTCCGATTTCGCGCTCTGCGCCGTCGACGAGCTCGTCAACCAGGCGGCGAAGGCACGCTACATGTTCGGCGGCCAGGGGCGCGTGCCTGTGGTAGTGCGCGAGCCCATCGGCATGTGGCGCTCCTCGGCAGCGCAGCACAGCCAGAGCCTCGAAGCCTGGTATGCGCACATTCCCGGCCTCGTCGTCGTCACGCCGGCAAGCCCCGCCGACAATTACGGGCTCTTGAAGGCGGCGATCCGGTGCGACGATCCCGTCGTCTATATGGAGCACAAGGATCTTTGGCCGCTCGAAGGCGAGGTCGTCACGGGCGCCGAGCCGTTGCCGCTCGGCAAGGCAAGCATCTTGCGGCAGGGCGACGATCTTACCATCGTCTCGTGGTCCGCCCTCTCGCGCACCGCGCTCGGCGCCGCCGTGGCGCTCGGCCGGGCTGGCATCTCCGTCGAGGTGATCGATCTGCGGACGCTCTATCCGTGGGATCGCGAGACCGTGCTGCAATCGGCGGCGCGCACTCGGCGGCTCCTCGTCGTCCACGAGGCTGTGGCGATCGGCGGCTTCGGTGGCGAGATCGCCGCCACGGCCGCCGAGGAGCTCGCAATCCGCGTCAAGCGTCTCGGCGCGCCGCGCGTGCCGGTCCCGTACTCGCTGCCGCTCGAAGGGCAATGCCGGGTGTCCGAGGCGGCGATCGCCGAGGCGGCGCGGGGAATGCTTTAGGCAGGGGGCAGCCTGTGTTCGTCTTCCCAGACGATGCGCGCTGGAACGAGACCGAGCAAGCGGTCGAATTCACCGTGCGGATCGGCGAATATGAGGGGTCGGTCTTCGTGCCGCGACGCGTGTTGCAGAGCTTGATCGGCACGAATCCCACGGCGGAGGACAGCGTGCGGCATTTCTACCTCAACCGGACGGTGTTCGAGCGGGTCGCCGAAGCGAAGGTCAGGGCTCGCGAGCTCGACCCAGACGCCAATATCCGCATCACCGGCCGCGATCTGCGCGCGGCACGACGAGCGTGACGCTGCCGCGGTCGTACCCTCTTGCGTGCCGACTATCGCGGGATCTGATTGAGGCGGCTCGAGATCATCTTGCTGATGCGCGGATGCTCCTCGATCGCGAACTGAATTCCGGCTTGAGCATCGTCCGACCATATGACCTCGCCGGCGAATTGGCCGTACGGGGGAATGACCAGCATCAGTTGTTCCTTCTCGGGGATCGGGTGCGCGACGCGCAATTTCGCGCCGCCGGTCGACAAATCGGAGACGCTGCAGGTGAAGCGCCCCGTCGCCATCTCGATCTCGGCCCACCACAGCGCCTTATGTCGGCCGTGCTCGCGTCGTTCGTCCCGCTGCGGGATTTCGGTCGCCTGTTGTTCTGCCCGGTTCTTCATATTCGACGTCCCCCATGTGCCCCAGACCTTGGATACAGGGTGAGGGTTGACGTCTCATTAACTCCGGCATTTGCCTAAAATGCCGGCGATCACCGGCCGGGAGCTCGGCAAACCGGCGAATTGACAGGCGAAAGCTGCCTCCCCTACTGTGGCGACCGGCTGTAACGGCGGTCGGCGGCCATGCGCCGGGACCGCCGCCGGCGACATCGATCGAAGCGGCAATTCCCGGATCGTCGGGCGCCACAGGACGGGGTGGCTTTCGCGTGGCTCAGTATGTCGTCTGGCGGCTCATTCAGCTGATTCTCGTGCTGATCGGCATCAGCATCGTCGTCTTCGTCACGATGCACGTCCTGCCCGGCGACGTTGCGACACTGCTGCTCGGCGACAAGGCGACGGCGCAGCAGCTCGACGATCTGCGCCATCAGCTCGGCCTCGACCAGCCGGTCTATGTGCAGTATTTCCGCTTCGCTGCCGATGCGCTGCAAGGCGATTTCGGCCTCTCCTTGCGCAACAACCGGCCCGCCTTCGAGGAGGTGTGGATCGCTTTTCCGGTGACGATCCAGCTCAGCTTCACCGCGCTCGTCCTCGCCACGGCGATCGGCGTCCCGCTCGGCGTCATGGCGGCGGTGAAGCCCCTGTCGCGCTTCGACAATGTGGTGATGACCGTGTCGCTCTTCGGCGTCTCGATGCCGATCTTCTGGCTCGGCCTCATGATGATCCTCGTCTTCGGGGCGTTTCTCGATCTCCTGCCGATCGGCGGGTTGATGCCGATCGGCGATGAGCCGGTGCGGGTCACCGGGATGAGCGTCATCGACAGCGTCCTCTCGGGCGATCCGACCCTCATGGCCGAGAGTCTCGAATATCTCATCCTGCCGGCCTGCACCTTGGCGACGATCCCGCTTGCCATCATCACGCGCATCACCCGCTCGGAAATGCTGTCGGTACGCTCGCACGATCATGTCCGTACGGCGCGCGCCAAGGGGCTGCCGGAGGGGCGCGTCATCGTGAAGCATGTGCTGCGCAACGCCCTCATCCCGATCACGACGGTGATCGGATTGCAGCTCGGCCTCCTTCTCTCGGGTGCCGTCCTGACCGAGTCGATTTTCTCGCTGCCGGGCCTCGGCCGCGTCATGGTCAACGCCATCCTGCAACGAGACTATCCGGTCGTGCAGGCGGGTGCCCTCCTGACCGCCTTCCTCTTCGTCTTCGTCAATTTGCTGGTCGATCTCGGCTACGCCTTTCTCGATCCGAGGATCCGCTTCCGATGACCGTCATCGCACTCGCTCCAGGGTCTCGTCGCGGCGCCTCCTGGGCCAAGGATTTCATTCGCCTGTCGCACCGGCCGACGGCACGGATCGGTTTCGTCATCGTCGTCGTCTTCTTGGCGCTGACGGTGCTCGCCGGCTTGACCGCGCCTTACAACCCGTTCGATCAGGACCTCGACAATACGCTGAGCGATCCGAGCTTCGCGCATCTGTTCGGCACCGATCAATATGGGCGCGACATTCTCAGTCGTGTCATGTACGGCTCGCGCACGGCGCTTCTCGCGATCTTCGTAGCGGACGGCTTCGCGCTCTTGCTCGGCGGCGCCATGGGGCTCATCGCCGGTTTTTACGGCGGCTGGCTCGACAGCGTGGTGATGCGCGTCGTCGACGTCCTCCTGGCATTTCCCTACCTCCTGCTCGCGCTCATCATCGTCGCGGCGCTGGGGCCGAGCCTGCTCAACTCGATGATCGCGATCGGCATCGTCTATACGCCGCAATATGCGCGGCTCCTGCGCGGCCAGGTGCTTGCCGTCAAGGAGACGGAATATGTGCTGGCGGCGCGCGCGATCGGCGCTGGGCGGCCGCGCATCATGCTGCGCCATGTCCTGCCCAACAGCTTCACGCCGATCCTGGTGATGGCAACCTTGCAAGCGGGCTCGGTCGTGGTCGAGACCGCCGGCCTGTCCTTCCTCGGCCTCGGCGCGCAACCACCCTCGCCGGATTGGGGTGCGATCCTTGCCGACGGGCAGAGCTACTTCCTCAGCGCCTGGTGGATCGCGACATTCCCGGGCCTAGCGATCTTCCTTGTCGTTCTCGGATTCAACCTCGTCGGCGACGCGCTGCGCGACCAGTTCGATCCGCATCGACGGTTGGCCAAGTAAGATGAAACGGGAAGGCCTGCTCGACATTCGCGAATTGCGCGTCGAATTCGACAGCGAAGAGGGTGTCGTCAAGGCGGTCGACGGTGTCTCTTTCCGCATCGATCGCGGCGAGACCATCGTCGTCGTCGGCGAATCGGGATCGGGCAAATCGGTGACGAGCCTTGCCCTCATGCGCCTCGTCACCGGCCGGCTCAGCGCCGAAGCGATGCTGTTCCGCGGCAAGGATGAGCGCGAGATCGATCTGGCACGGGCCTCGGAAACCGAGATGCGGCACATCCGCGGCAACGACATCGCCATGATCTTTCAAGAACCGATGACCTCGCTCAATCCGGTCTACACGATCGGCGATCAGATCATCGAAGCCATCTCGCTGCATCAGAAGAAGACCGGCCGCGCCGCCTTCAGCCTCGCCGTCGAGATGCTCGAGCTCCTCGGAATTCCGGAGCCGGCGCGGCGCATGGCGTCCTATCCGCACCAGATCTCCGGCGGCATGCGGCAACGGGCGATGATCGCGATGGCGCTCTCCTGCCGGCCCGCGCTCCTCATCGCCGATGAGCCGACGACCGCGCTCGACGTGACGATCCAGGCGCAGATTCTCGAATTGATGAAGCGTCTGCAGAACGAGCTCGGCATGGCGGTCATGTTCATCACCCACAATCTCGGCGTCGCCGCCGAGATCGCCGATCGCGTCATGGTCATGTATGCAGGCCGCGTCGTCGAGGAGGGTCCCTCGCGGGCGATCTTCCATCGGGCCCGCATGCCCTACACGATCGGTCTCCTCGATTCGGTGCCGCGGCTCGGCCGCGAACCCGACGAGGCAGGGCTCGTCGGCATTCCCGGCAACGTGCCGAATCCGCTCGCGCTGCCGCCCGGCTGCGCCTTTCATCCGCGCTGCGGCTTCTTCATCGCCAGCACATGCGACCGCGCGCCGCCGCGATTGGAGCCATGCGGCGATGGCCATGCGGTGCGCTGCCTGCGTTGGCGCGAGGTGGCACAGCGCTCGGGCTCGTCCGTCACCGGGGATGTCGCGCCATGATCGGGGCGGCAGCCGAGAGCGCGCCGCTGCTCGAAGTCCGCAATTTGCGCAAATGGTTCGACGTGCGGCTCGGCGCGCTGTCGATGACGACCGGCCACGTACGTGCCGTCGAAGATGTCTCGTTCAGCGTCAAGGCCGGCGAGGTGCTGGGGCTCGTCGGCGAATCGGGCTCGGGAAAGACCACGGTCGGCCGCGCCATCCTGCGCCTCATCGAGCCGACGGGCGGGACGATCCTCTTCCAAGGCAAGGATATCGCGCCGCTGGGCGAGCGCGCGCTCAAGGAGTTCCGGCGCAGCGCCCAGCCGATCTTCCAGGACCCGTTCGCCTCGCTCAACCCGCGCATGCGCGTCGAGGAGATCCTGTCGGAGCCGCTCATCGTCCACAGCCTCGTCCGCGGCAGGGCGGAGCGCCGCGAGCGCGTTGCCGAGCTCCTGCGCATGGTCGGTCTGACGCCCGAGCACATGCATCGCTATCCGCATGAATTTTCCGGCGGCCAGCGCCAGCGCATCGGCATCGCCCGGGCGCTCGCCGTGAAGCCCGCGCTCATCATCGCCGACGAGCCGGTCTCCGCGCTCGACGTCTCGATCCAGGCGCAGATCGTCAATCTGCTGCGCGAGTTGAGACGACGCCTCGGCCTCACCTTGCTGTTCATCGCCCACGACCTCGCCGTCGTCGAATACATCTCCGACCGCATCGTCGTCATGTATCTGGGCCGCGTCATGGAGATGGGGCCCGCGCGCGAGCTTTGCCGTGCGCCGCGTCACCCTTATACCGAGGCGCTGCTCTCCGCCGTGCCGGTCCCCGACCCCGACCGCAAGGGCAAGCGCATCGTCCTGCAAGGCGACATTCCAAGCCCGATCAATCCGCCGTCGGGCTGCGTCTTCCGCACGCGCTGCCCTTACGCCATCGCCGATTGCGCCAAGGCGGTCCCGGAGTTGCGCGAGGTCGAGCCCGGCCGCTTCAAGGCATGCATCCGCGACGACGTCCTGTAGCTGCCGAAGGCAAAAAAGAAACCCTCTCCCGCGTGCGGGAGAGGGCAGGGTGAGGGCAATCGCGACGGTCGCGTTGCCGTTAGTGCTCCCATCCCCTCACCCCGACCCTCTCCCGCACGCGGGAGAGGGAGGAGCAGGACGCGGAGTGACCGTAGCGGCTACTTGCTCAGCGACACCTTTTCCATGTCGAAGAACATCTGCGTCGGGTTGAGCTCGTAGCCCTTCACTTCCTTGCGGACGCCGCGCAGCTGCAGCACGGAGTTGAGGAAGATCCAGGGCGCGTCCTCGAGGATCTCCTTCTGCGCCTTGCCATAGAGCGCGACGCGCTTGGCATGGTCGCCGACGCGCTGCGCCTCGTTCAGCGTCTTGTCGACGTCATCGTTCTTGTAGCGGGCGGTGTTGGTGATCGGGATCCGCTTCGAGTTGAAAAGCTCGTCGAGGAAATTATCCGGATCGCCATTGTCGCCGGTCCAGCCGACCATGAACATGCCACTGTATTTCTTGGTGGCCGAGCGGATCTCGCTGAGATAGGCGCCCATCTCTTGCTTGCGCACGGAGGCCTTGACGCCGACCTTCTCGAGTTGGCCCTGGATGGCGACGGCGAGCTCCGCACCCGCCGAGTTGTAGCCGCGCGCCGAGTTGTAGGTCAGGAGCTCGGTCTCGAAGCCGTTGGGATATCCCGCGGCCGCGAGAAGCTCTTTCGCCTTCTTCGGATCATAGGGGTAGCCCTTGAGCGATTTGTCGAAGCCCCATTGCGCCTCGGGAAGCGGCGAGGTCATCGGCACCGCCAAGCCTTGGAAGAGCGACTTGTCGATGGCGTTCTTGTCGATCGCGTAGTTGAGCGCCTGCCGCACCCGCTTGTCGTCGAACGGCTTGGTGTCGGGCGGCATGCCGACGCCGCTTACCGCGAGGCCCGGTTGGGTCTTCACGACGATGTTCTTGTCCTGCTTCATCGCCGGGATGATCTGTGCGCTGACATCGGCGAGGATGTGGACGTCGCCTTTCTTCAGGGCGAGGAGGGCGGCCTGGCCGTCCGGCATCACCTTGAAGACGATGCGATCGACCTTGGGCTTGCCGTTCCAGTAGTTGGGGTTGGCGGTCAGCACGATCTGGTCGCCGCGCCGCCATTCCTTGAAGATGAACGGTCCGGAGCCGACCGGGTTGCTGCGGTAATCCTTGCCGAGTTTTTGCGTCGCGGTCGGGCTCGTGATGCCGTTCCACACCATCGCAAGATTGGTGAGGAAGGGCGCATAGGCCTGCTTCAGCTTCATTTCGACGGTGTTGTCGTCGACCGCGCGGTAGGAGGCGAGCTCTTCGAAGGTGTCGTCGAGGAAGCCCTCGACCGGGCCCGAATTGCCGATGTAGTTCGGGTCGTCCTTCTTGAGCCAGCGATTGAGGTCCTGGACATAGGCATTGGCATTGAAGGCCGTGCCGTCATGGAACTTGACGCCCTTCTTCAGATGGAACGTGTAGGTGAGGCCGTCCGCCGAGATGTCCCATTTCTCGGCGAGGCCGGGCTCGACCTCGGTCGTCCCGGGTTTGAACTTGACGAGGCTGTCGTAGATGGTCGCCATCACGAAGCCGGACGTATTGTTGAGCACCGCTTCGGGATCGAGCCCGGTCGGGTCGGCCTGCATGGCGATGACGAGCGTCGTTTCCGCGGTCGCTGCTCCGGTCATGGCACCGAGTGCGACCACGGCTGTGGCAAGAAGGCGTTTCATCATTGTCTCCGTTTCTGCTGAGTGAGCCGTCGGCTGAAGCGTCCCTCGCCGTGATCGGCTTATCGCAGATCGGAGAGCGACGCCCCTCCCGGCCTCCGGCCCCGAGAAGCGTTCTGACAGAGTTCATGCCGTCATGACGGCTGTTCTTGGCCTCTGCGCGAGCGAGCGTATCATGACACTCGGGCGGAGTCGAGCAGAGGCGCCGTGGTCAGGCCGAGCGATTCCGCGGTATTTTTCTCGGCTCCAACGCCTCTCACGCGCGATGAATGCGGTCGCGAGAGATGGTATAATGCGAGCGTGATCGACGTGGGCGTTCCGAGAAAGAGAAGGCGATGTCCGACGCGGCGAAGCTTCTGACCGTCCAATTCCTCGCCTGGGTCGCTAGCCGTTCGCGGACCTATGGCGATGTGAAGCAAGCATGGCGGAGCACCTGCCCCAGGCTGTCCATCTGGGAGGATGCGATCGACGCCGATCTCATCCGATTGGAGAGCGGCGGCGACAGGGTGATGGATCAATCGAAAGTCGCGCTGACGCCGCGCGGCCGAGCGATGCTCGAGGGCGACGGTCAGGAATGAGCGAGACTTGAGGACGGTGCGACGCTCAGCGGCGTCGCCGGCGCTGCGGTGTTACGGGCGATGCGCCGTGCGCAAAACGCAAACGATCGTTCCGCACACCTGACACGCCGCTACTTGGCGGAGCGCAGGGTGTGCGGAGCGATCGTTACGTTCCAAGTGCGGAAACTCAGCGATCCGGAATTCGTCAGCTCAACCGGATGCTGATCGTCTTGCTGGCAAGACCGTTCTTCAGAGCCGAACCCTTCTTCAGAGCGACGGTCCTCTTGAGAGCGGACTTTCTCTTCGCGCCAGCGCGCTTCTTCGCGACCTTGCGAACGGAGGCGTGCTTGGCGGAAGCCGATTTGCGCTTGGCAACCGTCTTCTTGGCAGCCTTTCTCGGAGCAGCCTTTTTCTTCGCGACTTTCTTCTTCGCGACTTTCTTCGCGACCTTCTTCTTCGCGACAGTCTTCTTCGCGACGGTCTTGCGCGTCGTCGCCTTCTTCGCAGAAGCGGCCATGCGCTTGGCGGGCTTCTTGGCGGCAACCTTCTTGCGCGCCTTGCCCTTGGTGCTCGACTTGCTCTTCTTCATCATGGGTCTGACTTTCGTTCCGTTGAGCCATGTGGTGTGGTCTTCCGTCCCGCAACACGAAATAGGAAAGAAAACCACGTAGAGTACCGCCACAAGTTAGTTAACAATTAACTAAGGTATTTCGTCCCAATGGTGAAGCAGAAATTTTATACGCGCTCTGCTGCATCGTCGCGCGCGACTCCTGGAGATCGACGATGTTGCGGAACACCGCGCCAGCATTGAGGATTTGCGTGTCGCGTGGTTTGTCGCCGCGTTGCTGTCCTCGGCTCGGCGATGTCAGAAGTCGACGCAGAAAATCGGCGAGCGTCGGATTTTTGCGCCACCGATTCGCGGATCACGACTTGGCGGCGGCGTGTAATTCGCTGCGCAACACCTTCAATCCTTCCTGCTGCTGCGTCCAATTGCGGCCACCCGTGACGCCACCATCGACGATGAGATCGTGGCCGTTGACGAAGCTCGATCCATCGCTCGCCAGAAAGACTGCGGCATGCGCAATGTCGTCGGTCAGGCCGGCGCGCGGGATCGGCTGCATCTTGGCGAGGCGCTCCTCGGAGACGGCGACGGTCCGCTCGGCCGCGTCGGTCGGCAGGCCGAGCGCCTTGCCGAAAATGCCGGTGGCGATGCCGCCGGGCGAGATGCTGTTGACGCGGATGTTGCTCTCGCCCAGCTCCATCGCGACGCAGCGCGTCAGATGGATCACGGCCGCCTTGGCGGCGCCGTAGATGAGCGAGGAGGAGTATCCGGCCCGGCTCCCGGCGATGCTGCCGTTGTTGATGATGCTGCCCGAGCGTTGCTGCCGCATGATCGGCGCGGCGTGCTTCATGCCGAGCATGACGCTGCGCAGGAGCAGCGCGATCGCCGCATCGAAACCCGCGACCGGAATGTCCTCGATGCCGCCGGTCGGCGCCGGGCCGCCGGCATTGTTGAAGATGCAATCGAGGCGGCCGAAGCGCGTCACCGCATGGTCGATGAGCGCTTTGACCTCGCTCTCCTGCGTCACGTCGGTTGCGCGGAAGCTGCAGTCGCCGCCGAGCCGCGCCGCGATCGCCTCGCCTTCCTTCTTGCGCCGGCCGGCGATGACGAGCTTGGCGCCTTCCGCGATGAAGATCTCCGCGGTGCGCAGACCGATCCCGCTGGTGGCGCCGGTGATGATCGCGACCTTGCCGTCGAGCTTGCCCATGATTGTTCCTCCGATGTCCGACCTCTTGGTTTCCGGCGATCACTCCGTCGCTGCCGCCGATGTCGCGACAGGTCGGCGCGCGCTGCCGGCGGCGCTGCGCAGCAACGCCTTGCGCGCCTCCCATTCGCTGCCGGGGTCGAGCGTTTCGAGGAATTGCACCTCGCCGCCGGCGAAGAGCGCGATCGGCAGGCCGTCGCGATAGAGCAATCGGTTTCCCGTGAGCGCGGCGAGCTTCGGCCCCGGTGTCAGGATGCCGGCGAGATTGAGCGGATCGGCGCCCGACAGCGACACCAGATCGCCGGTGTCCGGCTTGCGGCGCGTGTCGCGCAGGGGACCGATCGCCTCGGGCAGCGCGAATTGCTCGCCGGAGAAGCCGGCGATGAAACGGCCGCCGCGGATGTCGCCGCGCGCCTCGAGCGTGCGGTAGACGCGCAGCAGCTCGCGCCACGGCGGCAGCCAGGCGGCTTCGCGCTCGAGGAGGCGCCAGAAGACGACGCCGTAGCGCCGCAGCAAGGTCCGCGCCAGGTGCTCGACGGCGGCGCCGTCGGCCTCAGGCCCCGTCTGCGCCGGCCGCGGACGGCGCGCGAGCGCCCAGCGCCCCGCCGCCTCCATGTCGAACATGTCGGCGCGGCGCCGGTGCCGCCCGCCGGAATTGCGCCGGCTCGACGGCGCGAGCAGCGCGCGAAGCCCGCCGAAGCTGTCCGAGTTGACGAGGCCAAGGGCGACGAGCTCGGCAAGCGCCTCCTCGACCTGAGGGCGCAAGAGCCCGGCACCGTCGACGAGCTCGTCGAAGAACGAGGCGCCATGCAGGCGGATGCACTCGGCGACCGCTTGCGCACGGGTGCTGAGCTGCGCCGCGTCGGGCGCGGGGGAGAGCGACGCCCAATAGGCGGCGTGGCGCCGCGCGAGCAAGGTGATCGGCGTCATGCGCACGGGCGCGGCGCCGCGCTGGCTGCCGTTCATGGTGCCGTTGCGCGGTCGCAACCGCGCCCAGGCGATGCGCCCGGCAAGGCACTGATCGTCGAGCCAGGCCGGCTCGTACTCGGCGATGCGCGCCGAGAGGATCTCGCTCTCCCACGCGCCGGCCGGCGCCTCGAAGCCTTCGAGCTGCGCGACGATGCCCGCCACCGCATCGGGTCCCGCCATGCGCGTATCCGCCGAAACCCGCTGCCAGCCGAGGAGGAAGCGCAGGAAGTCGCGTGCGGCGACCGGCTCGATCTCGGCCCTGAGGCGCTTCACCGTATAGCGGTGAATGCGGGCGAGGAGGCGACGCTCGCACCATTCATCGGCGATGGCGCCGGCCGTGAAACGTCCGCGCAAGGCGAACCCTTCGGTTTCGAGCGCGACGAGCGCGGCGGCGATGTCCGAGGGCTCGACGCCGAGCGCTGCCGCAAGCGCGTCCTGCGTCACCGGTCCCTGGCCTTCGAGGCGCCCGCGCACGATCTCGACCAAGGCGTCGTCTTGCGGCCACTCCCGCTCGGCGTGGAGATCGGGTGCGACGATCGCGGGGTCGAGCCTCGCCTCGGGCCAGAGCGCCGCGAATTGCGGCAGGCGCTCGGCGGCGATCCACAATGTCGCCCGTGGGCCATAGAGTCGCGCTGCGCGCCGGTCGCGCGCGAGATCGGCGAGCCAATCGCTCCATTGCGGTTCCGCCTGCGCCTCCGCGGCGCTGAGAAAGCCGAACCAGACGAGCGCATCGTGCAATTCATCGGCATTGGCGGCGACCGGCCAGGCTTCGGCGCGAACGCGCGCGATCGCCTCGGGATCGAGGCGGCCGAGATCGGACGCGTCCTCGGGATCGAGCCAGCGCCGGCTCATCACCGCCTGGGTCCGCCGCTCCTCCAGCGGCGCGTCGTCGAGGAAGGCATAGGGCCGTGCCGACAAGACTTCGAGAGCCAGCGGCGAGGGTTCCGTCAGATCGCAGGTGACGATTCGGACGGCGCCGGATTCGAGCCGGCCGAGCAGTCTTTCGAGACCGGCGAGATCCATCGCCTCGCCGAGGCAGTCGCCGATCGTCTGCTGGACGAGGAGATGGTCGGGTACTTCGCGCTCGCCGACCAGATTCTCGGCGCAAGCAAGCTGATCGGGAAAGATCGCCGTGATGAGGTCTTCGGCGTCCATGCGCGCGAGCTGCGGCGGCACCTTGCGGCCGCCGCGGAAGCGCGGCAAAGCGAGCGCGACGCCGGCGACCCAGCGCCAGCGCGTCATGAACATCGGTGCGTCGAGCAGCGCCTGGATCAGCACCGGCCGGACGCTCGCCGAATGGAGATAGCGCGGCACGTCGGCGAGCGTAAAGCTGTGCGCCGTCGTCAGCGAGAGGATGATGTTGTCCTCGGTTGCCGCTGCCTGAAGCTCGAAGTTGAACTTTCCGCAAAAGCGCTTGCGGAGCGCCAATCCCCAGGCGCGGTTGAGGCGGCTGCCGAAGGGCGAATGGACGACGAGCTGCATGCCGCCGACCGCGTCGAAGAAGCGCTCGAGCACGATCGTCTCCTGCGACGGCAGGCAGCCGAGCGCAGCATGCGCCGATGCCAGATATTCGACGATTTGCCGCGCCGCGGCCTCGGTGATGCCGATTTCCGTCACGAGCCAATGCAAGAGGCTGGCGCCGGTCGGGTCGGATTTGAGGAAGGCTTCGCTCTCGGTGCGGAGGCGCGAGACGGATTGCGACAAGGCATCGCTGCGGCCCGGCGCCTCGCCGAGCCAGAATGGGATCGTCGGCGACATGCCTTGCGCGTCGGCGACGCGAACGGTGCCGCGCTCGACGCGCAAGATGAGATACGCGTTGTTGCCGAGCTGGAAGACGTCGCCGCCCATGCTCTCGACGGCGAAATCCTCGTTGACGGTGCCGATGACGACGTTCTCGGGCTCGAGGAGGACCTGGTAGTCGGCGGTGTCCGGGATCGTGCCGCCCGACGTCAAGGCGGTCAGCCGCGCGCCGCGCCGGCCGCGCAGCATGTGGTTGACCGCGTCGTGATGGAGAAGGGCGCCGCGCCGGCCGCGCCGCGTGCTGAAGCCCTCGGCGAGCATGCCGACGACCGCGATGAAATCCGATCGCGCGAGCGCGCGATAGGGCGAGGCGCGGCGGAACCGCGCAAAGAGCGCATCCTCGCTCCATTCTTGTGCGGCGATCTCGGCGACGATCTGTTGCGCCAGCACGTCGAGCGGCTGCTCCGGGATCGCCAGCCGGTCGAGCTCGCCGCGGCGGACGCTGTCGAGCAGCGCCGCGCATTCGACGAGCTCGTCGCGCGAGAGCGGGAAGAGGCGGCCCTTGGGTGTGCCGTCGACCGCATGTCCCGACCGCCCGACGCGCTGGAGGAGGCTCGCGATCGAGCGCGGCGAGCCGATCTGGCAGACGAGATCGACCTCGCCGATATCGATGCCGAGCTCGAGCGAGGCGGTCGCGACCAGCGCCTGCAACGCGCCGGCTTTGAGACGCTGCTCGGCGTCGAGCCGCTTCTCCTTGGCGAGGCTGCCGTGATGCGCCGTGACGCGCTCGCTGCCGAGGCGTTCGGACAGATGGCGCGTGACGCGCTCGGCCATGCGGCGGGTGTTGACGAAGATCAAGGTCGTGCGATGCGCTTGGATCAGCTCAGCCAGGCGGTCATAGACCTGAATCCAGACCTCGCCCGACATGACGGATTCGAGGGGCGACAACGGAACATCGAGGGCGAGGTCGCGCGCCCGGACGTGCCCGGTGTCGATGATCCGGCAGGCGTTACCCGGTGCGGCGCCGACGAGAAACCGCGCGACGTCCTCGATCGGGTTCTGCGTCGCCGACAAGCCGATCCGCAGCAAGGAGCCGCCGCAGAGCGCTTCGAGGCGCTCGAGCGAGAGCGCGAGATGCGAGCCGCGCTTGTTCGGCGCCACGGCATGGATCTCGTCGACGATGACGGTCCCAGTCGTCCTCAGCATGGCGCGGCCGGAGTCCGAGCCAAGCAGGATGTAGAGCGATTCCGGCGTCGTCACGACGATGTGCGGCGGGCGGCGGCGCATTTGGTTGCGCTCGGCCTGCGGCGTGTCGCCGGTGCGCACCCAGACGCGGATCTCGAGATCCGGCAAGCCTTGCTTCTGCAGCTCCTCGCGGATGCCGGCGAGCGGCGCTCGGAGGTTCTTCTCGATGTCGTTCGAGAGCGCCTTCAACGGCGAGACATAGACGATCTGCGTCTCGTCGCGCAGGCCCTCCGCGAGCCCCTGCCGCACCAGCCCATCGATCGCCGCGAGGAAGGCGGCAAGCGTCTTGCCCGATCCGGTGGGCGCGGCGATGAGGACGTGCTGCCCCGCCTTGATCGCCGGCCATGCCTCGGCTTGCGCCGCGGTCGGCGCGGCGAAGCTGCGCGCGAACCAGGCGGAGACGGCGGGATGGAACGACGAGGTTGCGGTCACGGGATGCGGCGGGGGCGGTGGAGGGTCGAGCGATGATAGCGCAGTCGGCGCGGATTGGTGCGGGGCAAAACGTTCCTCTCCCCTCGGGGAGAGGTTAGGTGAGGGGGTGCGTCCACAGGTAAGGTGTAGACGCGGAGGCTCCCCCTGACCCTCCCCTTGCTTAGCACGGGTCCCCTCCCTCTCCCCGCTTCTCGCGGAAGCATAGCTTCCGCTGTCAGCGTCAGGCGAAGCACTGCTTCGCCGGGAGCTGGGGCGAGGGACCCTCGCGTCCTTCGAGATTGCCGAGCCGCGTTGCCTTCGCTTCGGCAGCGAGGGCGAGTTCGCAGGCGAGGAAGCAATGCGCCTGGCTCATCGCCGTCTCGGTGCGGTCGATGACGTCGCGGACGAGGGCGGGACCGTAGGGCAGGGCGACATGGCTGCAATCGATGCGCCGCGTCGCCTTGCCATCGACGAGGAAGAGATGGTCGCTGCCGGACGCGCCGGCGATGTCGACGTTCTTGCGCATCTCGATATAGCCATCGGTCCCGAGGATGACGACGCGGCCATCGCCCCAGGTGCCGAGTCCGCCCGGCGTGTACCAATCGACCCGGACGTAGCCGGTGCCGCCATCGCCGCGCAGCAGGATCTCGCCGAAATCCTCGAGCTCGGGCTTGTCGGGGTTGGCGTAATTGGCGATGTGCGCCGCGACCACCTCGGCCGTCGTCGAGCCGGTGTAGAAAAGGAATTGATCCATTTGGTGCGCGGCGATGTCGACGAGAATGCCGCCGTAACGGCGGCGCTCGAAAAACCAGGATGGGCGCGGATTGAGGCCGAGCTGGTGCGGGCCGAGGCCGATCGTGTGGACGACGCGGCCGATCGCGCCCGCCGCGACCAGCTCGCCCGCCTTCACCGACGAGCGCGTCTCGAACCGTTCCGAGAAGCAGACCGAGAAGAAGCGGCCGGTCTCGCGCTGAACGCGGCGCAGCGAGGCGAGATCACCCAGCGTGATGACACCAGGCTTGTCGACCATGACGTCCTTGCCGTGCCGCATCGCTTCCATCGCGACCGCGGCGCGCTCGTCGGGGATGGCGGCGCTGAGGATGAGCGCGATCTCTGGGTCCTCGAGGATGCGCCGAACGTCATCGACCCGCCGCGCCCGCGGGAATTCCCGCGCATAGCTTGCGGCGAGATCGTCTTCGACAGCGTGGAACGCCGCGAGCGCGGCGTCGGCCGCCAGCATCGTCCGCGTCATGCTGTAGATGTGGGGATGATTGAGGCCGATCGCGGCAAAGCTGAGGGCAGGGGACGGCATCGCGAAGGGCTCCCTTTCTCGAAGGATTCGGCACCGAAGGACGAAGCATCAACCGCCTCCGTCGCCGCGTGGACCTCACGGTGAGGAGCCGTCACACAAGGTCTTGTGGGTCTTCCCGCACGATACAGGCAAATTTACAGGTGGCCTTCTACAGGTAGTGGTCGGCTCTACGGCGACCTCGGCCGATGGCGAAGCGGGAGGCAGCGTGAACGATGATAAAGATCAGCACAAAACATGAACAACGATAGCAAGGTCGTGTTACCTTTGGCAAGACCAGCGAGGTCAGGTCGTGTGTCAGAACGACAGTGCCGCTGGGGCGCTGTTGCGGTTTTTATATCATGTAGAGCGGAATGCATGAGGCGAGGCGATCATGACGACAGTCAAGAAAGGGTTCCTCACCGCAGCGCCCGAGTGGTGGAAACATCTGCGCCGGATGAAGCGCGTGTTCTGGAAGCGCGAGCGAAAGGCGGCGAAATCGCTCGCCCGCCAGGAAGCGAGGTGAGATCGGGCGGGAGCGTCGAGGCCGCTGACCTTGGCGGCGAACAGCGGGTGAAGCTGCGTCATCTCCAGCATCAAAGTCCCCGTCGGATCGTCGAGGGATGATAGTCCAGCGATAGGAACGATCACACGTCTCCTCTCGTCGAGGGAGGCTTGCAGTACAAATGTGACCGCCTGGGGGAATGGGACTATTGTCGACAGTCCATTAGCCGCGCCAGCGATTCTGCAACAAAAGTGCCGTCAAAAATACTCTCGCGTGAGGGGCCTTGTGCACCCTCTTCCAGCCGATTATGGCCTGCCGAGCGTCTTCGATTTTTTGCAGGACATCGAATCGGTCGAATTGTTCTGACAGATCGTAATCTGCATTGTGTCGAGCTTGCTGGAGCGAAACGAACGTCGCCGCCATTTGAACAATCTCTGGTTCCAGTGGAGGCGTTATCAGGTGCAAAAGATTCTTGACATTGCTTGAATTGGTGACGTTGCGCGTCGCAAATCCTTTGCACGTCTCTTTCATGTCTCCGTGAGCGAATGCCCGTCTTGACTGAATACGGAGTAGGTCTGGTTTGTTTGGGATAAGGGTCGATGTCGCATCAGTGAGCAGCAAATGGAATAGAGCGTAGTATGCGGCGGAAACGGCACGACGCAAGCTCGCTTGCCGAGGTCTCTTTGGTTCACGGCGAGCAAGGTGATCGGCTTGCTCCAGCAAATCGTTGTGAAGCGTCAAAGACCCTCCGCATCAAGGCTGAGTAACGAACCTGATGTAAGGCCAGCGCGAGGAGTCCGCTTCCAAGATGGCCGACGATACGGCTTGCGCGAATTCGTTCAATTGGGCCACATACGCCTTCGTGGGATCTCGGCTTTTTTTGACTGTGAACGAAATGACGGCCGATGGATATCCTGTATGATCCTCGCTAAATTCCATCTCAAACCTGGGAAAAACGCCGGGCGGGAATTTAAGACGCTTGATGATGGCTCTGATCTTGTCAGCGTCCCCCTCGGACGCTGATTTGACTGAGACAGAGTTAGCAGATCGTCGTGCCATCCCTAATATGTAAGCGATACCCACGCTGAGAGTCCATCGCGCCCTGATCATTCAACAGGGAACGTGCATCGCGGCCCTTGCGCCAAACGAAGCATGCACCGACCGTCCCGTGGCTCGGTCCACCGAAACCTGCTTAGATGGCGCGGGGGAAGCGGAGGCGTTTCATGACCAGGAAGAGCGTCGTCGTCACCGGCGGGAGCGGCAAGGCCGGGCGCGCCGTCATTCGCGAGCTGCTCGATCATGGTTACGCCGTCATGAACGTCGATCTCGTGCCGCCGCGCGAGACGCTGTGCCATTTCTTCAGGGCGGATCTCAACGATATGGGGCAGGCGGTCGATGCGCTGCGCCGCGCCGCCGGGACGGTCGATCGCCGGCGCTCGCCGCTCGGCGAGGCGGAGGCGGTCATCCACCT
>JBGPOZ010000065.1:0-19556 GCA_041488295.1 Allostellaceae bacterium
ATCCGGAGCCGAGCGTGAGCATTGCTGCCGGTTTTTGCTCCGGCGGAGCCTCGAACGCGGTCGGCTGGAACAAGTCTTCTCGAGCAATGTTCGACATGCGCATTCCCAATCTGGACCCCGAGCAATCTCGATCGAAGGTTTTGACGGCTTTGGATTAATTGTGAATTAAGCGCCCCACTCACGCATCGGGTGTGCGCTCACGCCTCGACGCTTTCGCCTGCGCCGTCCCTGGTGTTTAATTCGCTCCCCTCATCGGAGGCTTCATGGCACGACGGCTCATCTCGTCCGGTTCGGAGTTCGAGCGGCGTTTCGGCTACAGCCGAGCCGTCGTCGACGGCGACTTCGTCTTCGTCGCCGGCACCACCGGCTTCGACTATCGCGCGATGACGATTGCCCCCGGCGCCGCGGCGCAGACGCGCCAGACCTTCGTCAACATCGCGGCGGCATTGGCCGAGGCGGACGCCAGCCTTGCCGATGTGGTGCGCGTGCGTTACTACGTCCCGAATCCTGCCGATTGGGAGGACATCGCGCCCATTCTCGGCGAGATCCTGGGCGACATCAGGCCGGCCGCGACCGCCTTGTTCTGCGGGTTGGTCGATCCCCGCATGAAAATCGAGATCGAAGTCACCGCCAAACGACGGAGCTGAACCATGGGGAATCTCCTGCTGACCGGCGCCAACCGCGGCATCGGGCTCGAATTTGCTCGTCAATACGCCGCCGACGGATGGCGCGTCATTGCCACCTGCCGCGATCCGGCGCGCGCCGAGGCCTTGCGCCAGGTCAAGGGCAAGGTCGATATCCATGCCCTCGACGTCACTGATTTCGCCGCGGTCGAGCGGCTCGGCAAAGAGCTCCATGGCGAGACGATCGATCTCCTCATCGCCAATGCCGGAATCTACGGACCGCGGGGTCCTTCGATCGACCGCATCGACGGCGCCGCCTGGAGCGAGGTCTTCCGCGTGAACAGCATGGCGCCGCTCGCCGTCGCCGCCGCCTTCCGCCGGCAGCTCGCGCGCGGTGAGGGGAAGACGGCGATCGCCATCTCGAGCCGCATGGGTTCGGTCGCCGCCAACGAGGGCGGGAACTACATCTATCGCTCCTCGAAAGCGGCGCTCAACATGGTGTGGAATTGCTTTGCCAAGGAGCATCCGGACCTCATCGCCGTCGTCCTCCATCCCGGCTGGGTCCGCACCGACATGGGCGGCGACAGCGCTCCGGTGGCCCCCACCGACAGCGCCGCCGGCATGCGCAAGGTCATCGCCGGGTTGAAGAAGGCGGATTCCGGGCGCTTCTTCGATTACACGGGCGAAGCGCTGCCATGGTGAGAGCTGAGCCGGGACGGGCCGCCGTGCCGCCGCCCGCAGGAGGCACCTCATGATCTTCAGCCAGGAGCAGGCGATGGTGCGCGAGATGGCGCGCAATTTCGCGACCTCGCGCTTGAAGCCCTTCGCCGCCGAATGGGATCGCAGCCAAACCTTCCCGCGCGAGGCGATCGAGGAGATGGGCCAGCTCGGCCTCATGGGCATGCTGGTGCCCGAACGCTATGACGGCGCCGCCGCCGATCACGTCTCCTACGCTCTTGCGGTCGAGGAGATCGCCGCCGGGGACGGCGCCACCTCGTCGATCATGAGCGTCCACAACTCGGTCGGCTGCATGCCGGTGCTCCACTTCGGCTCGGCGGAGCAGAAGGAGCGGTTCCTGCGGCCGATGGCGCGCGGCGAAAAGCTCGCAGGCTTCGCCTTGACCGAGCCCGGTGCGGGCTCCGACGCCTCGGCCATCAAGACGCGGGCGCGGCGCCAGGGCAACCACTACATTCTCGAAGGGACGAAGCAATTCATCACCTCGGGCAGGAATGCGGCCTTCATCATCGTCTTCGCCGTCACCGACGCCAGCGCCGGCAAGAAGGGCATCAGCGCCTTCATCGTGCCGACCGACACGCCGGGCTACCGTGTCGCGCGGCTCGAGCACAAGCTGGGGCAGCGCGCCTCCGACACGGCGCAGATCGTCTTCGAGGAGATGACGCTGACGCCCGATCTCCTCCTCGGTCAGGAGGGGGAGGGCTACAAGATCGCGCTCGCCAACCTCGAAGGCGGGCGCATCGGCATCGCTGCGCAGGCGATCGGCATGGCGCGCGCGGCCTACGAAGCAGCCTTGGCATACGCCAAGGAGCGCCAGAGCTTCGGCAAACCGATCATCGAGCATCAGGCGGTGGCATTTCGCCTCGCCGACATGGCGACGCAAATCGAGGTTGCGCGGCAAATGATGCTGCATGCCGCTTGCTTGCGCGACGCCGGCCAGCCTTGCCTCAAAGAAGCGGCGATGGCGAAGCTCTTCGCCTCGGAGATGGCCGAGAAGGTCTGTTCCGACGCGATCCAGACCCACGGCGGCTACGGCTATCTCAACGATTTCCCGGTCGAGCGCATCTACCGCGACGTCCGCGTCTGCCAGATCTATGAGGGGTCGAGCGACATCCAGCGGCTCGTCATCAGCCGCGCCATCGCCGCCGAGTGAAGGCGAAGGGTTAGTCCGGGGCAAGACCACCGCACCGGGCTGCGCGAGCGCCGCGAGCGACTTTCGCCGGTGCCGATGCGGCACGGGTCTCGCGTGAGGCGCGCCTAGGCGGTTCAAGGCGTGCGCATAGGTGGAAATATAAGACTTGTCCCTCATCCGCGACTTAACTGTCGGGTAAGTTTTGCGGACGATCCTCAACTCATGCGCGTTCCTGACTCCATTCTGCAAGGCCCGATCGTTCGTATCGCGTTCCTCGTCTGCGTCGGTGGCATCGGCTGGGACATTTGGAGCGGATCGAACATCGCGGCCATCGTCGCGTGCCTTGCATTCCTCGTCTCATGGGCGGGAATTCGATTGTATTCGCGAGGCCGCGGTCGGCCCTGAGCAGCGCGCCGCGCCGTTCCTGCGGGTCGGCGCAATTCGATCGAACGGGCTTTTAGACGATCGAGTTTTAGACGATCGGGTTTTAGACGATCGAGTTTTAGACGATCGAGCGGATCAACAACCGCTCAACGCACGTTGTCGCTCTATGTTTGGAGGCGAAACCATGCAAGAGAAGCACGAGAATTGGATCGCGATCATCGGCTTTCTGACGCTCGCGATCGTCCTCGGTACCGAGGGTCTGGCGGTTGTCGGGACTGAGGGCGACGGCGTGAGCCGCGGCGAGCGCGCGTCTTCCACTGCTCTGATGTCGGTTTCATTCAATCGCAGCCGACAATTCTGACGACCGTGCGCGGCGAGGGCAGTATATCCCTCAGCCGCCGGCCGCCATTTGCTTGACCGGCGGCATGAAGCGATAAGCGACCGCGATCCGGTTCCAGCCATTGATGGCGATGACGGCGGCGGTCAGACAGGCGAGTTCGGATTCGGAAAATTGCGCGCTCGCCCTCGTATAGACATGATCGGGCACGTGCCCCTCGGCGATGGCAGTCAGCGCCTCGGTCCAGGCGAGCGCCGCCTGCTCTCGAGCGCTGAAGCACGGCGCCTCATGCCACACCGAGACGAGATCGAGACGTTCCTGGCTCTCGCCGAGCTTGCGGGCATCGCGGCTGTGCATGTTGAGACAGAAGGCGCAGCCATTCATCTGCGAGGCGCGCAGCTTGACCAGCGCGATCAAACTCTTCTCGATCCCTGATTTCTCGGCAATGGCGCCAAGCGCTGCGAGGTGCTCCCGGATGGCGGGCTGCAGCTTGTAGAAGACCTGGGGCTCGATCCGGTTGGTCATCGCCATTCTCCGCATTCGTCGTGCGACAATCGATTGAACCGCCAAAACCGCGGCGTGCAAAGGACCAATTTGATCCAATTTCCCTGAGCCGGAGACCGGCGGACGGCGATTGCGTTGCGGCTGCAGGCGTGCCATGGATCAATCTGGGACTGCCGGCAGTGGGATGAGCGATGCCGAGCCCGGTGCATGATGAATGGCTGACGAAAGCGCTCGGCGTCACGGTCAATCGTGAGCGCCCCGCGGAGGCGAAGGCCGGTGGTCCGGCGGATGGCGCGGCGGCGGTTCCTGGCGGTGATGGCCCTGGCGGTGGTGGATTGGGCAACGCGGTTGCGACCGCGTCGGCGGCCGTCAGTGCGGTGGCCGATGTGGCGATCCGCTTGTTCGACGCGGTCGCGCCCGGCTCCGCCAAGCCCGATGCGGCCAAGCCCGATGTCGCGAAGGCCGATGCGGCCAAGCCGGCGGCAAAAGCCGCCGACCCGCTCGCTCCGCTGCTCGCCGACATCGACACCGCGCTCGGCAAGGCGAAGGCGGAGATCGACGCCATCGCCGAGCCGGCGCTGCGCGACCCGCTCAACGCCCAGCTCGAGAAATTCCGCCAGCAGCGCGCGGCCGCCGCCGGGGCGGCTGCCGGGCCCGCGACGATCGTCACGCTCGTCAAGCTCAATACGGATATTGCGGCGCTCATCGTCGGCGACATCGCCAAGGCGAAGGCGCAAGCCGCCAGCATCACCGATCAGAAGACGAGCATCGGCAAGACGCTGGAATATACGCAGTCCTGGATCGATTCCTGCGACAAGCGGGCGCGGCCGGTGCTGAACACGCTGCTGGAGCAATTGAACCGGAAGAAGACGGAGGTCTTTGCCGAGAAAGACTCGGCGAAGCTCGTCGCCGGCCTCGGCAAGCTCGAGAGCGATGCCAATCAGCTCTATTCCAAGGCGGTCGACACGAGCAAGGAATCGGAGAAGCTGGCGGCGGCGAAATTCCGCGTCGATCAGGTTCTGGATGCGATCGCGAAATTCGTCGCGACAATGCCGAAGGGTGGACCCAAGACCGCGCTCACCGCCGATCTCGTCCGCCTCGGCAAGGAGGCGACGGAGGTCTTCGCCGGGGAGGATTGGGCGAAGCTGCTGACCGACGCCGAAAAGCTGCGCGCCGAAGCCGAGACAGCGCTCACCGCGGCGCGCGTCGAGACGGTCGATGCCGACAAGAAGAAGGCCGAGATCGAGAAGACCCTCGCCGAGATCAAGACGACGATCGACGGCATCAAGGACGCAAAGCAGAGCGAGCCGTTGAAGAAGGAGCTGGCCGAGCTCGACAAGCAGAAAGCGGCGCTCGCGCTGCGCGCCGGAAAAGCCTTGAAGGAGGGTCTCGTCGCGCTCGACCCGGCAACGCTGAAGCTGCTGCAGAAGGCGAAGACGGCGGCGCTGAAGGAAATGGCGGCGCAACCCGACGGCGCCAAGAAGATCGACGACATGGTGGGCGCGCTCGGCGACAAGACCAAGGATCCGCAGAGCGAGGCCGTGTGCAAGGCCGCGATCGAGGCTCGCTACGGCATCAATTTCTCCGAGACCGACCTCGGCACCACCAAGAAGCTGCCGGCGCTCTACAAGCTGCTCGGCAAGGTGCCGGCCTCGCACGTCGTCAACAATCCGAATCTGAAGGCGTTGACCTACAACACCGAGGATAAGGAGAAGGGCAATTACTACAGCGGCGACCATGCGAAGATCGCGCTCAACGATGTCGACGAGGACGGCAACAAGATCGACAACAACTATTTCGGCCCGGACGGCAAGTCGCTGTCGCCGGTCTATTTCGACGTGACGACCCTGCACGAGATCGGTCACGCGGTCGACAAGAAGCAAAGCTTCATGGACACGAACGGCAAGGACGCGAAATACGGCCAGTGGAAGCCGGAGACGATCGACACCGTCGCCGCGGCGCATGCCGAGAGCCTCGTCAAGGCCTTCACCGGCGGCGACAAGAAGGCGAAGGAAGCGGATCTGATCGCCCTCCTGAAGCGCTGCCTTTCGACAGGCGCCGTCGGAACGAAACCGAAGGATGCCGCGGCCGAGCTCGGCTCGCTGCGCGACGATTGGGACAAGATCATCGCCGCCAAGGCGGTCGCGGCGTGTCAGGTCATCGGCGTGAAGAGCGAGCCTTGGATGAAGGGAGACGCGCTCGCCAAAAAGGTCGTCGTCGGCGAGCGCGTCTATCACGAGGCCTATGAGAACAACTGGGTCAGCTACGCCCTTGGCGACCGGCCCGGAACCGTCGCGCTCTACCAGTGGCGCGCGCCGGCCGAATGGTTCGCGGAAATCTACGCGATGTACTACATGAAGACGCTGAAGCCGTCGCACTTCATGACGAAATGGTTCGAGGAGCAGGCGCCGCCGACCAAGTAGGAGCCGCCGAGCGCGTAGGAGCCTAAGGAATGTCGATCTTCAATCCGGCGAGCGCGCCTTGCCCCGTCTGCAAGACCGAGGTGAAGTTTGCCTTGGTCGCGAGCGTCAATGCCGACCGCCGGCCGGATCTGCGCCAGCGGATTCTCGACGGCAGCTTTCAGCGCGAGCGTTGTCCCAATTGCGGCAGCCAATTCCGCACGCCGCCGCAGCTCACCTACGTCGATGTCGGCCGGCACCAGTGGATCCTCGTGCTCCCGGTCGCGAAGCTCGCCGCCTGGACCGAGCTCGAGCGCCAGGCGAGCGCCGCCTTCGAGCGCGCCTATGGCGAGGGCGCGCCACTTGCGGCACAAGAGATCGGCCGCGGCCTCTCGGCCCGCATCGTCTTCGGCTGGGCGGCGCTGCGCGAGAAGATCTTCGCCGCCGATCGCGGGCTCGACGATGTGACGCTCGAGCTCCTGAAGATCGCCGTGCTGCGCAGCGTCGCCGGCTCGTCGCTCAGCGATCTGAACGAGCTGCGGCTGCAGGAGGTCGAGGGCGAGAGCCTCGTCCTCGCATGGATCGTCGCCGCCAACGAGGAGGTGCTGACGACGCTCCCGGTGCCGAAATCGGTCTATGACGACATCATTGCCGATCCCACCGCCTGGCACGATCTGCGCGAGACGCTGTCTGCCAGCCGCTTCGTCGACTACAACCGCCTGCTGGTCGGGACGAGCTGAACTCCCGGTTGAAGACGGTAGTGTCCAGCATCGCAAATCATGCCATCATGCCGTATTGACAACACAACATAATGGTGGGGGAAACCATGGTGGACATCGTAGCGCGCGGCATCAAGCCGACCGACGCCGCCCAGGCCGCGGCGACGCGGCGTGCCATCGTCGCTTGCTCGCTCGGGCAGATTTTCGAGATCTTCGACTTCGTCATCTATGGCTTCTTCGCGTCGGCGATCGGTCGGGCCTTCTTCCCCTCGAGCGACCCGACCGTCTCGCTGCTCCTCAGCTTCCTCGCCATGGGCGTCGGCTTCTTCGCGCGCCCGCTCGGCGCGATCGTCATCGGCTATTACGGCGACCGGTTCGGCCGCCGTAAGGCGCTGGTCGTGACGATCGGGCTGATGGCGTTCGCGACGGGCCTCACCGGCCTCGCCCCGACTTACGCGTCGGTCGGGCTCTGGGGGCCGATCATACTGGTGATTTGCCGCCTGCTGCAGGGCTTCTCGACCGGCGGCGAGTGGGGCGGTGCGGCGGCCTTTCTCGTCGAATACGCGCCGCCCGGCCGTCGCGGTCTTGTCGGCAGCTACCAGCAGGCGGCGACCGCGATCGGCGCCATCGCCGCCACCCTCTCGGCCGCGATCCTGAGCTCGGTGCTCGATGTCGACAGCTTCAATTCCTGGGGCTGGCGGCTGCCCTTCATCCTCGGCTTCGTGCTGGGGCCGATCGGCTACTACCTGCGCACTCGCGTTGCTGAATCGCCGGCCTTCGAGCGCGCCGCGGCGGCGAGGGACATCAAGCGCATGCCGTTGGGCGACGCGCTCAGCACGCATCTCGGGGCGTTCGCCGCCGCCTTCGGCCTCAGCATCATCGGCTGCGTCCTCAACTACACATTCATTGTCTTCCTGCCGCAATTTGCGGCAGGGACCTTGAAGATCGACATGAGCCACGCGCTCTATTCCGCCGTCTTCGCCAATGTCATCTATCTCGTGCTGACGCCGGTCGTCGGCGGCCTCTCCGACAAGGTCGGGCGCAAGGTCATGATGTTCGCCTGCTCGGCGCTGAGCTTCGTCCTGGCCTATCCGCTCTTCCTGCTGCTGGTGTCGGTCCCGACGATCTGGGGCCTGCTGGTCGTGCAGGCGATCGCGGCGGCGATCCTGACGCTCTATACCGGCGTCATCAGCACGATCCTCTCGGAGATGTTCCCGACGAACGTGCGCTACACCGCGCTGTCGACCAGCTACGGCTTCGCCGTCGCCATCTTCGGCGGTTTCGCACCGGCGATCGCGACATATCTCCAGCACTTGACCGGCGACCCGATGTCGCCGGCCTATTACGTGATGGCGGCCGGGCTCGTCAGCGGCATCGCCGTGCTCTTCGTCCAGGAACGCGCCCGCGCCCTCGCGCTGGCATGAGCGATGGGGCAGGGGCTGCGGCCCCTGCCCGCCGCGGCCGGCAGGTCATGGCAGGCCGAACAGCCGGTGGAATGCGCGCGACAGCGGCGAGCGCGTCGCCTCGGGCGGCGCCTCGGGCTCCGCCATCTTGTCGAGGAAGAAGCGCTTCAGCTCGTCGAACTGGCCGGCATATTGCGCGTTGGGCACGATCTCGTTCTCATTGCGCACCGCTTCGCCGCGCGACAGAAAATAGGTCCGCTCGATTGTACCGGTGACGTTCGTTATCCAAGTCGTGACAGTGCCCTCGTCGTCGACGACGAAGACGAGATTGCAGCGGTCGTCGTCGATATTGACGTCGACGACGCGGGTGAGCCGCGTCGTCGTGTTGAAATAGGCTTTCTGTCGGACCGCCAGCGGCTCGCCGGCAAGGCCGAGGAGATAGGCCGGCAAGGTCTCCTCCTTGCCCGTCCCAGCCACCCACCCTGCGAGCGGCGCGAGCGGGCCGTCGGCGCAGGCGGCCGGAACCGCCGGGCCTGTTGCTTGGGGCGCCGCGCCGGCGATCGATGAGAACAGCACGACTGTGAACGCCAGCAGCCGACGCGGCAGCATCATAGGCCTCGCTCAGAGCCGCGGATGATAACGCGGCCGCGCCGAGGGTGCTAGGCGGCGCGGATCGTCGCGAGGAACTGGTCGATCTCCGCGCGCAACGTCTCGGCCTGGGTCCCGAGCTCGCCCGCGGAGGAGAGGACCTGGCTCGCGGCGGTGCCCGTCTTGCTTGCCGCCTCGTTGACGCCGGCGATGTGCTGCGAGACCTCGGCAGTGCTGTGCGCCGTGTCCTGGGTCGTGCGCGAGATCTCGCCGGTGGCGGCGCCCTGCTCCTCGATCGCAGCGGCGATCGCCGTCGAGATTTCGCTGATCTGACCGATCGTGCCGTCGATGCCGGCGATCGCTTCGACCGCGCTGCGCGTCGCCGCCTGGATCGCCGTGATCTGGCTCGAGATGTCCTCGGTCGCCTTCGCCGTCTGATTGGCGAGCGCCTTCACCTCGGAGGCCACGACCGCGAAGCCCTTGCCGGCCGCGCCGGCACGCGCCGCTTCGATGGTGGCGTTGAGGGCCAGGAGGTTCGTCTGCGAGGCGATGTCCTGGATGAGCTGCACGACCTCGCCGATCCGCTGCGCCGCCTCGGCGAGCCCGCGGATCGTGACATTGGTGCGAGCCGCTTCCTCGACCGCCCGCGCGGCGATCCCGGTCGACTGCGCCACCTGACGCGCGATTTCGGCGATCGACCCGCTCATCTCCTCGGTCGAAGCGGCAACGGTCTGTACGTTCGACAATGCATGGTCGGTCGCGCTCACGACGGCGGTACCCTGACGGCTCGTCTCCTCGGCGGTGGCCGACATCCCCTCGGCGGTGGCGCGCATCGCGACCGCCGCCGCGGAGAGCGTCTCCAGCGAGCGGCCGACGGTCGCATCGAAGCCGGCGATGGCGTCCTCGATCACCCGCTGCCGCTCCTCTTTGCGCTCCTGCTCGGCACGTTGCTCCAAGGCGAGCTGATCGGCCTCGATCATGCCCCTCTTGAAGATCTCGACGGCGCGTGCCATCTCGCCGACCTCGTCCTTGTGATGGAGCGCCGGGATCTCGACCGAGCGGTCGCCCGTCGCGAGCTTGGTCATGACGCCGGTCATGCCGGCGACCGGCGCGACGATACTCCGGCCGATGAGGAAGGTGAAGGCGATGCCCAGCGACAGGACGAGGCCGCCCAGAACCTCTTGCGCCAATGTCGTCGACGCGATCGTGCGATCGGTGCCGGCCTTGGTCTCCTTCATGTCGGCGTCGAGCGATTGCTGGATGGTGCCGCCCAGCTCCTCGACCTTGCCGAGCCTCGCCCGCAGCACGTCCTCGTAAAGCTTGCCCGCCTCGATCATCTCGGCGGAAATCCGGTTGAAGCTCTTGCCATAGGCGTCGAGCGCCGTCTGAACCGGCGCCATCATGTCCTTGATCTTCTCGGCCGCACCTGCCTTCGCCAGCGCTTTCAAGGTCAATGTCGATTTCGCGACGTTGAGCTTGAAGGCGGAGGCCGTGCTCGGATCGTTGCTGGCGAGGAACTGCCAGCTCGCGACGCGCACCAGGAGCACGTCGGCCTCGACATCCTGAGTGCGGCTGATGAGGTTGTCGTCGAGCGTCGAGCGTGCCTTGACGATGAGGGCGTCGGTCGCCTTGCTAAGCGCGTCGCCGAGCTTGAAGAGCTCGGCGCGATCGGCGCCGATTTCTTTGCCGATGCCGGCGAGCTTGTCGAAATCCTGCTGCGCCGCGGCGATTTCGCTTTTGGCCGAGCCAAGGAGCGCGCGGCGCTCGTCCGAGAGGGTCGCGTCGGCCGCCTCGCTCAGCAGGCGCGTCGCCTGCGTGGTGTTGTCGGCAAACTCCTTGATCGCCGCCTCATCGGCGCTGGTGCGGTACTGCAGGCCGACATGGCGCATCGTCTCGGCGATGCGATTGACCTCGAGGTTGTGCGCGACATTGTCGGAGGCGGAGACCAGGCGGTCGACTTGGCGGCCGACTTGGCCGAATTGCCAGATGCTCGACGCCGCGACGATGACGCTGAGGAGGATGACCGTGGCGAACCCGGCCCGGATCCTGGTCCTGATTCGATAATCGCTGAGGCGCAAGGCGGCGCACCCTTCGGCTGGAGAGAGGTGCCGGAGTATCGAACGCAACGGTTAACCGCTGCTTAGCCCCGCGAAAATTGAAATTTCGCAGGCCCCGGCGACATCGCCCTTGGTGCCGTCGGCGGAGGGTGGTGTAATCGGCCGCGCCGCGACACGGATGAGGACGGATCGGATGAAGAGCACGCAGCCCGCCGAGGCATCGAATGTCCGCCAGCTCATGAGCGAGGAGGAATGGCAGGTCCGCGTCGATCTCGCCGCCTGCTACCGGCTGGTCCACCATTACCGCATGACCGACCTCGTCTATACGCATCTGACGGCGCGGGTGCCGGGGCCGGAGCACCATGTCCTCATCAACCGCTATGGCCTCCTCTTCAACGAGGTGACCGCCTCGAACCTCGTCAAGATCGATAGCGAGGGGCAGATCGTCGGCGGCGGCGACCAATCGCAGGTCAACTATGCGGGGTTCGTCATCCACAGCGCCGTGCACAAGGCGCGCCACGATGTCGGCTGCGTCATGCACACCCACACCAAGGCCGGGATGGCGGTCGCGGCACTGAAATGCGGCCTCTTGCCGCTGACCCAGACGGCGATGCGCTTCCACGGTCGCATCGGCTATCACGATTACGAGGGGCCGGCGCTCGATCTCGACGAGCAGAAGCGCCTCGTCGCCGATCTCGGCGCGCATGACGCGATGATCCTGCGCAACCACGGCCTCCTCGCCTGCGGCCCGACCATCGCCGAGGCCTTCAACATCATGTATTGGCTGGAGCGCGCCTGCGAGGCGCAGGTCGCGGCCATGTCGTGCGGCGCCGAGCTCAACGTGCCGGGCGACAACGTCGCCAAGATCGCGGCGCACCAATACGCGCCGGGGACGCGCCGGCGGTTCGGGCTGATGGAATGGCCGGCGATGCTGCGGATGCTGGATCAGAGCGATCCGTCGTATCGGAGCTGAGCCTGTGGCGCGCTCGCATCCGCTCATCGCTCGATTTTGATAGTCCCTGCCGCTATCAAGATTTCGGCAGCGTGAGGCGCTTCGACATCGGGTAGCCCGACCGCGTCCCCCATTTTCCGTCCGGCGGGCCATCTTCGCTGTACCCGGCGCCGTGGTAGAAGCGACGGGCCGTCTCGGTGCTGATGAGCGTGCATCGCGCATTGCCGCGTTCGACGGCTCGTGCTTCGAGCGCGGCCAGCATCGCCCGGCTGACCCCGCGAAACCGCGCGTCCGGCGAAACGTAGTTCAGCGTGATCTCGCCCGCATCGGTGACGGAGCCGACGGCAAGGATGGCGCCGCTCTCGACGGCGACGAGCACGGAGCTGGCGGGGTCGGCGATCCACGAGGCGACAATCTCGTCCGTCTTGTTGGCGAGCCACCGCGCCAAGATCAGGGGATCGTTCCCATGATCGGCGACGCACAGCTCGGCGATCGATCGCCGCAGCACCTCGCAGGCGGCCGGCGCGTCTTCGGAAACGGCGTCGCGGATCTCCATGATGCAAATCTACGAAGAACTCTGGCGCTTCTACCAGTGTTCGAGTCAGGATCGGGTATAGTCGCGTGTCCCTGCGCGTCGAAACCGCGACGCTTCACCGACGGAGCCCAACCATGAAGGCAGTTCTGAAGAACCATGTCATCGCCGAGAGCGACGACATCATCGAGCGTCACGGCTACCAATATTTCCCGAGCAGCGCTGTGCGTCGGGAATGGCTCGAGAAGACCGTGAAGACGGAAAGCGATCACGCCTGCCCGCACGGCGTCCAATTCTACGATTTGGTCATCGACGGGACGCGTCACGCCCGCGCCGCCTGGTCCTACGAGGCGCCGCTTCCGGCGATGAAGGATGTCGGCGGGCGCTTCGGCTTCTGGGAAGACGTCAAGGTCGGGTGACCGGCGCCCTCGTTCGCGCAGATCGATATCGACGAAGGTTCGGGGGGAAGAGATGCCGGGTTCTCGATCGCGGCTGCTGGCGCTGGTCACCGGGGCGTCATCGGGCATCGGCGCGGCCTTTGCCGAACGCATCGCGCGCGACGGTCACGACCTCGTCCTGGTGGCACGGCGGCGGGACCGGCTGGAGGCGCTGGCCGAGCGGCTGCGCGGCGAGACCGGGGTTGCGGCCGAGCCGCTCGCCGCCGATCTGACTGACGCCGGCGCCTTGTCGCAGCTCGAGGCGCGGATTGCCGGGGAGGAGCGGCTGGCACTTCTCGTCAACAACGCCGGTTTCGGTGGGTATCGGCCCTTCGTCGAGATCGAGCCCAACATCATCGACGAGTTGATCGGCGTTCACATCCGGGCGGTGGCGCGGCTCACCCGCGCGGCGCTGCCGGGCATGGTCCGCCGTGGTGCGGGCGGCGTCGTCAACATCGCATCGCTCCTCGCGCTCAGCGGCGCGCTACCGCCCAATCCGTTGCCCTACCGGGCCATGTATGCGGGCGCAAAGGCGTTCATCCTGGCCTTCACGGAGGCGCTTTCCGGCGAGCTCGGCTCGAGCGGGGTCCGCGTCCAGGCGTGTCTCCCCGGGCTCGTCGATACCGAATACCATGCGGTGACGGGGAGGGACCCGGGCAAGATGCCGCCGATGATGAAAGCGGCCGACGTGGTCGCGGCGTCGCTCGCGGCATTGGCGCATGGCGAGGTCGTGTGCGTCCCTGGTCTTGATGACGCTGCGCTGCTCGAACGCCTTGCCGAGGTGCGGCGAACGGTGTTGACGAGCGCCAACCGGCCTGCCCTCGCGCAACGCTATCGATCCGCCGCGAGTTGAGCGGGGATTGATCGATCGAAACCATCGCCGCCGTCATTGCGAGCCGGAGGCGAAGCAATCCAGAGGGCCGGGGCTGGTTGCCTGGGTTGCTTCGCTACGCTCGCAATGACGGTGCCGTAGCAGGGGTGACGGCTACCGTGATGGACGGTTAGCGCTGAGGACGCGGAGGCTTCGCTGAGGACGCGGAGTGCGTGCGTTACCGGCGTCCTCCGCGCATCCCCAGCGACCTCCGCGCTAAAGGGGATTTCGTCGCATTCGCCTGATCACGCCTACGCCTCTGCCAGAACCTCGGCGTAGAGCGCGCGGTCGATGTTGCCGCCGGAGAGGATGATGGCGACGCGCTTGCCGGCCATCTTCACCTTCTCCTGCAGGAGCGCCGCCAGGGTCGCGGCGCCGGCGCCTTCGGCAAGGTTGTGCGTGTCGGTGAAGAGGTGGCGCATCGCGGTGCGGATCTCGTCGTCGCTCACCGTGACGATCCGCTCGGCGCCGCGGCAGATCGCCGTCACCGCCGCGTCGGAGGGAGCACGGCAGGCGAGGCCGTCGGCCATGGTCTCGGCGCCGTTGGTCGAAACGGGCTTCCCGGCGGCGAAGGAGAGGGCGTAGGCGGGAGCGCCGGACGCCACGACGCCGACGATCTTCGTCTTGAGGCCGAGCGCCTCGCGCGCCGCGATCATGCCGCAAATGCCCGACCCCATGCCGATCGGAACGTAGACGGTGTCGAGATCCGCAACCCCGCGCAACAGCTCGATCGCGTAGGTGGCGACGCCGAGCACCAGACGATCGTCGAAGGATCGCACGAAGTGGAGGCGTCGCTCCTCGGCGAGCCCGGCGGCGAATTCGGCCGATGCTTGAAAATCATGGCCGTGCTCGACGAGCTCGACGCCGAGCGCGCGCATCGCCGCGTTCTTCTCGCGGCTGTTGCCGTGCGGCACGACGATGGTGGCACGAAGGCCGAGGCGCCGCGCCGCAAGCCCGACGCTCTGCCCGTGATTGCCGCGCGTCGCCGTGATGACGCCCGCCACCTCCGGCCGGTTCTTGCGCAGATCGGCCATGTAGACGAGGCCGCCGCGGATCTTGAAGGCGCCGATCGGCGTGTGGTTCTCGTGCTTGACCCAGAGCTCGGTGCCGCAGCGCTCGGCGAGGAGCGGCCAGCAGAACTGTGCCGTCGGCGGCATGATCGAATGGACGAGGTCGGACGCGGCTTCGAGTTGCGTGAGAGTGGGCATGAGGAGCTTTCGGTGAGCTTGCGGGAGAAAGTAATTTACCACGGAGGCACGGAGGACACGGAGGCGATTGAACCGCTAGCACGGACAATTTAGTTTCTCCGTGAACTCCGTGTCTCTGTGGTAAATCTTTATACAAGCAAGCTCGCCCATCAAACCTGGATTTCGCCCAGACGCATGAGTGTCATCAATACCGCGATCGATCCGCGCGCGGAGACGTTCCGCGCCAATGCCGCAGCGATGCGCGGCCTCGTCGCCGATCTCACGGAGAAGGTCGGGGTGATCCGCCAGGGCGGCGGCGTCGCCGCGCGCGAGCGCCACGCCTCCCGCGGCAAGCTCCTGCCGCGCGAGCGCGTCCGCACCTTGCTCGATCCGGGCTCGCCCTTTCTCGAACTGTCGCAGCTCGCCGCCTACGGCATGTATGGCGGCGAGGTGCCGGCGGCGGGCATCATCACCGGGATCGGCCGCGTCTCGGGCCGCGAATGCGTCATCGTCGTCAACGACGCGACGGTGAAGGGCGGGACGTACTTTCCGATCACCGTGAAGAAGCATCTGCGCGCCCAGGAAATCGCGCGCCAGAACCGCCTCCCTTGCCTCTACCTCGTCGATTCCGGCGGCGCCAATCTGCCGAACCAGGACGATGTCTTTCCCGACCGCGAGCATTTCGGCCGCATCTTCTATAACCAGGCGACCTTGTCTGCGGAGGCCATCCCGCAGATCGCGATCGTCATGGGCTCGTGCACGGCGGGCGGCGCTTATGTCCCGGCGATGTCGGATGAAAGCGTCATCGTCAAGAACCAGGGGACGATCTTCTTGGGCGGCCCGCCGCTGGTGAAGGCGGCGCTCGGCGAGATCGTCACCGCCGAGGAGCTGGGCGGCGCCGACGTGCACAGCCGCGTTTCCGGCGTCACCGACCACTACGCGCTCAACGACGCGCACGCTCTCGGCATCGCCCGCAGCATCGTCGCGCGCCTCAACCGGGTGAAAGAGCCCGGCGTCGCGCTCCGCCCGCCGGTCGAGCCCGCCTACGATCCCGAGGAGATCTACGGCGTCGTCTCTTCCGATTGGAAGAAGCCCTACGATGCGCGCGAGGTCATCGCGCGCATCGTCGACGGCAGCGAGCTCGACGAGTTCAAGCAGCTTTACGGCACGACGCTCGTCACCGGCTTCGCCCATATCTGGGGCTATCCGGTCGGGATCATCGCCAATAACGGCATCCTCTTCTCGGAAAGCGCCCTGAAGGCGGCGCACTTCATCGAGCTCTGCGATCAACGCGGCATTCCGCTCATCTTCCTGCAGAACATCACCGGCTTCATGGTCGGCAAGAAATACGAAGCAAGCGGCATCGCCCGGGACGGCGCCAAGATGGTGACCGCCGTCGCCTGCGCCGCCGTGCCGAAATTCACGGTGATCATCGGCGGCAGCTTCGGCGCCGGCAATTACGGCATGTGCGGCCGCGCCTTCGGGCCGCGCTTCCTCTGGATGTGGCCCAATGCGCGCATCTCGGTGATGGGCGGCGAGCAGGCGGCCTCGGTGCTGGCGACGGTGCGGCGCGACGCGCTCGAGGCGCAGGGGAGGGGTTGGAGCGCGGACGAGGAGGCCGCCTTCAAGGCGCCGCTCTTGACGCAGTACGAAACGCAGGGCCATCCGTACTATGCGAGCGCGCGGCTCTGGGATGACGGCGTCATCGATCCGGCGGAGACGCGCATGGTGCTGGGGCTCGGCCTCTCGGCCAGCCTCAACGCGCCGATCGAGCGGGCGCGCTTCGGCGTCTTCCGGATGTGACGTAAGGTGTTCACCAAGATCCTCATCGCCAATCGCGGCGAGATTGCCTGCCGGATCATCCGCACGGCGCGGCGGCTTGCGATCCGCACCGTCGCTGTCTATTCCGAGGCCGACCGCGACGCGCTTCATGTCGCGATGGCCGACGAGGCCTATCCGATCGGCGCGGCGGCGGCGCGCGAGAGCTATCTGCGCATCGACCGCATCATCGCGGCGGCGCGGGCGAGCGGTGCCGAGGCGGTCCATCCCGGCTACGGCTTCCTCTCCGAGAATGCGGAATTCGCCGAGGCCTGCGCCGTCGCGGGCATCGTCTTCATCGGCCCGCCGCCCGCCGCCATCCGCGCCATGGGCTCGAAATCGGCGGCGAAGACGCTGATGGAGAAGGCGGGGGTGCCGCTCGTTTCCGGCTATCACGGCGGGGAGCAGGGCGAGAAGCGCCTTGCCAAGGAAGCGGCGCGGATCGGCTATCCCGTTCTCATCAAGGCCTCGGCGGGCGGCGGCGGCAAGGGCATGCGCATCGTCGAGCAGCCGGCGGATTTCGCCGCTGCGCTCGCATCGGCCAAGCGCGAGGCCGCATCCTCCTTCGGCGACGACACGGTGCTGATCGAGAAATATCTGACGCGGCCGCGCCACATCGAGATGCAAATCTTCGCCGACCGCCAGGGCAACTGCATCCACCTCTTCGAGCGCGATTGCTCGGTGCAGCGCCGCCACCAAAAGGTCGTCGAGGAGGCGCCGGCGCCGGGGATGGACCCGGCGCGGCGGCAGGCGATGGGCGCGGCGGCGGTCGCCGCGGCCCGCGCCGTCGGCTATGTCGGCGCCGGCACCGTCGAGTTCATCGCCGAGGGGTCCGATTTCTTCTTCATGGAAATGAATACGCGCCTCCAGGTCGAGCATCCGGTGACCGAGATGATCACCGGCCTCGATCTCGTCGAATGGCAGCTCCGCGTCGCATCCGGCGAGGCGCTGCCGCGGCGCCAGGACGAGGTGGCGATCGCCGGCCATGCCGTCGAGGCGCGCATCTATGCCGAGGATCCGGCGCGCGATTTTCTGCCGGCGACCGGGACCTTGTACCATCTGCGCGCGCCCGCCGAGAGCGGCCATGTCCGCGTCGAGACCGGGGTGCGCAGCGGCGATGCGATCGGCATCCACTACGATCCGATGATCGCCAAGCTCGTTGTCTGGGGCGAGGATCGGCCGGCGGCGCTGCGGCGCCTGCGCGATGCACTCGGCGCCTATGAGGTGCTTGGGGTCGCGACCAATCTCTCCTTCCTCGCCCGCCTCGCGGCGCATGCCGATTTCGCCGCCGCTTCCGTCGACACCGGCTTCATCGCCCGGCATCGCGGCGCGCTCGTGCCGGAAACGACGGCGGCGCCCGATGAAAGCCTCGCCGCCGCGGCATTGCTCGTGCTGCTCGATCAAGCAACAGTGTCGCGCGAGGATGCGGCGCGCTCGCCCGATCCGCACTCCCCGTGGCACCGGCGCGACGGCTGGCGCCTCAATGGGGAAACCTACCAGGACATCATCCTGCAGGATGGCGAGGCGCAACGGCCGGTCCGCGCGTATTACCTCGGCCGCGGCTACCGGCTGGAGATCGCCGGCCGCACTCTCGAAGCCGATGCCGAGCGCCGCGCCGACGGAACGCTGCGCCTCGTTCTCGACGGGATCGGCCGCGACCTGCGCGTGCTTCGCCGCGGGGCGGCGGTGACGGTTCTGCACGAGGGTATCGTCCACCAACTTCGCCACATCGATCCGCGCGAGCCGCTAGGCGTCGAGGAAAGCGCGGGCGGCCGGCTCACGGCGCCGATGTCGGGGCGCGTCATCCAGGTCCTTGCGATGCCGGGGATGGCGGTTGTGCGCGGCCAGGCGCTTATCGTGCTCGAGGCGATGAAGATGGAGCACACGATTACGGCGCCGGCCGACGGCGTGGTCGAGCGCGTCGGCTATGCCGCGGGGGATCTCGTCGAGGAGAATGCCGAGCTGCTCGCGCTCGTGCCGCCCGAGGAGCCAGGCGCCAAGAGCGGCGGCTGACGCGTCATGACGGTGCATCTCATCAAGATGGCGGTCGGGATCGCCGATCTCGACGATCTCATCGAGCATCGCCGGCGCCGGCGCGAGCGCGAAGGCGAGGGTCCATGCCGCATCTATACGCGCCACATGCCCCGCCGCGAGGCAGAGCTGCTCGATGGCGGCTCGATCTATTGGGTCATCAAGGGGCTGGTGCGGGTTCGCCAGCGCGTTCTCGATCTCGTGCACGGGAACGACCCGGAGGGGCGCGCCTGCTGCGTTCTCGAGCTCGACCACACGCTCGTGCCGACCGAGCCGCATCCGCACCGACCGTTCCAAGGTTGGCGCTATCTCGCCGCGAACGCGGCACCGGCCGATCGGCATGGCGGCGACGAGCTGCCGGCGCGGCTCGTGCGCGAATTGCGCGCGCTCGGGCTTTTTTGAGCGGAGCCGTCGACGCTTGACGGGGCGCGCGAGGGATTGAAAACATTCGCGCTCTCCTCTGGACAGCGGGGCGTGTCGGGTCTATATGTTGCCTCGGTCGTCGCTTCGGCGCGGCCTCCTTTAGAAGTCGGTTGGTGATGCCGCAACGCGTGCGGGGCGGAGTTCGTGCCGACCGGTGACATCGAGGAGGCTGATTCGAGGGGACGGCGGGGGCCGGAAAATGAGGCTGAAACCTTGTTGACTTGCCTGCGTGGCGCGCTTATAAGCCCGCCTCCTTTTGCCGCGAGGGGTTCCTTGCGGATCTACGTTCTTTGACATTGTTGGTAAGAGGAAGGGATGTGCAGGCGGCGGCGTTTAGGAGCGCTGTCGTTGAGCACATCTTTGAGTGCGTAATGACAGTGCCCTGAGCTTTGGCTGGTTGGGGAACCGACTGGTCTTAAGGCGA
>JBGPOZ010000066.1:0-19478 GCA_041488295.1 Allostellaceae bacterium
CGCGACGTTCAGATTGTCCTGTCGCCCGCCGAGATCCGCGCCTTTTACACCTGCTATCTCGAACGCGTCGGGCCGGCGCGCGCGGCACGCCTGCAGCCGTGGCTGGCTCCGAGCCGGCGCCTTACCTGGCTGCGCACGATGATGTGGGCGACGCGCTGGCGCGGCAAGACGCGAGACGTCTCCGGTTCGCTCGGGGACACGATCGATGAGGCGCTGCTGGCGCATGTTCGTCGCCGCGTCGATGCCTTCTTCGACCCGAACCGGGTCGCCGCAACTCGTTCGGAATGGCTCGGCGACTCGCCGTTCTTTGTCTGAGACGAGGTTTTGTTCTTGAAATGTTCTAGAAAAAAGCGGCATGCTCAACGGCATGGACGAGAGCAATCCTCCGACAATCCGCAAGGGACGCGGCGCGGTCAGCAATGCCGTCGGGCGGTTCGAGCCCTTGGATCGGCTCGCCGTCGATGATGGGTGGGGAAGCGGCGACGAGCCGCCGCCGCCTCTGACGACGAGCTTCACCATCGACAGCACGCGGACGATCATCGCGCGCAACGATTCGCCCGATCTTGGCTTCGACCGCTCGATCAACCCCTATCGCGGCTGCGAACATGGCTGCGTCTATTGCTTCGCGCGGCCGACCCACGCCTATCTTGGCCTGTCGCCGGGGCTCGATTTCGAGAGCCGCATCTTCGTCAAGCCGGAGGCGGCGAAGCTGCTGGCGTCCGAGCTGGACAAGCCGGGCTACGTCTGCCGGCCGATCGCGATGGGCACGAATACTGACCCCTACCAACCGGCCGAACGCAAATTCAAGATCACGCGCAGCGTCCTCGAGGTTCTGCAAGCGGCGGATCACCCCGTCTGCATCGTCACTAAATCGGCGCTGATCCAGCGCGATATCGACATATTGGCGCCGATGGCGGCGAAGCGCCTGGCGAGCGTGTCGGTCTCGATCACGACCCTGGATCGCGGCCTCGCGCGAACCCTGGAGCCGCGCGCCGCCGCGCCCGAGCGGCGGCTCGAAACTGTGACGGCGCTGGCCGCCGCGGGGATTCCGACCGGCGTTCTTGCCGCGCCGATGATCCCGGCGCTCAACGACAGCGAACTCGAAGCGATCCTCGCGGCATCGCGCGATGCCGGGGCCGGTCACGCCGGCTATGTGCTCCTGCGCCTGCCGCTCGAGCTCAAGGCGCTGTTCCGCGAGTGGCTCGAAGCGCACGTGCCGGACAAGGCCAAGCACGTCATGTCCCTCGTTGCCGCGATGCATGGCGGCCAGACCTATGATTCGCAATGGGGGCGCCGGATGAGCGGGGTCGGACATCACGCCGAGCTCCTCCGGGCTCGTTTCGAGCTCGCCTGCAAGCGGCTCTGCCTGCGCAACCGAGGCAATATCGGCCAGCTCGATACGACGCTGTTCCGGCCACCGACACGCAAGAGCGAGCAGCTTCGCCTGCTCTGATAGCTGAAGCACCCGCCGGGTCCTCCATGCTAGCCTCGGAGTTCAGAAAGCGGAGAGGCGGACCGACGCTCATGTCGATGCGGGTGATCGCTCATCTACCAATGTACGATTTTCCCGAGCTGCGGCCGGCGACGGATGCGTTGTGGCAAGCGGTCGCGGAACGATTGCGCCGCGCCGGCGTCACCGACGTCCCTGATTTCCTCTCGCACGACTTGACGCATCACGAATCCTGGGCGCAGCCGCACCTCATGCTCGGTCAAAGCTGCGGCTTTCCGGCAATGACCGACTTCGCCGATCAGCTGCGCATCGTCGCCGCAGCGATCTACAATGCCCCGGGTTGCGCTGACGCTACGCATTGCAGCTTCATCGTCGTCCCGGCCGCGTCGTCGGCGCGCGAGCTCAAGGATCTTCGCGGCAGCCGCTTCGCCCTCAATGCGTGGGACTCGAACACCGGCATGAACCTGCCGCGCCTCGCCTTCGCGCCGTTTGCCGAGAGCGGTCGCTTCTTCTCCGCCATCGTCGTGACGGGAAGCCACGCCGCGAGCCTTGCTTCTCTTGCCGAAGGCCGGGCCGACATCGCGGCGATCGATTGCGTGAGCCACGCCTTGCTTTTGCGGCTGCGACCGGAGCTTGGCGCCGCAACGAGAATCCTGGCGCGCACGCAAAGCGGCCCATCTTTGCCCTTTGTCACCGCGCGCGGCAACAGCGAGGATTTGGACGGCATGCTCCGCAGCGCTCTTACGGACGCTCTCGCGGACCCGGCGCTTGCAGCGACGCGCGAGGCTCTTCTTCTCGACGGCATCGTCGCGGCTTCGGCCGCCGACTATGATATTCTGGTGCGGTATCGAGACGCGGCGCGGCAATTTGCCTATCCGGTCCTTGCTTGAGGATGTCGGAAAGCGTCGTCTCGGCGCGCAAGATGCTGGTAGAATGGTGCATCTCGTTGTAAGCGAAAGGGCAGCGCGTCGCCGTCCCCGGTCGTGACCGTGCGCACCGTGATTGTCGCCGGCTCGCCGTTGATGAAGGTTCCGTTCGATCGGCAAAGAATAAGGAGGGTCTGTTGCTTCGTTTCCGCGCCACGCGTTCGGTCGGCTCGTTCCGTCGCTCGCTGCCGCCTTCCTTCACTGCGTTCTACCTTTCGGCGGCATTGCTGACAGCGCTCGGCTCGGCACCCGTATTGGCGCAGGCGCGCGCTTTTCCCGATTCATTTGCCGATCTCGCCGACAAGCTGGTGCCGGCTGTCGTCAACATCTCGACAACGCAGGCGCTGCCGGACCGAAACAACGACAAGGAGACGCCGGACGGCCCTGAATTCCCGCCGGGCTCTCCCTTCGACGATTTCTTCTTCAACGGTCGCGACGGCAATTCGGCGACGCCGCGGCCGCGCGTGCACTCGCTGGGATCGGGCTTCGTCGTCGATCGTTCCGGCCTCGTCGTGACAAACAACCACGTCGTCGCCGGCGCCGAGGAGATCACCGTCATCCTGCCGGACGACACGACCCTGAAGGCACAGATCGTCGGGCGTGACACCGTGACCGACCTCGCCCTTCTCAAGGTCGAGCCGAAGCAGCCGCTTCCAGAACTCAAATGGGGCGATTCCAACAAAGCGAGGGTCGGCGATTGGGTGCTCGCGATCGGCAATCCCTTTGGCCTTGGCGGTTCCGTCACCGCTGGCATCGTCTCGGCTCGGGCGCGCGACATCCATGCCGGGCCCTATGACGACTTCCTGCAGACCGACGCACCGATCAATCGCGGCAATTCCGGGGGGCCGCTTGTCAATCTCTCCGGCGAGGTGATCGGCATCAACACGGCGATCTATTCGCCGACCGGCGGCTCGATCGGCATCGGCTTCGCCATCCCCTCCTCGCTTGCCCAGTCGGTGATCGAGCAATTGCAAAAGACCGGAAAGGTCGAGCGCGGTTGGCTCGGCGTCCGCATCCAGCAAGTGACCGATGAAATCGCCGAGAACCTCGGCCTCGACAAGACTCATGGCGCGCTCGTCACCGATGTCGACGGCAACAGCCCGGCGGCCAAGGCCAAGCTCCAGTCGGGCGATGTGATCCTAAGCTTCGACGGCAAACCGATCGACCGCACCCGTCAGTTACCCCGCCTCGTCGCCGAGACACCCGCCGACAAGACGGTCAAGGTGACGTTGTGGCGCGACGGCAAGGAGACGAGCGCCGACGTAAAGATCGGCATTCTCGACACCGACAAGCTGGCCTCCGCCCCGGTTCCTGCGGAGACCCCGGCGAAAAACACTCCGACGGTGGAGGCCGCCGGCATGGCCCTCGCCAAGATCACGCCGGAGGTGCGCAAGGATCTCGAGCTGCCGGAAGACGCCAAGGGCGTCGTCGTGCTCGATGTCGAGGAGGACGGCGTCGCGGCGAAGCGCGGCATTCAGCCGGGCGACATCGTCGTCGCGGTCGGGCACGACATCGTTGCCGCGCCGGAGCAGGTCGGCGAGAAGGTCGAGGCGGCGCGCAAGGCCGGCCGTAAATCGGTCTTGCTGCGCATCGAGCGCGACGGCTCCAGCCAATTCTTTGCCCTTCCGCTCGACACGAAACCGAGCGGCGGATAGGGGCCGTTTCAGCGCTGCCCCAGGATCGTCGCCGCGCTCGCGCGCGGATCGCGCAAGCTCCAGCGACCGGCTTCGACCTGGTGGAAGAAGCGATCGCACGCATCGTTGAAGAGATCGGGCTCTTCGAGATTGATCGTATGGCCGCTGTTCGGCAGGACGACGAGGCCGGCCGACGGAATCGTGCGTTTCATCAACAGCCCGGGATCGAGGCACGGCTCATCCTCATCGCCGGTGACGATGAGCGTCGGGACGGTGAGACGCCGCATCCGGTTGACGAGATCGTAGAGCGAGGGGCGCCTTGCCTGGATGCCGCGCATGGTCAGGGACGATCCTTCGGTTGAATGTTGGGACAACAAGCGGGCGAATTCTGCCCAGCCGCGCGGGTCCTTGTTCTGAAATTGCACTCGCGTCGGTCCCAAGGCGTAATTCTCGCCGGCCTTCGCCATGCCCTCGCCGGCGATGCGATCGGCGGTGCGCTCGACCTCTTCGCGGAATTGCTGACGCTTGCTCGGCTCGGCGCCGTAACCGCAACCGGCGACGACGAGCGAGAATGCGCGATCCGGATATTCGAGGCCGAAATGCAAGGTCGCAACCCCCCCCATCGACAGGCCGACGACATGCGCCTTGGCGATCGCAAGACCATCGAGAACCGCGCGAATGTCGTCGCGCGCCCGATCCTGCGAATATTTCTCGCCGTCCAGAGGAACGTCCGAGGGCGAATATCCTCGCGCGTTGAACGCGATGCAGCGATAGCGCCGGGCGAAATGGCGCAGTTGCGGCTCCCAACTGCGATGGTCGCCTGCGAACTCGTGAACGAAGATGATCGCAGTGCCCGCGCCGACCTCTTCATAGTAGAGCTTCACGCCATCATCGGTCGTGACGAAGTTTAGCATACGGGTAGTCCTCTAGAGATCATTGGAAGTCACGGAAATTACCGGCTTTTCCAAGGACTCAGTGGATTGAGTGGCGCAGATTCAGGGCGCCGCCTGGACGGAACAAATGTGGTCATACCACAGGCGCCACCGCCAGCATAACCGCCAACAGATGAGACCCGGAAGATGATCACCGAAACCCAAATCAAGAACGCGATCCGCAACGCTCCGGCGAGCGGGAAGACGTCAATCGAGTTGAGGGATGACGGCGAGCGCGGCGCGGGCCGCCTGGCACTGCTGATCCGTCCGTTCAAGGATCGGGTGACTGCCGAGTTTTACGCCGTATGGTATCGCGGCGGGAAGCGCAGGAGCACCAAGATCGCCTCCTATGGCGAAAGCGCCGCCAGGATGAGGAGCGCCGGGTGACCGTCCGCGAGTTGTTCACGGCATATATCGATGACATGAAGCGCTCCGGTAAGCGCTCCTGGAAGCACACCGAGCGAATCCTGCTCTCCGAAACCGTTGGCGCGGCGCAAGCGATCGGCGCCGATCGCCCGGCGGCAGAGATCGAGGCGAGCGACGTCGTTCCTCTGCTTGCCGAAATCCACGGCCGCGGCGCCATCGTCATGGCGAACCAGACGCGCGCCTATTTGGGTGCGGCATTTGCCTTCGGTCTCCGCTCGGCAAACGACTACACCCGCCAGGGCACCGGCGCCGATTGGGGGCTCAACGCGAATCCTATTCTAGCTACCGGCCAACGGGCCGAGGAAGTTCTTCGCATCACAGCATCGAGTTATTTGCAACCGCAGGGTCTACTCGTCTGGGATAAGACGAAAAACGGACTCCCGCACTCGGATTGGACTCGCGTGGAAGTGCAGTGACAGGTTTGGAGCACAGCGATTCCACCGCCAGCGATCGAGACTCGTTCAAGGTCGGTCACCTCTGTACTTCTCCCACATGATCCAAGAGCGCGCTCCGATCGCGACGTGCAGGTCGGTGTCAGGTAGGTCCGCTCTTTTTGCAGAAGCAGACTGACTCGCTGCCCGGTCGAATCGGCATTGTTGACCCATTCCGGACCTCTGAGCGTTCGGGCGCACCGCCCGTCGAATCTCAGATCGGGGATGGGATTCAGGCGGCCCCGATGACCTGTCGAACGACATATTCCATGGCGCGCCGCTTCACGCGCCGCCGTCATCGTCGAGAGAGGTAGGAGCGGCCGTCTTTAGGGACATTGTTCAGAAGGCGCAACGGCCAGCGCGTCGTTTTCGCCTTGCAGGGTCGATCGGCCCGCTCCGAGTTGACCGATGGAACGCGATGATCGATGACGAGATGCTCGACGCTATGACGTCTTTCGAGCAAAGCGTGTCACATGAAAGAGATCGATCGGCGTCGCGCACTTCCCAGTGTCGATTAGCTCGGCCATCGCATCACCGACCCCCGGTCCCAACTGAAACCCGTGGCCGCAGAAGCCGAAAGCATAAAACAGGCCTGGCACCTTTGCGCTGGGGCCGATCACAGGGATATCGTCATCCATATAGCCCTCGATGCCGCTCCATGTGCGGATGACGCGTAGTGCAGCCAGGGCCGGTACCACGCGCCGCACATGGGGCAACTGGTGCAGCGTGGCTGCCGGGTCGGCATAGGCACGCTGGATATCGGCGAAGGCGGGACCGCGCAGGCCACCGCCGAACACAACATTGCCCCGGCGCACTTGGCGCAGATACACGCCCTCCTCGGGCTTCCGCGAGAACACGCCGACTACCGGTTCGATCAAATAGGGTGCGGGCTCGGTCACCGCCATCTGCGGGCCGCGAACCACAAGCGGCACGGCCTCACCGAAACTCGCTGACAGCGTGTCGCTCCAGGCGCCGGCAGAGATTTGGATCGCCGGTGCCCGGAAGCGCCCGGCGGTGCGGGTTTCGACGACGAAATCCTCGCCAACCTTTTCGATCGCCAGCACGTCTGCGTTCTCATGCACGACCGCGCTTTCGCGACGGGCGGCGCGCGCGAAGGCGGGAGCGGCGAGGCGCGGATTGGCGTGGCCGTCCTGCGGTGAGTAGGACCCTGCAATCGCGTCCGGCGAGAGGAAGGGGAAGCGATCACGTAGTGCGTTGCGGCTGATCAGCTCGAGATCCAGACCGTAGTCGCGCGCATCGCGCGCATAGATTTCCAGGTCGCCGACTTCATCCTGGCGGAAGCAGACGCGAACATGCCCGGTCGGCAGGAACTCGGCATCCTCGCCCAGCAATTCCTGCAGCCGGCCCCAGATGACGCGGGAGCGCGTGGCCAATGGCAGTTGCGGCAGGAAGCGGCCCTGGCGGCGGACATTGCCGAAATTCGTTCCGCTGGCCTGTTGGCCGATGAGGTTGCGCTCCAAGAGAATGACGCTACGTCGACGTCGGCGCAGAAAGAAGGCGGTCGCGGCGCCCATCAACCCACCGCCGATGATCACCACGTCGGCCGTCTGCTCCGTCATGCCGTGCGCTCGGTTGCGATGGGCAGCGGCTTGACCGGCGCTTGGCCGCGCAACCGTCCCACCTGTTCGATCGGGACGTCCAGCGCAGTGGCGAGGATCTCGGCCGCGGCCAATCCGCAAAAGCGGCCTTGGCAGCGGCCCATACCGATCCGGCTGAACGCCTTCGCTCGATTCAATTCGGGCGCACCCAGATCAGTGGCCGTGTGCCGAAGTTCTCCGGCGGTAATCGCCTCGCAGCGGCAGAGTAACGTATCGTCTGGCAATCCAGCGGCAAGGTTCGCCGGCCAGGCAAAGGCTTGCTCCAGCCCCTGGCGGAACCGCATCATGGGGCGCAGAGCGCGCCGCAGCCGCTCGACCTCCACCGCCGGAGCCGCGCGACCGAGATCGCTCAAGGCAGCGCAGGCGGCGAGACGCCCGCTGAGTTCGGCTGCATCGGCTCCGAGAATTCGTGCACCGTCACCGGCGAGATAGACACCTCGCGTCGAGGTGCGGCCGTTGGCGTCTGTCTCGGGCAGCCATTGCCGTGCCAGGGGGTCGAAGACAAAATTGCATCGCGCCAAGTCCGCCAGCTGAGTTTCCGACCGCAGCCCATAGCCGACGCCTACGGCATCGCAGGCGTACCGTCGCGTTCGTCCTCGACGATCACGCACCTCGATACCCGCGACGCGTGCCTCGCCCTGAATGGTGACGGGCGTCACGCCCGTCAATACCGGGACGCCGTGCCGTGCCAGGCAAAGGCTGTAATAGAGCCCTTTGGCCAACATGCTCGGCCGGACCGATAGCGCGGGCAGCGCGGCGATCCGTCGGCTGAAGCGGGAGGTATCGAGCACCGCGCCCACCTTTATGCCGGCCTTGGCATACTGATAGGCGACGAGATAGAGCAGCGGACCGGTGCCGAGAAACACAGGCCGAGCACCGATCGCGCAGGCCTGCGCCTTCAGCGCGATCTGGGCGCCGCCGAGACTGAACGTGCCCGGCAGCGTCCAGCCTGGCAGCGGCATAATGCGGTCGGTGGCACCGGATGCCAGGATGAGCGCATCGAAACGGGCTTCTTCCGATCGGCCGTCATGCAGCAGGTGCAGAGCGCCCTCATAGACATTCCAGGCGAGGGTTTCGCTCCGGTACTCGATGCGCGGGCGCAGCATCTCGAAGGCACGGTGCAGCGCCTCTGCCTTTGCCGTCTCGAAGCCATAGAGCTCCGCGGGTCGGCGCCGGAAATTCTCCGGTTGGCGGCGATAGATCTGTCCGCCGCTTTGCCGTCCTTCATCGACGACGAGCGGTCGCAATCCCGCCTCCGCCAGCCGCGCTGCCGCGCGCGTTCCGGCAGGGCCGGCACCGACGACGATCACCTTCGGCTCGGCCATACTGCCCCGCGTGTCACGATGCTCATGCCCTCCGTCGCCGGCGTGGTGCATGCGCGCAACCGTCCGCCATCCGCCGTCCAGACCCAGCAATCCTGGCACGCGCCCATCAGACAGAACCCGGCGCGAGGAGCATCGCCGAATTCGCTGTCGCGCAGCCGTACGCCGTTGGCCAGCAAGGCGACCAACAACGTATCGCCCTCCAAAGCCTCGATCGCCGTGCCGTCCACGTCCAGCCGTATCGGGGAGCGTGCCAGCTCACCTACGCGGCGGAACAGGCCGCGATCTTGGTCATCCCGCTTCAGGTCCAGCTTCATGCCGGAAGGAGCATCCCATCCGCCGCGCCGCAGTGTCCAATCGGCGTTCGATCTGCTTATATAAGCTCACATTATGGGATCGTGCGATGAACGCCAGACAGCTTGAGGTATTCCGCACCATCATGCGCTGCGGCACGCTCACCGGTGCCGCCAAAGCGCTCAATGTCTCGCAACCCGCGCTCAGCCAGATCCTGCTGCACACCGAGGATGAACTCGGCCTCAAGTTGTTCCAGCGCCTGAAAGGTCGCCTCGTGCCGACGCCGGAAGCCGAGCAACTGTTTCCGGAGGCCGATCGCTTGTTCCGTGATTTCGACAATCTTCGTCGTTTCGCCACCGATTTGAAGCACGGCAAGACAGGGCTGGTGCGTCTCGCATCCTCCGCGCCGCCCTCGCTCTCGATCGTGCCCCGCGCGCTGAAGGCCTTCCGTTCCGCGTGCCCTGGGGTGCGCGTGCGGTCTTATGTCGTACCCGTGGCGGTGATCGCCACGATGCTCGAGCGAGGTGAGGCCGATGTCGGCGTTGCCATGAACGACACACCGCTACCGATGCTGGATACGGAGGTGATCGGCCGCAGCGAGGTGGTCTGCGTCCTGCGGGAAGACCATCTTCTCGCGAAGCGGAACGCGATCACGGTCGCCGATTTGGCTGGCGAGACCCTGATCTCGTATCGTGGCGACTCCCTTCCGGGAGCGCTGCTGGAGCGCGCCTTTGCCGAGGAAGGCGCCGCGCTGTGCCCGGATGTCGAGATCGATGTCTCGATCATTGCGTTGTCCTTCGTGCAACACGGGATTGGCGTCGCGTTGGTCGATGGGCTGCTGCCATGGAGCAGCTTCCCGGGCCTCGTCACCCGGCCGTTTCGTCCCGCCGTCTCCCTCCCCCTATGTCTGCTGACCAGCAGTCCGCGCCCGCTCTCGCGTAACCAGAACTTGCTGCGCCGGCATTTGCGCGAAGCGGTGCGCACCCACGGTGCGGACCCGGCGAACTCAGGCGTGCTGATTCCGGTCTGACCCACGTCCATAAGCGGGACTTATTGGAATGCCCCGAATCGTTCTTGGACAGATCTGGCCCATCACTCGGACACTGCAGACACATGTGTGTTGAGTGGGGCTGGCATGGCTTGGCGGATCGGCGTCGATATCGGCGGGACATTCATCGATTTCTGCCTGCTCGATGAGCAATCGAACCGGCTGCACTCGCTGAAGGTGCTGACCACACCGGACGAGCCGGGCCGCGAGGTGATGGATGGCCTGACCCTGTTGCAGCAGCGCCACGGTCTCGATCCGACGCGGATCACCAGCTTCGTGCACGGCACCACGGTCGGCATCAACACAGTGATCCAGCGCAAAGGCGCGCGGCTCGCGCTGCTTACCTCCGAGGGCTTCGAGGATGTCATCGAGCTGGGGCGCCTGCGCCTACCCGAGATGTACAGCCTTTTCTGCTCCCGGCCCGAGCAGCTGATTCCGCGCGACCGCGTCTTCGGCGTCGCCGAGCGCATGCGCGCCGACGGCAGCGAGCAGACCGCGCTCGACGAAGTCGGCGTGCGCAGCGCGATTGCGCGGGCGCGCGCCAAGCAGGTCGACGGCATCGTGATCGCCTTCCTCAACGCCTACCGCAACCCGGCACATGAACGAGCGGCGAAGGCGATTGTCGAGCGCGAGGCCCCGGAGCTGTTCGTCTTCTGCTCAACCGAGATCTGGCCGGTCATTCGCGAATATGAGCGCACCAGCACGGTCATCCTCAACGGTTACGTCCATCCGCGCGTCGATCGCTACCTTCACTCGCTCGAACGCGCCTTGAGCGAACGCGGCGTCGCTGTCCCGCCGATGATCACCAAATCGAACGGCGGCATCATGAATGCGGCGCTCGGCCGCACCGCTTGCGTCAACATGCTGCTTTCGGGCACCGCATCGGGCGTCATCGGCGCGTCCTTCCTCGCGCGCCAAGTCGGCATCGCCAATGTGCTCACCCTCGACATCGGCGGCACCAGTGCCGACGTCGCGCTGGTGATCGACGGCAAGCCGCAATTCGGCATGGGTGAGACGGTCGGCGAGTTTCCGCTCTACGTGCCGTCGGTCTCGGTGACCTCGATCGGCGATGGCGGCGGCTCGATCGCTTGGGTCGACGGCTTCGGCGTTCTCAAGGTCGGGCCGGAAAGCGCGGGCTCATCGCCCGGCCCGGCTTGTTACGGGCGCGGCGGCGATCGCGCGACGATCACTGACGCCATGACGGTCTGCGGGTTCCTCGGCCACGCCCCGCTGGCCTACAGCTCGGTCGTGATGGACCGCCTGCGTGCCGAAGCGGTGGTGGCTCGCCTTGCGCTGCAGCTCGGCCTTGGCGTGCGGGAAACCGCGGAGGCCATCATCAAGGTCGCCATCTCCGGCATGTTCGTCGAGGTGAACAAGCAGATCGCCCGCTATGGCGTCGATCCCGCCGATTTCACCCTGCTGCCGTTCGGCGGCGCTGGGCCAATGCTGGGCTGTCTGTTGGCGCGCGAGCTCGGCATGAGCCGCGTCATGATCGCGCGTCGACCCGGCGTCGTCAGCGCGTTGGGCGGCCTGATCGCGGATGTGAAGAACGATTTCATCCGCACGGTGTTCGTCGATGCCGAACCCGGCGTCGCACCGCTGCTGCCCGAGGGATTCGCCGCGCTCCGCGCCGAGGCGGAGCGGTGGCTGCATCATGATCAGGGCTTCCATGGCGCCGCCGTCTGCTCGCTTTCGGCCGACATGCGGTATCGCGGCCAATCGTTCGAGATCGAGGTGCCGATCGAGGATCGCTGGGTCGGATCAGGTGATATCGACGCGCTGATCACCGCGTTCCATCGTCAGCACAAGCTCATCTACGATTTCAGCGACGAGGCCGCGGAGGTGCAGATCATCAATCTCCGCCTGGTGATCGCGGGCGCGACCGCGCTTCCCGAATTCACCGAGGAAGAGCCGATCACCTGCGAGCCGGTGCCCGAGAGACACATCGATGTCTGGTACGACAGCGAGTCGAGGAACCTGCCGCTCTACCTTCGGGAAGCGCTTCGGCACGGCCATAGCCTGACCGGTCCGGCGGTGATCGCCCAGGAGGACACGACGATCTGCATCCCGGCGGGTTTCGCCGGGTCGATCGACGCGCACGGCAACATCCACCTCGTCTTGCAGAATTGAGGGCAGCGATGGCGATCGATAAGGTGACGCTGCAAGTTCTCGCCAACCACGCCCGCGCCGCGGCCGAGAACATGGCCTACACGCTCTATCGCACGGCGCACTCCACCTTCGTGAAGGAGACGCAGGACTTCACCGTGATGCTGACGGACACGGCGGGGTTCACCGTGGCGGTCCCGATGGATCTCGGCGCCACCTGGTATCCCGGCATCAACTATGGCCGCGCAATTTCCGCAATTGCGGACTATGCGCCGGGCGATGTCGGCTTCACCAACGACCCCTATAGCGGCTACCTCGCGACCCACACGCCCGATCTCCACATGTGGAAGCCGATCTTCCACGAGGGCGAGATCGTCTGCTTCGTCGGCGGACATATTCACAACACCGACATGGGTGGTGCAGTGCCTGCCAGCCTGTCGCGCTCGCTGACCGAGATCCATCAGGAAGGCGTGCGCTTCCCGCCGATGAAGCTGTTCCGCGCCGGCGAACTGAACGAGGATTTGCTGCGCGTCATGTTGCTGAACGTGCGCAAGCCCGAGCAGAACCACGGCGACCTCAAGGCCTTCATCGGCGCCCTGAACACCGGCGAGCGCAAGGTCCGCGCGATGCTGACGAAGTTCGGGGCGGAGACGTTCAAGGAAGGATTGGCCTCCCTGCTGGACTACGCCGAGCATCAGGCGCGCGAAATTCTGCGGGAGATCCCGGACGGAGAGTATTTCTTCGCCGACTACGCCGACGAAGATGCCGTCGACGGCAATCCCTGCCGGCTCGCGCTGACTTTGCGAATCGCCGGGGACAGCGCGGTGCTCGATTTCACCGGCACAGATCCGCAGCTCACCTCGGCGCTTAACGTGCCGACGGGCAGCGATCCGCGGCATACTCTGCTGCTGGTCGGCGTTTACTACGTGCTCTACACCCTCGATCCGCAATTGCTGCTGAATGCGGGACTGACACGCCCCTTCACTTGCATCGTGCCGGAAGGCACGGTGCTCAACCCCGTCTTCCCCGCCGCGGTCGGCATGCGCAGCCTGACTTGCGGGCGACTGCGCAGTCTCATCTTCGGCGCATTTTGCCAGGCGATCCCCGAGCGCATGCCCGCGGCACCCGCGGGATCCAGTTCGATCGTCAATGTGATGACGACCGACAACCGGACGCACCGCACGATCCTGGCGGCGATCAATCCGATCGTCGGCGGCGGCGGCGGCATGCCGCATGGCGACGGCGCCAACGGATCTGGGGCCGACGCCGCGTACCTCAAGAACACGCCGATCGAGATCACCGAGGCGGAGGTGCCGATCGAGGTTCTACGTTACGGCCTGCTGGCGGATTCCGGCGGCGCCGGCCGTTGGCGCGGCGGTTTGGCCACGGTCCTCGATTTCCGTGTCTCCGCACCCCATACGACGATCACGGCGCGCAATCGCGATCGTTCGCGCTTCCGTCCCTGGGGGATTCTCGGCGGCAAAGCCGGCGAACCGTCGAACTTCATCCGGAATCCGGGCACGCCGCAAGAGCACATTCTCGGCAACACCGACATCCTGGTGGCCGAACCGGGCGACGTCATCCACATCCACTCGCCGGGCGGCGGCGGCCGCGGCAGCCCGCTCGACCGCGGGCCGGTGGATGTCTTGCTCGATGTCGAACGCGGCTATGTGTCGGTGCCGGCGGCAGCGGCACAATACGGCGTCGTAGTCGAGAATGGCGCGATCGCCACGCGCGCCACAGAAGCCAGGCGCGCGGCCATGCGCGGTGCGGAAAGCGTTTCAGATTTCGATTTCGGTCCGGAGCGGCTCGGCTTCGAGCAATTGTGGACGCGCGAGAACTATGACGCGCTCACGGAAATCCTCGCCGACCTGCCTGTGCATTGGCGCTTCTTCGTCAAGACCAAGCTCTTCGAACGGTTGCCCGGCAGCGCCTGCCGCGCGAACGAGAACCCCGTCCGCAGCGCCTACGCCGCGTTGCTGGAAGCGTATCCGCAGATCGCAACCGGCGGCGTGGAACGGCGAGCCGGGACTGCAAGGGCTGCAGGAACTGAAACCGCTGTCGGGCAGATCGGTTTCCGACGGCGTTACGCAAGGTCCGCGCCATGACCTCGACGCCGAATATCTCGCTACCCATTCGCCGGGTCATGGGCTATATGGAAGAGCACTTCGCGGAACCGCTGTCGCTCGCGGAGCTCGCGCGCATGTGCAATCGCAGCCTCTATCGCTTCGCCACCGTCTTCCGCCAGGAAGTCGGCATCCCACCGCATCAATATCTCTGCCGTCTGCGCATCCAGCATGCGCAATCACTGCTTCGTCAGGGAACCTCGCCGATCATGACGGCAGTAGAGACCGGATTCTTCGACCAAAGCCACCTGTCGCGCCACTTCAAGCGGCTTTGCGGCGTAACGCCGGGCCGATTTATCGCGTCCGGTGGCCACTCGGCACGCGAAAGCGCGCCGCTCGCGGCCGACGAGCTGGTGTAATGCGCCTCGGGCGATCACCGTGAAGGTCTCGCTGCGCCGGCTCGAGGCAGCCGATCTGCCGGCAGCACATCGCTTGTCGACGGAAGCCGCCTGGCCGCACCGTTTGGAGGACTGGCGCCTGCTTCACGAGCTCGGCGGCGGCGTCATCGCTTGTGACGAAACCGGTGCGATCGTCGGCACTGCGATGTCGTGGCCCTGCGGCGCGAACGCCGGCACCTTGGGCATGTTCTTGGTCTCGCCGGCACGGCAGGGCAAAGGAATCGGCCACCGGCTGATGCAATCCTTGCTCGACGATGCGTGTGCGCGGAGCCTGATGTTGAACGCCACCGATGCGGGGTTGCCCCTTTACGCCGGCTTCGGCTTCCGCGCTGCCGGCGCCATCCGCCAGTTGCAGGGGCAGTGTCGGCTGATCCCGCGCATGACCACAGCACGTCCCCTGCTGCCCGGCGACCGCGCTGCACTCGTCGCGCTCGACGCGGCGGCCTTCGGTGCTCCGCGCACCGTCCTGCTCGACAGACTGACCCAAGACGGCGGCACTATGGCGATCGGTGCGGCGCAGGCGATCACGGGCTTCGCGATCCGCAGGAAATTCGGTCGCGGAGAGGTCATCGGCCCGGTCGTCGCCGCCGACGAAGCCGACGCGATCGACTTGGTGGCGGCGCTTATGGTCCCTGGTTTCCTGCGCATCGATGTGCCGCAAACGGCGACGCACCTGATGACGTGGCTGACCGACGCAGGCCTCGTCGATGCCGGCCTCGCCACCATCATGATTCGCGGCGCGTGGCCGGCCTCGTCGCCGCGCGCCCGGCGCTTCGCGCTCGTCAGTCAGGCGCTGGGTTAGCGATCCTGCTCGCGCAATTCCATCCGATGCGCGGTCACCATGTCGGCCATGCTGTCGAAACGAAAATCGTAGCGCGCGTCCTCGTGCGGCGGCATCGTCGCGCCCCAGCCGGCGCGGCCGTGCCGGCGATCGATCCAGGCGCAGGCCAAATCGAACTGCTTTGCCGGCGCGTGGTCGTGGAACAGGCTCTGCGCCGTGTGCAGAACCTCATTCTTGGCATGGCCGAGCGCGGCGAGATGATCGAGCATGTAGCGAAAATTTGCCGGGTTCGGCTTGTACGATCCGATGTCCTGCGCCGTGTAGATCGCATCGAAGACGACGCCGAGGCGTTTGTTGCTGCCCTTGAAGCTCTCGCGATCGACGTTCGATAGGATCACCAGCTTGTAGTGCTGCTTGAGATAGTGCAGCGCGGCCGCCGAGTCGGGGAATTCCGGCCATTGCGGCACCGAGGCGCCGAACAGCTGGTGATCCTGCTCGCTTGCGGTCGTCTGCCATTGCTTGGCGAGGCGACGATGCACCGTCGCCAGCAGCTCGGAATAGACCATGCCCGACGTTTCCGCTTGCTGGGCGGATTCGTGCTTGGCAAAGGTCTCGAGCACCGCATCGCGCGGCAGGGTCAACCCGGCCTTGCGCAGAAGCGGCTGCAGCGCGGTGTGGATGCCGCTCTCCCAATCGATCAGCGTGCCGTAGCAATCGAAGGTGAGAACACGGAAATCGATGAGCTTCATGATCGGCCTCCGATACGATGCTAGAGTGCCATGCACAGGCGCAGCGCGTCGTAAATGGCGGCGTGGACGTTGCGGCTGGTCACCGCGTCGCCGATGCGATGCAACTCGAACTGCCCGCTAGCAGGCGGAGCGGACAGTTGCGGACGTCCCTCTAGGAGGGCGTTGATCTCGCTGATCCCCTCATTGGCCGATTGCGCCCGCAAGGCATGGTACAGATCGTCGACCGGCGTCGTGCCATGCTCGATGACCACCTGCGAGGCGGTCAGCGCCATTTCTTCGCCGGTGAGCTCATGGCGGAAACTGGCGACAAATTGGTTGCCGCTGCGTTGCACCCGCACCAGCTGATGGTCGATAGTGGTCCGCACGCCGTGCTGCGCGAAGCGTTTGCGATAGATCACGCGAGCCGAATACTCCATCTCGAGACCCATGTTGTCGTCAATGGTGACGAACTGCACATCGCGCCCGTTCTCGGCAAGATGCAGCGCGCATGAGACCGCCTGATGCTGGCCGATGCCATCATAGACGATCACGTCCTCTTTCGTCCGCGTGCTGTCCGCCAGCACGTCCCAAACGGTGGTGCAATGCTCGGCACCATCCAGCCACTCGGTATCGGGCACGCCGCCGGTGGCGATGATAACCGCATCGGGCTGCTCGGCGAGAATGTGAGCAGTCTCGGCAAAGGTGTTCAGGCGGACATCGACGCCGAGCCGCTCGAGCTCGGCCGCGCGCCAGTCGACGATGGCGATGAGGTCGCGCCGCCAGCTCGCGCGGACAGCGATGAGGAGCTGGCCGCCGAGTTTGCTGGCGGCCTCGAACAAGATGACCTTGTGGCCGCGCTCGGCGGCGACGCGCGCCGCTTCCAGTCCGCCGGGGCCGCCCCCGACCACTACCACCTTGCGGCCGGGCGCCGTCGATCTTGGCACGATTTGCGGCAAGATCTGCTCGCGTCCGCTGGCCGGATTGTGGATGCACGCCACTTTCTTGTACATGCAATAGGAGGCGCCGACGCACGGGCGGATGCGCTCCTCCTCGCCACGCGCCAGCTTGTTGACGATTTGCGGATCGGCCATATGCGCGCGCGTCATCGCCACCATGTCGAGCAGGCTCTCGGCGATGGCGTAGCGTGCCGTCGCAAGGTCCGGAATACGGGCGGCGTGGAACACCGGCAGCTTCGTCTCGCGCTTGAACGCGCCGACCGGCTTGAGGAACGGCGCCAGCGGCTGGGACATGCCGGGCATGTTGTGCTCGGCCAATGCCAGATCGGTATCCATGCGGCCGAAGATGCAATTGAAGAAATCGATATCTCCCTCGCGCTCGAAGATGCGTGCAATTTTCAAGCATTCCTCGAATCCGATGCCATCTTCGGTGTCTTCATCGACGACGAAGCGGATGCCGACCAGCCAATCGTCGCCAACGGCCTTGCGGATGGCGCCGTGCACCATCAGGCCGAACCGGGCGCGGTTCTCCGTCGATCCGCCGAACCCATCGCTGCGCAGATTGGTGCGCGGTGAGAGGAACTGCCCGATCAGATGACCGCCCGTCACCGTCTCCACGCCGTCGAGCCCGCCGTCCTTGCAGCGCAACGCGGCCGCGGCGTAGTCCGCGACGATGCGCTTGATGTCGGACATGTCCATTTCGCGCGGAAAATTGCGATGCCGTGTCTCGCGTACTCGCGAGGGCCCCAAAGTCGGCAGCCAATTCATCGACATCGCGTCGGCGCGGCGGCCAAGATGCGATATCTGACACATGATCGCCGCGCCGTGACCGTGGATGCGCTGCGAGAACTCCTGCAGATAAGGGATGATCTCGTCGTTCGCGACATTGATCTGCCCGCCGCCCCAGCTCGAATCCGGCGATACCATGGACGAGCCGCCGAACATGGTCAGGGCAAGGCCGCCGCGCGCTTTCTCTTCATGATAACGCTGGTAGCGCTCTTTCGGCAGCCCGCCATCGTCGAGCGTTGATGCATGGCTGGTGCTCATCACCCTATTGCGCAGCGTCAGACCCTTGATCCGCAGTGGCTGCAGCAGCGGATCATTCTTCCGCGTCGGCGAGATCCCGCCGGCAGGCGGCCGGGCCGATGTGTCCGTGTCAACCATCATCCAACTCCTTGTCGGGGGCGCCGGGGTGAGGACGTGTCCGTGCCCGGTGCGGTTGGCCCCCAGGTTTGCAACGCGTTCAGTTCCTGCTCGGTTCGATGACACAGTATGTCCGCCCCCTTCGACAAGCGACGCACCGGCGGCGGACGGAGATTGCAGAGACCGTCCATTCCGACCGGGCAGCGGTCGAAGAAGCTGCAGGCATGAAGACCGGCCACACGAAAAGGCGTGGCCGCGGTGGTCGCGATCCGTGTCTTGCCGACATCCTCGAGCCAGCCTTGCCGCAGTTCCGGAACAGAGGCGATCAGCAGATCGGAATAAGGATGGAACGGTCGGCTTGCCATCGCCGATCGGCTGCCGAATTCCACCTTCCATCCTGCATAGAGGACCATGACCTCGTCGCAGATCGCCCGAACGATCGAGAGGTCGTGGCTGATGAACATGTAAGCGACGCCAAGTTCGCGCCGCAGCTCGGCCATGAGGTCAAGAATCGCCGCGCCGATGACGGTATCGAGAGCGGAGGTGACCTCGTCGCACAGAATCAGCGCAGGCTCCGCCGCGAGCGCGCGCGCAAGGTTGACGCGTTGCTTCTGGCCGCCGGAGAGCTGATTCGGATAGCGCTCCGCGAGATGGGCGGGCAAGCGGACGAGATCGAGGAGCTCGGCGACCCGCTTGCGTTGCCGCTCCCCCGTAAGCCCATGATAGAAGGCGAGCGGCCGCCGCAAGATGCGCTCCACCGTCTGGGCCGGGTTGAGCGCGGTATCCGCCATTTGGAAGACGATCTGGATCTGACGAAGCTGCTCGCGCGAGCGGCCGGATGCGGCCGGCGACAGCGGCGTTCCGTTCAGGAGAACCGATCCCCTGGCCGGCAGCACGAGACCGGCGATGACGCGCGCGAGAGTGCTCTTGCCGCAGCCCGACTCGCCGATTACGCCGAGCGTCGCTCCCGAGCGGATCGTGAAATCGATCTCATTGAGGACGGGTAAGCGCGGCATTCCCGCAACCGTCACGCCGTAACCCGCAATCAGCCCGCGAACCTCGAGCAAAGGCGGCGCCACATCGCCCGCGCGTGCTGCCGCTGTCCCCCGCCGCACCACCGGCTCGGCGGCGGCGAGCAGGCTCTTGGTGTAATCGCTC
>JBGPOZ010000067.1:0-19468 GCA_041488295.1 Allostellaceae bacterium
TCGTGCAGCATGCCGATGCCGCGATCGATGAGGCGCGAGGCGATCTGGCCGGTGAGGCAGAAGACCGGCGCGTTGGTGCTGTAGGCGGTGGCGAGCGCCGTCGTCGTGTTGAGGAAGCCCGGCCCCGGCACGACGCTGTAGACCGACGGCTTTCCCGTCGCCAGCGCGGCGCCGAGCGCCATGTAGCCGGCCGCCTGTTCATGCCGGACATGAATGGGACGGATCGCTTCGCCGACATCGCAAAGCGCGTTGAAGAAGGCGTCATTCTGGACGCCGGGAAGGCAAAAGATCTTGTCGATCCCATGCGCAATCAGCGCCCGGACCACCTCCTCGGCGCAAGTCGGGTGTTGCGATGTCGGGGTGCTCATGCGCGGGTTCTCCTCGCGGCGCGGTTGCCGCCGCCAAGTCTTAACCCGCCCGGCGCCCGATGGGAATGCGCAGGATCAAGCGGCTTGCCGGCGGACCCACCCATTCACCGTGAAGCGACTGTCGACGAAACGGCGCGACGGGCAGAGCACCGGCAGGACCTCGTGGTGGCAGTAGCTTGGAAAGAAGAGGATGCTGTTGTTGCGCGGCGGCACGTCGGCGGCATGCGCACCTTGTTGATATGCGCCGTTCTCGATGCGGCTGTTGTAGAGGCGGAGCGCGCCGCCGCTGAAGGCCTGCGGCTCGTTGAAGAAGTAATAGACATATGTGAGCGCGCGCGTCGCCGTGTCGGGCGAGCCATTGTCGTTGTGCAGCTTGAAATAATTGCCGTCATTATGCGCCGTCATCTGACACTCGACATCGGCGATCGGAAAGGGCGCGATGCCGAAGCGCTGCGTGAGCGTCGGCGCCAGAGCGGCGATCTTCTGGCGGAAGAGCTCAGCGAAATCCGGGAACTCGTAGAGCACCTTCGAGCGGCGATAATCCTCATCGCCCGTCGAGACGGAGGAGCTCGTGAACCGTGCCTCGGAAGAGATCGCGAAGTGGACGAGCGCGGCATGACGGTCGGGCGGGAGGAAATTTTCGATGACCGCGTAGGGCGAGTTCACCTGACCGACGGGTTTCGCCTCGGGCGCGCGCTCCGGGAGGGCAATCGGCGGGTCGACGAGCATGCCGACGAGATCGCGCCCCGAGAAGATGAACGAGCGCTTTCCCCCATCGACATGAATGTGATAGGGACGCGGCACGCGATTGCCGTGGTCCGCCTTGTCCTCGATCGAGGCGAGGAGCGAGCGCAGCAGCGGGTCGTCCTTGGCGAGCCGAAGCGTGCGATTGTGGCCGCCTTCGAGCAGCAAGGTGACGGTCACCTCCGACGCGGCCTCGCTCATCGTGCATTCCTTTCGATTGACTGGGGACGCGGCATGATGCGGCATCTTGGTTAACGGGATATTGGCGGCCCAGATATGGGCGCAAAGAATCGATGTGAAGCTGTGGCTATTTCGGGCCAGGGCGGGTTTCGATCTGACGGAATCACGTTGTTTCCCGGTCATTCCCGCGGAAAGCGGGAATCTAGCGGCTCCTGGGTCCCCGCTTTTGCGGGGCGACGAAGATGGGATACCTCCACCTCGGGAAGCGCTCTAAGCGATGCCTCGAGATCATGCCCTAAATCTTCCAGTCTTGCGGGAGCGTCGTGAAAGAAGCACCCTGATCGGCGCGAGCCCAATCATGCGGAGGACGTCGGATGCGATTGCTGGCTGTCATCGGTTTCCTCGCGATCATCGCCGCCATCGCCGCTGCGATCTTCTTCTTCGGCGGTTTCTACAGCGTCGCCGCGATCCAGGCGGACCCCCCGCTAGTCGCCACGGCCCTGATCCACGTCCGCCAGGCCTCGATCGACCGGCACGCGACCGAGCTGCCGCCGCCCTCGCTCGACGATCCCGCGACCGTGCGCGCCGGGGCGCGCGCCTTCGCCGAGCGCGGCTGCACCAATTGCCACGGCGGCCCCGGAACCGGCTGGGCGAAATTCTCCGAAGGCATGCACCCTGGCCCGCCCGACCTCAAGGAGATCGTCGACGGCATCGAGCCGCGCCAGCTCTTCTGGGTCGTCAAGAACGGCATCAACATGACCGGGATGCCAAGCTTCGGCGAGATCGGCGTGCCCGACCCGGAAATCTGGACGATCGTCGCCTTCCTGAAGAAGCTGCCGCACGTGTCGGACCAGGACTACAAGGCGTGGAGCAGCGGTGGGTGATTACCGGTAGGGAAGGACTGACCCGATCTTCGCGCAGGGCATTTGCACGTCGCAACGCTCTTGCATTGGCATCGTGGGTCCTTCGACGTCGCTCAGGATGAGGTAAACCTTTGATAGCAGGCCAAATTCATCCATATCCTGAGCGACGTCGAAGGACGCACGATACCCACCCCGAGAATCGCGTCTCGCCGAAACCTCATCCCCCGAGCGGCCGTGTCGCCGCGGTAAGCCACGCCGCCGTCTCGGCGTCGACCTGCGGCAGAACCACCTCGCGCACTTGGGCGTGGTAGGCGTCGAGCCAGGCGATCTCCGACGTCGTCATGAGCTCGGGCGCCACCAGGTTGCGGTCGATCGGCGCCAGGGTGAGCGTCTCGAAGGAGAGCATCTCGCGCTCGGCGTCCGGCAAATCGGTGCAGGGTTGGACGACAACGAGGTTCTCGATGCGGATGCCGTAGGCGCCAGTCTTGTAATAGCCGGGCTCGTTCGAGACGATCATGCCGGGCATGAGGGCCTGCGTGTTCGGCACCTTGGAGATGCGCTGCGGCCCTTCATGGACGGCAAGATAGCTGCCGACGCCATGCCCCGTGCCGTGATCGAAATCGAGCCCCGCCTGCCACAGCGAATGGCGCGCCAGCACGTCGAGCTGCGAGCCGGTCGTCCCCTTGGGAAAGCGCGTCGTCGCCAGCGCGATATGGCCCTTGAGGACACGGGTGAAGCGGTCCTTCATCTCGGCGCTTGGCGTGCCGACCGCGATGGTGCGCGTCACGTCGGTCGTGCCGTCGAGATATTGCGCGCCGCTGTCGACGAGGTAGAGCGAGCCCGGCTCCAGGACCTTCTCGGTCTTAGGAGAGGCGCGGTAATGAACGATGGCGCCGTTCGAGCCGGCCCCCGAAATCGTCGAGAAGCTGAGATCGCGGAAATGCTCGCCCTCGCGACGGAGCGCCTCGAGCCGGTAGGAGGCCGCGATCTCGCTCAATCGGCCCGACGGCGCCTCATGTGCGAGCCAGGCGAGATAGCGCGTCAACGCGGCGCCGTCGCGGCGGTGCGCTGCGCGTGTCCCGGCGAGTTCGACCGGATTCTTGCGCGCCTTCGGCAATTGGCAGGGATCGGCGGCGCGGTGGAGCGCGGCGCCGGCGCCGGCAAGGCGCTCGAAGATCCAGGACGAAGCCGATACGGGGTCGGCCAGAACGCGCTTCTTTCGCTGTCCCAGGCGGTCGAGCGCCGGTCCGAAGGAAGAAGGTGGCTGAATCGCGACGGCGTTGCCGAGATGCCGCTCGATTCCAGGGATGAGCTTGCGGCGATCGATGAATAGCTCGACTGCGCCGTCATTGGAGAGGATCGCGAAGGAGAGCGGCAAGGGCGTCTTCGCAACGTCGCCGCCGCGGATGTTGAGAAGCCAGGCGATCGAATCGGGCGCCGTCAGGATCGCGGCGTCGACGCCGTCGGCGGCGAGGCTCGCCGCCAGCTCCTGCCGCTTTTCCTCGGCCGCCTTGCCGGCGAAGGCGTGGCCGTGCGGCACGACCGGCGCCAGCGGCGGCGGCGGCTGATCGGGCCATGCCGCATCGAGCGGATTGCTGTCGAGGGCAACGAGCCGGCCGCCCGCCTTGGCCGCGGCGGCGGCGTAGCGCTCGACCTCGCCCGGCACGTGCAGCCACGGGTCGTAGCCGAGCGCCTCGCCCTTGCCGAGATGCTGCGCGATCCACTCGGCCGCCGGCTCCTCGGTGAGGTGGCGATATTCGTAGAGCGCGCCGTCGACCTCGGCGCGCACCTGCAAGGTGTAGCGGCCGTCGACGAAGATCGCGGCGGGGGATTCGAGCACGATGGCGAGCCCGGCCGAGCCGGTGAAGCCGGTGAGCCAGGAGAGGCGCTGGGCGCGGCGCGGCACGTATTCGCCTTGATGCTCGTCGGCGCGCGGAACGATGAAGCCGACGATGCCGCGCCGCTTCAGCTCGGCGCGCAGCAGCGCCAGCCGCTCGGCGGGACCCGGCTGGGGCTGCGCCGTCCGCGCGCGGCGCTCGACGACCCTTTGCTCGAAGGCGGCGAGCTGCGCCGCGAGCGAGGGCCGGATGTCGGGTGCGACGAGGCGCTGCCAGCCCGTCCCGGCGGGTGCCGCCAAGGCGCCCTCGACCAGCGCCTCGAGGCCCGCGAGATCGTAGGACGAGCCGGCTTCCGCCAAAAGGCGGGCCAAGGTTTCATCGCCTTGATAGCCTGGCCCGCTCACTGCCGCTTGATCCATTGCCGAACCCTTCCCGTGACTTGCCCCCCGTGAAGCTAGGCGCAGGCAAGGCCGGAGACAATGGGGCATTGCGGGGCTGCGGCGGTCTGGCTCGCGTCATGCGTCGGGCGAGACGCTGCGATGCAATATCCGCGCTGGATTGAACGGCAAGATTGCTTACCTATTGTGCACTGCAACATCCTGCATAGAACCTTTACGGAGACGTGCCATGTCGGCTTTGACCAACACCCTTATCGCCCTTCTCGAGCGCTTCAAGCTGTGGCGCGAGCATCAGCGCGCGTTTGCCGAGCTGAACGCCCTCGATGACCATGCCTTGGCCGATCTCGGCCTCCGCCGCTCCGACATCGAATTCGTCGTCTACCGGAAGGCATATGAGGCGAACGGCATCGCCGTGCCGAGTCTGGCCGACAGCAATGACGGCCTCCGCACCGCCTGAGCCAGCGTCTCGGCGCCACGATCGTCACGCGGCGCCCTCGGGAAAGTGACACGCGAAAAGCGCAGGGGCGGCGTATTCTCGGCCGAATTTGGCCGGAGAACGCCGCCCTGCCGCTGCGCCCTCTCATCCTTGCCCTAGCGCTCCTGTCGACGGTCGCCGCCGCCCAGTCGACCGGTGACAGCGTGGCGACGATCGACCGCGCGGCCCGACAAGCCCTCAGCGTCGTCCCGCGCGAGAACGAGCCCGCCCTCGACGCGCTGATCGCGACGCAGGACCCGGGCGTCGTCGCCGTCCTCATCCAATTGCTGCGCTGGTTGCCGGAAGAGCGCGAGCGCATCGTCGGCGGCCTCGAGCGGCTGACCCTCGCCCATGCCGGCGCGCAATGGTTCGATTGGGCGGTCTGGCAGCAGGACCACCCCGAGATCCACCCCTATCCCGGTTATGCCGGCTTCCTCGCCGATCTTCTCGTGATCCTCGATCCCGCCTTCGCGCGCTTCATCGGCGCCGACGTGCCGCACGAGATCCGACTCGAGGAGATTTTCTGGGGCGGCGTCGCGGTCGACGGGATTCCCGCGCTCGACAATCCTCGCATGATTGCAGCCGAGGCGGCGACATACCTCAACCGCGACGATCCGGTCTTCGGCGTCGAGATCGCGGGCGATGCCCGCGCTTACCCGCTGCGCATCGTCAATTGGCACGAGATGGTGAACGATTTCGTCGGCGGCGTCCCGGTCAGCCTCGCTTATTGCACCTTGTGCGGCGCCGGCATTCTGTTCGACGGACGGGCTGCCGGGCGCGAACCGCCGTTCACCTTCGGCACCTCCGGCCTCCTCTACCGCTCGAACAAGCTGATGTACGACCGCCCGACGGGGTCGCTGTGGAACCAGTTCACCGGCCGTCCGGTGGTGGGTCCGCTGACGGGTTCCGGCGTCGCGCTCACCATCTTGCCGCTCGTGCGGACGTCATGGGAATCCTGGCGGCGCCTTCACCCCGCGACAAAGGTTCTCGCGCTCGACACCGGGTTTCTGCGCGACTATGGCCCGGGCGTCGCTTATCACGACTACTTTTCGAGCCCTCGCCTCATGTTTCCAGCCGCGGTCAAGGATGAGCGGTTGCGGCAGAAGGACCTCGTCTTCGGCGTGCGCGTTCCGAACGGGGTCAAGGCTTGGCCGCTCGACGCCTTTGCCGGCGGCCGCATCCTGCACGACCAGCTCGGCTTCACCGATCTCGTCCTCATCGGCGAGCCCGACGGCGCGGGCGCCCGCGCCTATGAGGCGGGCGGCCGGCATTTCGAGCGCGGCGCAGCCCCGGACGAGCTGGTCGCCGACGGCGCCACCTGGCGGATGTCCGAGGCGGCGCTCATCGGTCCCGACGGCACCAGCCTGCCGCGGTTGCCGGGCCATGTCGCCTATTGGTTCGCCTGGGCCGGGTATTTCGACGGCGCGATTCTGGGTATGCCCGGGACCGAATAGCCCTTCTTCACCCGCGCGTTACGTAAAATTTAACGAATATCGCGTATTCCATGCGCCGCGCGAATTGCTGCAATGCAGCAAATACCCTCGCAAGGGCCGCGTAAATGCTTATGTCTGCACGACAAATCGATCCATTCGCGCGTCTTGATCCGAATTTACGAAGGACATTTCCATGCCGGTACTTCAATTCCTTAACCGCGTCATCGTGAAGCCGCTGCGCGCCATGCACGCGGCGCGACGCACCTATCTCGAGCTGATGGCCCTCGACAACCGCCAGCTCGCCGATATCGGCTTGCGGCGCGCCGAGATCGAGCGGGCCTTCACCTGCCTCGACACGCTCGCCTGGGCATCGGCGCCCCGTTCTCCCGCGGCGGCGGCCCCGCTCAACTTGAACGATCGCGCGCCTCGCGCCGCCTGAGCTCCAGCACCAGCGTCGTCCAGCCATCGACGGCAATGCGCCGGACGAGGCTGAGGCCGCGCGCGCGGTGCGCCGCGAGCACGTACTGCGCCTGACGGGGGAGCAAGCCTGACAGCACGGCGATCCCGCCCGGGGCGAGATGCGCCGCGAGATCGCCCGCCATGCGCTGCAGCGGGCGCGCCAGGATGTTGGCGAGAATGAGATCGAACGGCCGCCCCCGGCGCACCGCCGGGTGACGGTAGCCGTTGGCGCGATGGATGCGGATCCGCCGCGCGAGGCGGTTGGCGCTGCTGTTCGTTCGGGTGACGGCGACGGCGCCGGCATCGAGGTCGCAGGCGACGACGCAACATCCCCACAGACGCGCCGCCGCCATGGCGAGGATGCCGGTCCCGGTCCCCATGTCGAGCGGGCGCCGGAAACGCCGCCTTTTGGCGAGCGCGCCGAGGGCGAGGAGGCAGCCGCGCGTCGTCGCATGCTCGCCGGTGCCGAACGCGGTCGCTGCATCGATGCGGAGCGCGATGGCGCCGGCGGACGGGACGCCGGCGACATGCGAGCCATGGATGAAGAAGCGGCCGATGCGCAGCGGCGGAAAGCTCGCCTGATTTTCGCCCACCCAATCGCGCGGCGCGAGGCGCTCGACGGCGAGATCGCGGAAAAGATCGTCGGCCCCGATATCGAGCGCGAGCGCTGCGAGGGCGCCCGCGCCCGCCAGCGCCACGCGGTCGGGCGCGCTTTGGGCAATGGCCTCGACGCGCCACAAGACGCCCGGCTCGAGCTCGAAGATGCTTACCGCCACGGCGCAGGTCTCGAGCGCGGCCGCCGCAATATCGGCGAGGCGCTCGCTCGCGACGACGAGCGCAAGACGCCACAGTGACGCCTCCGCCGGGCTGATGATGCGACCGCGGGTCACGCGCCGATGCCCTTCGCTGCTGCTGGGAATTTCTGCGTCGCGGCGAAGCCGAGACGATTTTGCACCACGAAGACGCCAAGGGACCGAGCAAGCACCGTCGCCTTGGGATCCTTGGTGTCTTGGTGGTTGATCCATGAGGCCGCTTCGCCGCGCATCAACGTGACGCGACCTCGGTGAGCCAACGGGTCATGTGTCTACGAACCCGGAAATCGCTGCTAGCCCGCGAGGCCCTTCAAGGCGCCGCGCTGCGCCCGCATCGCCTGCTCGACCAGCATGTCCTTCCAATCGTCCTTGTCGCAATAGAACGCATCGCGCATCTGCGCCTTGAGCGCGCGGCCCCGAGCGCTGCCGAGATCGCCGTGATGGTGCAGCCAATTGTCGGCGCGCACCGCATCGAGCACTTCCTTGAGGCTGAGTGTTCCGTATTCGAGCGCCATGCCGGTGAAGTCGACGCCCTTTGCCGCGAAATGCCCGGCGAGCCCCTGCAGATTGTCGCCATGGAGCTCGGCCGAGGTCGAGGTGCCGAGCGAGGGGTTGGTGATCCTGCCGAACCACTCCTCGGCGCGGCGATATGCCTGGGAGGCGCCGGGATGGAGCACGATCTGCTCGCCATAACCATAGGGTCCGAGGCCGGTGTGGTAGTCGATGAGACCGACATGGCGCGCGCCCGCCATGTGCTCGGCGATGATGCGGAAGAGGGCCTGCCGCGCCCAGACCGGGGCGGTGCCGCCATAGAAGACGCCGTCCTTGTGGCGGTATTGGCCACCGCTCACCGCCTTTTGCAACGCCGCGGCGCCATGCTCCTTGGCGAAGGCGGCAAGCCGCGCCGCCGCGGCCGCATCGCCCCATTCGCGGGGACAGATCGCGTCGGCCAGCGCGTCATAGCCGTCATTGCGCGGCAAGGGTTTGCCGTGATCGACGAAATTGCGGTTGAGATCGACATTCTCTTCGGTGACGCGGCGGATCCACGAGAAGCCGTGCGGATTGATGGCGTGGATTACGACGAGCGCCGTCTCGGCCGGCAGCTCGCGTGCGAGGCCGCCCGCGAAGCTCGCGACCTGGATGCCGGAGCCGCAGAAGCCCTCGGCGCCATGCGTTCCCGAGATCGTCATGAGAACGCGCGCCGCGTTGTCCGGACCCAGCCGCGCGACGTCGGTCGTCAGATCTTCGCCGGCTGGACCTTTGGTCGGGTTGGCGTAGTGCGTCAGGCTCGCGCCGGCTTTCGTCGCGGCGTCGCGGAACTTGCGACGCGCCTCGCCATAGTCGGCGGAAAAGTGCTGGCTTGCGGACATTGCTCTGGTTCCCTCCCGTTTCACTCGGCCGCGATCCTCAGGCCTTCTCGACGAAGCTGTCCATCACCTTTTTCTCGCCGGCGTGCTCGAAGGAGATGGTGAGCTTGTTGTCCTCGACGGCGCGGATGATGCCGTAGCCGAATTTCTGATGGAAGACACGGTCGCCCGCATTGAAACCGCCGACGCGGCGAAGCTCGGCGCCGCGCACCGGCACGCGCGGCGTCTCGACGAGCGGCGACCCCTTCCATTCACGGCGGCTGCGGCTCGCTTCGGGCGTACCGCGCGGCGCCGGCGACCATTCGGCTTCCGGCATGACGCGGTGACTCGAATGTGGCTGCAGCCCCGGCTCGGCGATCAGCTCGATATGCTCGAGCGGCAGCTCGCCGATGAAGCGCGACGGGATCGCCCCCTGCCATTGCCCGTGGATGCGACGATTGGCGGCGTAGGAGATGGCGGCGCGGCGGCGCGCGCGGGTGAGGCCGACATACGCCAAGCGCCGCTCCTCCTCGAGCCCGGCCATCCCGTTCTCCGCCATCGAGCGCTGGCTCGGGAACAGCCCCTCCTCCCAGCCCGGCAGGAAGACGGTGTCGAATTCGAGCCCCTTGGCGCTGTGCAGGGTCATGAGGTTGACCATGTCGCCGCCGGAATCGGCGGTGTTCTCCATGACGAGGCCGACATGCTCGAGGAAACCGCCGAGCGTGTCGAACTCCGCCATGGCGGCGACGAGCTCCTTCAAATTCTCGAGGCGCCCCGGCGCGTCGGCCGATTTGTCCTGCTGCCACATCGCCGTGTAGCCGCTCTCGTCGAGCACGATCTGCGCCAGTTGCGGATGCGGCGCGTCGAGTCGCCGCCAGCGTTCGAGCTCGGCGAGAAAACCGCCGAGCGCCTTGCGCGCCGCCGGCTTCAGCGCATCGCCGGCGATGAGCCGCTCGGCGGCCGCGGTGAGCGGCAGGCTCGCCTCGCGCGCGGCGAAGTGGAGGTTCTGCACCGTCGCATCGCCGATGCCGCGCCGCGGCGTATTGACGATGCGCTCGAAGGCGAGATCGTCGGCCGGCTGATGGATGAGGCGGAGATAGGCCATGGCATCGCGGATTTCCTGACGCTCGTAAAAGCGCGGGCCGCCGACGACGCGGTAGGGAAGGCCCAAGGTGATGAAGCGCTCCTCGAACTCGCGCGTCTGGAAGCCGGCGCGGACGAGGATGGCGGTCTCGGCGAGCTTCTCGCCCTTGCGCTGCAAGCTCTCGATTTCATCGCCGACCCAGCGCGCTTCCTCATCGGCGTCCCAGACACCGCGGAGGCGCACCTTCTCGCCCTCATTGGCGCTCGTCCACAAGCTCTTGCCGAGGCGTCCGGCATTGTTGGCGATGAGCCCCCCCGCCGCCGCCAAGATGTGCGGCGTCGAGCGGTAATTCTGCTCGAGGCGGATGATCGCCGCGCCCGGGAAATCCTTCTCGAAGCGCAGGATGTTGCCGATCTCGGCGCCACGCCACGAATAGATCGATTGATCGTCATCTCCGACGCAGCAGAGATTGCGGTGGAGCTGCGCCAAGAGGCGCAGCCAGAGATATTGCGCGACGTTGGTGTCCTGATACTCGTCGACGAGGATGTAGCGGAAGCGCCGCTGATACTCCTCGAGCACGTCGCGATGCCCGGTGAAGAGCGTCAGATTGTGCAAGGTGAGATCGCCGAAATCGACGGCGTTCAGGGTCACGAGGCGCTCCTGATACGCAACGTAGAGCGCTCGCAGGCGGCCCGCGGCGAAATCGCCCCCCTCGCCGGCCGGTACCTTCTGCGGCGTCAAGCCACGATCCTTCCAGCGCTGGATGAGCGCGGCGGCGGCGCGCGCCGGCCAGCGCCGCTCGTCGATCCCCTCTGCCGTTAGAAGCTGCTTCAGGAGGCGAAGCTGGTCGTCGGCGTCGAGGATGGTGAAATTGGATTTGAGGCCGATGAGCTCGGCGTGACGCCGCAGGATGCGCGCCGCGAGCGAGTGGAAGGTGCCGAGAAAGAGCCCGTCGGCGGCAGCGCCGATCATCGCCTCGAGCCGCTCCTTCATCTCGCGCGCCGCCTTGTTGGTGAAGGTGACGGCGAGGATCTGGCTGGGGAAAGCGCGGCGCAGGGTGAGGATGTGCGCAAGCCGCGTCGTCAGGACCCGCGTCTTGCCGGTGCCGGCGCCCGCCAGCACGAGCACCGGCCCGTCGATCGCCTCCACCGCCTGGCGCTGGCCGGGGTTGAGGCGGTCAAGATGGGACATGGCGGGGCGCGCTGGCGGCGTCGCGGGGAAGAGATCGGGCTGGGCCATCTCCGGCTTATATAGCAAGGCGCGGCGCTCGGCGCAGCCCCTCACCCTGCCCTCTCCCCGCAAGCGTGGAGAGGGTTCTTGAAACTCACTTCATTCCTCCTCTCCCCGCTTGCGGGGAGAGGGCAGGGTGAGGGGCTGGCGCCGCGCCCGGGCAATTCAAGCCGAACTCTTGACCGTCGAAGCGCGCAGCGCTGACTCACCCACCCTCCCCAAGAAACGCCAACACCGCAGCAAGGAACTCCTGCGGGCGTTCGGCGTGGACCCAGTGGCCCGCTTCCTTGATGCGGATCAGTTGCGCCCTCGGGAAGAGGCGTTTGATGACCGGGCGGTGCTCGGGGCGGATGTAGTCCGAGCGGTCGCCGGCGATGAAGAGCGTCGGCCCGGTGAAGGCGAGGTCCGCGGGGAGCTCGGGGAAGGCCGAGATCTCGGGCATTGCGCGCTCGATCGCCGGCAGATTGAGCCGCCAGCGCGCGCCCTTGGCGTCGATGACGAGGTTCTGCAGGAGAAAGGCGCGGTCGGCGGGGTCGTCGATCCCGGCGGCAAGGCGCGGATCGGCCTCGGCTCTGCGGGTCAAGCCGGAGAGGTCGAGCGCACGCATCGCCCGCGCATAGGCGGCGAGGACGGGCGGGTGGGAAACGGGCGCAACGTCGACGACGATGAGGCGCCGGACCTCTTCGGGATAGGTCAGGGCGTAAAGCATCGCCGTCTTGCCGCCCATGCTGTGACCGATGACGGCCACGGCGCCGAGGCGGCGCGAGCGCGCGAGCGCCGCCACATCCTCGGCCATCTCGGCATAGGACATGGTGTCGGCCCAGGGCGAGGCGCCGTGGTTGCGCGCATCGAGCGCGAGGACGCGGCGGCCGGCGGCGAGGCGCTGCGCGACCCAGGCCCAGTTGCGCGCGGAGCCGAAGAGGCCGTGGAGGATGAGGAGCGGCGAGCCGCTGCCGTATTCCGTCGCTGCGAGATCGATTGCTGGCATGGCTCGTCTCCGCCGGTCGCGTTCTTCTATAGCAATGGGGCCGCCGAGGTCACGCGCCGGCGGCGGGCCCTCACCCTACCCTCTCCCCCGGGGGAGAGGGTTTTTGGATCGCGGCAAATTCATCCGGCCGGTTGAAATCGCAGAAGAATCTTTCCTCGCTTCACATTATGATGCGGCAACCGCGCCCTGCCGTCCCGCCCGCATGCAAGCCGCCATCATCATCCTGGTCTTCGTCCTGACCTATATCGGCATGGCCGCCGGGCGGCTGCCGTGGCTGCAGGTCGACCGTACCGGCATCGCGCTGCTCGGCATCATCCTCCTCCTCATAACCGGGGCGCTGACGCTCGACGACGTCGCAGCCAATATCGACATCCCGACCCTGGTGCTCCTGTTCGCGCTGATGATCATTTCGGCGCAGCTTGCCGCCGCCGGCTTCTACGATCTCTGCGCGCGCTGGATCACCGAGCGGCGCGCCGCGCCGAGCCTTCTTCTCGCCCTCACCGTCCTCGTCTGCGGCGCGCTCTCGGCGGTGCTCTCGAACGACATCCTGGTCCTCGCCCTGGTGCCGCTCATCATCGCCGGCGTCGAGGAGCGCGGCCTCGATCCGCGGCCCTTCGTCATCGCGATCGCGGCGGCGACCAACGCCGGATCGGCGGCGACCATCATCGGCAATCCGCAGAACATCCTGATCGGCGAGATCGGCAATCTCAGCTTCTGGACCTTCCTCGTCGCCTGCGGCATCCCGGCGCTCGTCACGCTCGGCCTCGTCTTCGCCGTGACGTGGCTGGTCTGGCATCGCCGCATGAGCGCGGGAGCGTCGCCGCTCCTCATCGAGCCGCAAATGCTGCCGAAGCACCCCTTCGACCGCCTGCAATCGCTGAAGGGTTTTGCCGCGATTCTGGCGCTCCTCGTCATCTTCATGGTGACGCAGCAACATGAGCTCGGCGCGCTCGCCATCGCAGCATTTCTGCTGACGAGCCGCAAATTCACCAGCCGCACCATGATCGCCTCGGTCGACTGGCCGCTGCTATTGCTCTTCGCCTGCCTCTTCGGCGTCACCGGCGCGCTCGCCGATACCGGCATTCCCTGGGCCGGCATCTCGACGTTGCAGGATTGGGGCCTGCTGCCCGATTCGCTCTTCGTGCTGACGCCGCTCACCCTTCTCATGAGCAACACCATCGGCAACGTACCCTCGGTCATCCTCCTGATGCAGATCTGGCCGAACCCGCCGAAGGGCGCGCTCTACGGCTTGGCGCTGCTGTCGAGCCTCGCCGGAAATCTGCTGGTCTTCGGCAGCCTCACCAACCTCATGGTGGTGGAGCGGGCGGCGACCTTCGGCGTCCGCCTCAGTTTCGCCGAGCACGCCAAGGTCGGCATCCCGGTGACGGTCCTCTCGATGGCCTTCGCGGTATTGTGGCTGGCTTACATGCAATGGCTGCCCTGGCTGCCGGAAAGCTGGTAAGGCCGCAATTTGCCGACCCCATCGAAAAAGGCCCTCCCCCTTATGCCGAACATCGAGATCAGAGACGCCCGACCCGACGATGCCGCGACCTTGCTCCACCTCGTCAAGGAGCTCGCGATCTACGAGCGCCAGCCCGACGCCGTCACGGCGACCGAGGCCGATTTCCGCCGCGACGGCTTCGGCCCCGAGCGGCGCTTCGAGGCGCGTCTTGCCAGCCTCGACGGGCGCCCCGCCGGCTTTGCCCTCTTCTTTCCCAATTATTCGACCTGGGAAGGACGGGCGGGGCTTTATCTCGAGGACATCTTCGTCGCCGAATGGGCGCGCCGCCACGGCGTCGGCCGGCGCCTCATCGCCGACCTCGCGGCGATAACGATCGCTCGAGGCTGGGCACGGCTCGACCTTTCGGTCCTCGACTGGAACCCGGCGCGCGGATTCTACCATCGCCTCGGCTTCGAGCACCGCCAGGAATGGCTCGGCTATCGCATCACCGGCACGGCGCTGCGGCGTCTTGCCGAGGGAGCGAAACAAAGGAGGCGGGAATGAACGCGTCGCCGATCGTCGACGTCTCGGCGCTCATCGAGGAGCAGCGCCCCGGACGATTCGGCGCCACCCTCCTCTTCTCGATCTGCGCCTTCATGTTCGTCGAAGGCTACGACATGCAGGTGGTCGGGTACGCCGCCCCGGCGATCATCAAGGCCTGGCATTCGAGCAAGGCCGAGTTCGGCGCGGCGTTCGGCTGGGGCCTCGCCGGCTTCATGGGCGGCGCGCTCGTTCTCGGCAGCGTCGGCGATCGGTTCGGCCGCAAACGCATGATCGTCGCGGGGTGCTTCGTCTTCGGCGTCTTCACGCTGGCCTGCGCCTTCGCCGGCAATCTCTTCGCGTTCTCCGCCTTGCGCCTCTTCGCCGGCATCGGCCTCGGCGGCGCCATTCCGAACGCGATCGCGCTGATGACCGAATACTCGCCCGCGCCGGTGCGCGCGACGCGGGTCGGAATCATGTTCATCGGCTACACGGCGGGCTCGGCGCTCGGCGGCGGCATTGCGGCCTGGCTCATCCCCGCTTACGGCTGGCCGAGCATGTTCATCTTGGGCGGCATCGCCCCGATCGCGATCGCCCTCGCGGCGATGGCCGCGCTCCCCGAATCGCCGCGGCTTCTCATCCTCACGGATCAAGGCCGCATCGCGCTCGCCGCGATCCTGGCGAAGCTGGAGCCGGGGCTCCGCATCGCTCCCGGTGCGCGCTTCACGGTGCGCGAGGAGACGGAGCAAGGCTCGCCTGTCGTCGATCTCTTCACCGGCGGACGCGCCTTCATGACGGCGCTTCTGTGGATCGCCTTCGCCGCCAATCTGATGGCGCTCCATTTCCTCACGAGCTGGCTGCCGACGGTGATCACGGAAAGCGGCGTGCCGCTCGCCCATGCGGTGATCGCGACCGGGCTCCTCCAGGGTGGCGGCGCGATCGGCAGCCTCCTCGTCGGCTGGCTTCTCGACCGCGTCGGCGCGATGGCGCTGGTCGCCGCCTTCGCCCTCGCGGCGCCGTGCGTTGCGGCGCTCGGCTGGGTCCACGCTTCCGAAGCGCTCCTCATGGTGCTCGTCGCCTTGGCCGGAATCGGCATGATCGGCGGCCAGGCCGGCATCAACGCATTGTCGGGGACGCTCTATCCTCCTCACATAATTCGACCGGCACGGGATGGGCGTTCGGCGTCGGCCGCGTCGGCTCGATCATCGGGTCGGTGATCGGCGGATTTCTCATCACCTTCGGCCTGTCGCTACCGGCGCTCTTCGCCTGCGCCGCCAGTCCAATCCTGATCGCCGGCGGCGCGATCCTGGCGATGCGGCGATTGCCGGCGATGCGGTCGGCGCGAAACGCCGCGAGGGCGAAGAGATCGAGCGAAGCGCCGGCCTGATCGCGGCGAACGGGAACGGCCGACTAGGCCGGAACCTTGACGGCGCCGACGACGTCGCCCTCGGAAGCGACCCGGTTGCGGCCGTTCTTCTTGGCGTGATAGAGCGCGGCGTCGGCGCGCCCGAGCATCTCGGCCAGCGGCTCGCCGGGCCGGAAGGCAGCGACGCCGATCGACAAGGTGACGGTGCCGTAATCCTCGCCGGTGCTCTTGCCGACGATGCGGCGGCGCTGCATCGTGTTGCGGATCTGCTCGGCGACGCGCAAAGCGTCGGTGAGGCGCGTATTGGGCAGGATGATCGCGAACTCCTCGCCGCCATAGCGCGCCGTCGTGTCTCGGCCCTTGACGCAATCGGTCAAGGTGCGCGCGACGAGCGCCAGCACCTGATCGCCGAGCTGATGGCCGAAGCTGTCGTTGAAGCGCTTGAAATGGTCGATGTCGAGGAAGAGAAGCGAGAGCGGCTCGCCGCTTTCCATCGCCTCGAGAGCCGCAACGCGCAGCCTCTCGTCGAAGGATTTGCGATTGGCGATGCCGGTCAGGGCGTCGGTCAACGCCTCGTGCCGAACGGCCTCGAGGTTTTGACGTAATACGTTGATTTCGCCAGATGATTGCGTCAGTTGGCTCTCGAGCAAGGCGTTGCGCGCGGCGACGCGTTGCGTCTCCTCGACGAGGCCGCTGACGATGCTGCGCAGCCGCCCGGCATCCTTCGCCTCGTCGATCTGGCTCGAATAGCTGTCGAGAGTCTTGCCGTATTCGCGCGCCTCGCCGCCGGCGGCGGCAATATGCTGGAGCACGCGGGCGACCGATTGCTGGAGCTGATCGCCGGTCCGCTGGATCGCCGCCAACGCGCCGTCATTGCCGAAAAACCGCTGGAACAGCTCTTCGTTGCGCGCCGGGGTGAATTCCTGGTTGTTCGAGACCAGAATCTCGATGGTGCGCGACAGCTCCGGCACGGTGCCGGCGACATGCGCATACCACAGCATGTAATTGCTCGGCGTCGGCGGCACCCCGTGGCGCAGCATCGCCGCCACAGTCGCCTCGGCGATCGGTTTCGTCTTGCGGAATTCTTCGCTGCGGTCCATGCGCCGGCGGCTCGCTGCCCGTGGAATGCGTCCGCCACCCTAGCGGCCAGTGGTTAAGAAAATTCTGATGAGGACGCTCCGAAAACGACGCATTACCGAGAATTTCTGCGATTTTTGAGCGAACCGGCCCAGCGGTTCGTTAATTGCACTGCCCGATCGAATCAGCGGCACAACGGCGCTTTCCGTCGGTCCAGAGAGCCCCGCTCAGATCGGCATTGAGCAGATCGGCGCCGCCGAGCTGCGCCCCGGTGAAATCGGCGCCGCGCAGGACCGCGCGGAAGAAATGGGCACGGCGCAGATCGGCGCGCTTCAGCGAGGCCCCGGTGAGGTTGGCGCGGGTGAAATCGGCCTCGGTCAGAACGGCACCGTCGAAGCGTGCGCCGCTGAGGTTGGAATTGAGGAACTTCGCGTGGTAAGCCTCGACCTCGCTGAGGTCGGCGCCCGACAGATCACCGAAGGAGAAAGAGGTCTCGCGCAGCACGCCTCCCCGGAGATTCTGCTTGGCGAAATCGCCGCCATCCTGGTCACAGCGCCGCCAATCGACCTTGGGCGCGGCAACATCGGTGCACGCCGCCCGGAGCGGCGTCGCGGCGGGAACGAGGATCGCCAGAACGGCGATGAGGCAAAGGCCCCTGCGAGCCGGCCGCAATTGCTGAAATCTCATCCGCCACACGGGAAATGCCGATGCCATTTCAACCTTTAGACCTCTACCGCACGCAAGTCCAAGCGGAATGGATCGACTATAACGGACATATGAACCTCGCCTATTACGTGCTGGTCTTCGACCGCGCCACCGACGTGCTGTTCGATCGCCTCGGCATCGGCGAGGCGTATCGGCGGGCGACCGACCGCTCGACCTTCGTCCTCGAGGCGCATCTGACTTACGAGCGCGAGGTCAAGGAGGCGGAGCCGTTGCGCGTCACAACGCAGCTCATCGACGCCGACCGAAAGCGCCTCCACCTCTTCCACACGATGTATCACGGCGAAGCGGGGCATCGCCTGGCGACCAACGAGGTCCTGACGCTCCACGTCGACCTCGCCGGCCCGCGCAGCGTCGCCTTCCCGCAGGCGCAGCGCCAGGCGATCGAGGCTTTGCTCGCCGAGCATCGGAACCTGCCGCGGCCGGAGCAACTCGGCCGCGTCATCGGCATCAGGCGAGGGTGAGCATGGCGGAGCCTCGCCGCTCGCGGCCGTGACCGGCCGCCTTCTCGCCTTCTTCGGCCGGCGCGCGCCGACGCTTCTCGCCGCCGGAATCGTCATCGGCCTCCTTTTCCCCGCCCTCGCGGCGCTGCTGCGCCCGGCCTTGCCGCCGCTCGTCTTCCTGCTCGCGACCGCGACATTGATCCGCATCGACTGGCCGCGGATCGCGGCGCATGTCCGCCAGCCGATCCGCATCGCCCTCATGCTTCTGTGGAGCCTGCTCGTCTCGCCGGTCGTCATCGCCGCCATCACGGCGCACCTGCCGCTGCCGCAGGGTCTCGTGCAGGCGATCGTCATCTGGTCGGCCTCGCCCGCCCTTATCGCCGCGCCGGCTCTCGCATTCCTCCTCGGCCTCGACGGCTCGCTCGCGTTGATCGTCATGCTGGCGGGCTCGCTCATGATGCCGCTCACCCTGCCGCCGCTGCTCCTGGGCCTGCTCGGCGTCTCGCTCCCGATCGGCATCGCCGCGTTGATGGGGCGCCTTGCGCTGTTCTGGGGTGGCGCGGTGCTCGCGGCGGGGATCGTGCGCCGCCTCCTCGGCATCCGCCGCATCGACCGCCTCACGGGCGAGATCAACGGCCTCAACGTGCTGCTGCTCGTGCTCTTCGCAATCGGCATCATGGACGGCGTCGCCGGCATCGCGTCGGCGCGGCCGCACGAGCTGTTCCTCTACATCGCCGCCGCTTTCGCGGCGGCACTTGCCCAGCAGCTTCTCGGCACGGCGGCCTTCCTGTGGTCCGGCCGAATCCCGGCGCTCACCATCGGCATGGTGTGCGGCAATCGCAACATGGCGGCGGTATGGGCGAGCCTCGGCACCTTGGCGCCGCCGGAGCTGACCCTCTTCCTCGTCGCGCTGCAATTGCCGATCTATACGCTCCCGATCCTGCTGCGGCCGCTTTATCGCCAGCCTGGCGGGAATGCCGGGCCGAGCGTTCGTTGACTGTCACCCGATCGCACGATACCTTCGCGGCAACAAACTGCGACGGGACCGCGCCGCGGCCCTGTCCCACTCGGGAGGATAAAAGTTCATGAAAGCGCGATTGATGATCGCGGCGAGTTGCGCCGCTTTGATGCTCGGGGCGACGGGAGCTTCGGCGAAGACGCTCGTCTATTGCTCCGAGGGCAGCCCCGAGAATTTCTACCCGGCGATCAACACGACCGGCACCTCCTTCGATGCCTCGTCGCGCCCGATCTATAGCCGTCTCTTGGAGTTCAAGCGCGGCACGACCGAGATCGAGCCCGGTCTCGCCGAGAGCTACGACGTTTCCGAGGACGGCAAGACCGTCGTCTTCCACCTGCGCAAGGGCGTCAAATGGCAGGCGCCGAAATGGTTTACGCCGACGCGCGACTTCAACGCGGACGACGTCGTCTTCAGCTTCGCCCGCCAATCGGACAAGAACAATCCCTGGTTCAAGGTGACGAGCGACAATCACAGCTACTATGACGACATGGGGTTCACTGGTCTCGTGAAGTCGGTCGAAAAGATGGACGACTACACGGTCAAGTTCACCCTCGGCGAGGCCGAGGCGCCGTTCCTCGCCGACATGGCGATGGATTTTGCCTCGATCATCTCCAAGGAATATGCCGACAAGCTGATGAAAGA
>JBGPOZ010000068.1:0-19381 GCA_041488295.1 Allostellaceae bacterium
AGCGAATTGGATGCTCCTTTTGAATCAAGGCTTCACATCCCCGAACGCTCAAGTGTCGCTACGCGTCGGACCTGCCCCTACGTCCGCTTACGGAAATGGTCGAGGCTCCACACCGCGCCGCCGACCAGGAAGAAGGTGAAGAACATGAAGCTGTACATCACCCTCCAGATCGCCGCCGCGGACCAGTGAGCCGTCTGCGGCTGTCGTGGTTCGGCACGAAATTGACCCTTGGTCCGCCCAGCCCTGACGCGTAACGTGACAGCGCAGGAAACGGGGGGATGGGAAAGAAAATGACATGGCACCGATTGTGCGAAGGCCGAGGCCTTCTCGCGGCTTGTACCGCTTCGGCGCTGATCCTTGTCGGGTTCCCCGCGGCGGGCAAGCAGTCGACGAGCTGGCACCTCAAGGTGCCGGTGCTGTGCGGCCGTCATTCCGCGCTCACCGAGGGACTGAAGGCGGTGTTGGACCATGATCTCGATGCCGCCGCCCGCGCCGGCTGCTTCAAGATGCAGCAACCTCTGCCCGTTCTCCTCGTCGGCGAATACGATGATGGGCAAGTCGCCAAGGTGACTTACAAGGGCCGCAATGGACGCTTGCGCACCGCGTGGACGCTGCGGGCTCTCGTCGAAGAGGACAAATGATTGCGCGACGGCCAGCGATTCGACGGCATCGAATTCTGGCGCAGTCTGACCGGCTCTGATATAAGGGCCGCCCGCCCAGCGAGGCGCGGGACGTGCCGCCTCTGGCGGTGTCTGATCCCGGGTAGCTCAGTGGTAGAGCAAGCGGCTGTTAACCGCTTGGCCGGGGGTTCGAATCCCTCCCCGGGAGCCAATTGGAACAGGGAGCTAGGTCATCGACCGCCTAGCTCCCTGTTTGTGTCTAGGTCAGAGGTTGGAGCGCACCCCTCGGACCTGACAGGTTGGGCTCACGAGATTGGACGATGCCGGCAGGGCCACGCAGAGAAGGTGATGGTCCAGTGCCGATCGCACAGCGTCGTTTCAAGCGACAGATCGACGATGCTCGCGCCGGTCCGGGCGCCGCTCGATCAATGCCGTCAGAGGTCAACGGCCCGGGTGGTTGTGGACGTGATAGACCGAATATTGCGCTTCCTGGCGGTCGAATGCCCATGGCGTTGACGGCCGTGTCATGCCGTACACAAGGACGCTTCCGACAACGGCAAGGAGCAGCGCCAGGACGATGAAGGTTGCGGATCGACAGGTTGCACAAGGCAGGCCGTGTCGCCGTGGAGCGTGGGTCGTTGCCATGATCACCCCCATGGATTTCCCCTCTCGACATCATTATCCCGGATACTTCTAAATCTTTCGTTATTCCGGCCAGGCGAATTTGACCCGCTCCGCCAAGCGTCACAGGTGCAATTCGCAGCCGCGGCCGACCTGATCGATCGTCCGCTAAAGAAAAGCCCCGCCACTCGTCGGGCGGGGCCAAGTCAGGGGAACGCGCTCAGAGAGCGCGATAGTGATGTAGGTCGATCCAGGGGCGCGGCAAGCGCGCGCTATCCCTCGGCAGGTGAAGCGTGACGTCGAGGCGCCTTGGACGTGGCGTCACTGCGTCTCGAGCCCGGTCTCACGGCTCTCGTCCTCGCAAAGATCCGCCGGTTTCGGCCGTCCGCATGATGCAGCCGCGACCCCGCTTTCGCTACTTCGGGATCACCCGGCGATGAGCGGTACCATCAGCGCGTAGATTGCCGCGACGGCACCCAGCAGAAGAAGCGGGTGAAGCTGCCGCACCACGAGGATGGCGGCCGCGACCGCCGCGGTGATCCAGGCGATCGCCCCGCCATGGGTCGCCTGCAGGATCGAATAGGCACCGGCGAAAACGAGGCCGATGGCGATCGGCGCCAAGCCGCGCTCGATGCTCTGCCGCCACATCGCGCCACGATAGCGGTGCCACAGCAAAGTTGCGCCGAGAACGACGAGGCTCGACGGTATATAGAGCGCGAGCGAGGCGACGAGAGCGCCGGCCCAGCCCGCCACCTTCCAGCCGACAAGGGTGACGATGAGCGTCCCCGGCCCCGGCGCCGCGCGCGAGATGGCAAAGAGGTCGACGAAGTCCCGCTGCGTCAGCCAGCCATGGACCGTCACCGTCTGGTGCTCCATCTCGGCGAGGATCGACGGGCCGCCGCCGATCGAAAGAAAAGACAACGGCACGAAGACGCGCACCAGGCCCCAAAGCACGTTTTCATCCATGGGGCGGCGTCCGCCAAGCAAGCATCACGCTGAGCGGGGCGAGGCACAGGATGACGACGAGCATCGGCCAATGCAGAACGCCGACGGCGAGGAAGACGGCGAGCGCGATCGCAACGGCGGGAAGGCTCTTGCTGCGCTGGATCGCCTTCAGCCCGGTTGCGATATTGAGCCCGACAGCGGCGCTGGCGACGCCATCCAAAATGACGTGGACGGACCCCGCTCCGCTGACGCGGCTATAGAGCTCGAACATCGCGATGATCACGATGATCGGCAGCCAGAGAAGCCCGAGCACCGCGGTTATTGCCCCGACGCCGCCTCGCAGCTGAATGCCGAGATAGAGCGCGAGGTTCACCATATTGGCGCCGGGCAAGACTTGGCTCAGCGCGAGGCCGCTCAGGAACTCGCGCTCCTCCAGCCAGCGGCGCCGCTCGACCGCCTCGCGATGCATCCACGAGACGAGGCCGCCGCCGAAGCTCGATATGCCGATGCGCGAGAAGACCAGTGCGATCTCGCGCAGCGAGACCGCGGGAAGGCGTGAGGAAGCCTGGCTCATGTGATGTCACCCGGCAGCACGATGGCTCGGCCCGAGTATCGCGTCGCCCGGCGGAATCTGTCATGCTCAATCCACGATCGATCCCCGGCGAAATGCGACGCTCGCGCGGCGCGCCCTCCTTCGGCGAGACCGCTCATGCCGCTCCTCGAGCTCGAAAATCTGATCGTCTCCTACGGCAAGACCGAGGCGCTGAAGGGGATCTCGTTGCACGTCGAGGCCGGCGAGATCGTCGCGCTGCTCGGCGCCAACGGCGCCGGCAAGTCGACGACCTTGCGCGCGATCTCCGGCCTTGCCAAGCCGCGATCGGGCGAGATCCGTCTCGACGGAAGGAAGATTTCGGGAGCCGCGCCCGAAGCCATCGTCCGGCTCGGCGTCGCCCATGTCCCGGAGGGGAGGCGCGTCTTCCCGGGTCTCAGCGTGCGCGAGAACATTCTGATCGGCGCCGCGAACCGACGCGTTGCCCGCCGCGCGCTCGACGCCGAGGCCTGCCGTATGTTCGACACCTTCCCTGAGATCCGCCCTTTCGCGGAGGCGCGCGGCTGGACGCTGTCGGGCGGCCAGCAGCAGATGGTCGCGATCGCGCGCGGGCTGATGGCGCGGCCGAGGCTCCTGCTGCTCGACGAGCCCTCGCTCGGTCTCGCCCCGCTCATCGTGAGGCAGGTGTTGAGCGTCGTCGTGGAGATCGCCAACCGGGGGGCGGCGGTGCTGCTGGTCGAGCAGAACGCGCGCGTCGCGCTGTCGGTGGCGCAGCGCGGCTACGTGCTCCAGACCGGAGAACTCGTCGCCGAGGGTGCGTCGAAGGATCTCTGGAGCAACGATGGTTTGCGCGATGCCTATCTCGGCGGGCAAGTCGACGCCATGGCCGACACGATGCGGGCGCAGAGCTAAGCCGAGCCGATCAGGCCTGTCCCAGGGCTTTTTGGCGCGCGGTGATGGCCTTCTCGATGCCTTGGAGGAGCGTTGCCGGCGTGAACGGCTTGACGATGAAATAGTCGCCGCGCACTTGCTTTGCCATCTCCAGATCCTGGATCGTTCGGTTGGCGGTCAGGAACGCTACCGCCGCTTTCACGTCGGGATAGTGCTGGCGGATCATTTTGCAGAGATTGTAGCCGCTCTCCTCGCCGATATTGACGTCGAGGATGATCAAGGAGGGGCGGGTCATTTCCAGAGCGCGCAGCGCTTCCGCCGTGTTGAGAGCCGAGACAACCTGATACCCGGAGCGCTCGAGCGTCGCGCGGACCAGCTTGATCACCAAGGCGTCATTGTCGACGTGCAAAGCAATCTTGGTCACGCGATGTCCTCGATCGACGATGTCGTCATGTGATCTTGAGCCGCGCGAGCGCGAGGGCGAGGTCGTCCGAAAACGCTTTGCCCTTATGGACCAGCGGCACCTCGGACGGGAGCGCTTCCAGATCATGGCCGTCGGAGGCAAGGCTGGTCAAGAGCGCGCACGGGATACCGCGCGTCGCCGGCAGGGCCTTGAGCGCGATCATCAGCTCCACGCCCGACAATCCGGGCATCACCGCCGACGCCATGACGAGATGCGGCTTGACGCGGTGGATGTAGTCGAGCGCCTCGATCGTGTTCGTGATCAGCACGACGGAGTAGCCGCAGGCTTCGAATTCGCGGCGCACCAGCCGCGCCTGCGTCGCATGCTCCATGACCAGGACCACGTCGACCTCCTGACGGACGACGTCGGAGAGATCGAAGCTCACCGCGCGCGGCAAATCGGCGATCACGCGCTCGGCCTCGCCGTCGCGCGGGAGGCGACGGGAGAGGACGTCCTCCATACGGTCGTAAAAACGCCGCAACTCGACCGCCGTCACGCCCGCGCCGGCGTGATCGATGTAGTCCTCTGCCCGATGCGCGATGAGAGAGATGTTGGGAAAGCCGAACGTGCCGCCATTGCCCTTCAACGAATGGGTACGGCGCCGGATGGCGCGCAGCGCGTCCTCGCCGGCCGTCCCGCCGCCGCCCAGTCGGTCGAGGAGCCCCGCGACCTCGTCGAGGCTGTCGCTCGCAAGATCGATGAATTCGAGCGCAAGCTCGTCCATGAACCTGTCCATTTTTTCAACCTTCCTGCAGATCGGCGCGCGAATGACCAGCGGCACCGCTCTCCCCTTGGCCCTACGGGCGTCACGGGCGAACGCTATGCGTTCATTATTGCGGAATGGTTGATACATTTCAGTTTCTCGTTGCTGCGGATCGACAGGCCGCCCGCGACGTGCGACCTCGTAAAATCGCGTCGACGAGGTTGCCGCCTATCGCCTATTCTCGCGCGATCATCGTGATTGTCGGAGGCCGGCGGTGAGCGAGGCGGAACCGAGCATGGCGGAATTCACGCATCTCCTGCGACGCGCCGGCCTCGAATTGACGGCGCCGGAGATCGACGCCTTGCGCGCGGAAATCGCGCCGTCCTGTCGCGCGCTGCGCGAGATGAACCAGCGCATCAGGACCCGGCTGACAGCAGAAAGCGAGCCGGCTCACCGCTTCCGGCGCGGGACCATCGACGATGAGCGCTGAGATCGTCCCGACGATTGCCGAGGCGGCCCGGCGCATCAAGGATCGGACGCTGTCGCCGGTCGAGCTGACGAAGCACTGTCTTCAGCGCATCGAGGCCCTGAACGGGGCACTCAAGTGCTTTCTCCTGACCCGTGCCGATGCGGCGCTCGCCGAAGCCGCCGCGGCCGAGGCCGAGATCATGCGCGGCCACTATCGCGGTCCGCTCCACGGCATCCCGATCGCCCACAAGGACATCTTCGATACTGCCGGGATCCGCACCACGGCGCATTCGAAGATCCTCATCGGCAACGTCCCTGTGCAGGACGCGACCGCGGTGCGCCTCCTCAAGGAAGCAGGCACCGTCCTTCTCGGCAAGCTGGCGACGCACGAATTCGCCATCGGCGGCCCCTCCTTCGATCTGCCCTGGCCGCCGCCGCGCAACCCCTGGAACGCGGCGCGTTTCACCGGCGGGTCAAGCAGCGGCACCGGCGTCGCGATCGCCGCCGGCCTCATTCCCGGCGGCACCTGCAGCGACACCGGCGGCTCGATCCGGCTTCCCGCCGCATATTGCGGCGTCACCGGCCTCAAACCGACCTACGGCCGGGTCTCGCGCCATGGCGTCATTCCGCTGGCATATTCGCTGGATCACGTCGGACCGCTCGCCTGGACGGCCGAAGACTGCGCCATTCTGCTGCAGTCGATCGCCGGGCACGATCTGCGCGATCCAGCCAGCGTCGAGACACCCGTCCCCGATTACCGCGCGGCATTGCGCGAGGATTTGCGCGGCATCCGCATCGGCGTCGCCCGACAATTCTTCGAGGACGGCGATCACGCCTCGGCTGCAGTGCGCGCCGCGATTGACGCCGCGACCGGCATCACGCGCGATCTCGGCGCGGAGCTTCGCGAGATCCGGCTGTCGCCGCCGGAAGATTATGGCGCCTGCGGCTGGATCATTCTGTTCGCCGAAGCCTGGGCGGTGCACGAAGCGAATATGCGCAAGCGCTTCAACGATTTCGGCAAGATCATGCGCAACCGGGTGGTGCTCGGCGCCTTCCTCTCGAGCGCCGACTACATTCAGGCGGTGCGCTTGCGCTCCGCCCTCATCCGCGAGATGGACGAGGCGATGGCCGATCTCGACGTCATCGTCACCGCGGTGACGCCGGGCGAAGCGCCGCGCCTCGACGACGCGCCGAGCTTCGCGTCCTTCCAGCGCCCGATGACCATGCCCTTCAACGTCACCGGACAGCCGGCTTTGGCGACGCGCTGCGGCTTTTCCGCAAACGGCCTCCCGCTGTCGCTCCAGATCGTCGGCAAGCCATTCGCCGAAGCGACCGTGTTGCGCGTCGCTCACGCCTATGAGCGGGCGACGGAATGGCATCGGCGCCGGCCAAATCTCGCGTGCTGAACCAGCGCCGTACCGTCGCGTAGGCTCTCAGCCCTCCTCGCCGCCGGTATCGGCGACAAGACCGGCTGCGGTGATGCCGTGGCGAGCGCAAGCCTCGTCCTGTTCCGACGCGTCGCCGCTGATTCCGATTGCGCCCAGGATCGCACCGTCCGGCGAGCGGATCAGGACGCCGCCGGCCGCCGGCACCATCCGGCCGCCCGACAGCTCGATGAGCGCTGCGAAGAATTGCGGCGAGCGCGATGCGCGGCGCGCCAACTCGCGCCCGCCGAACCCCATGCCGAGGACGCCCCAGGCTTTCCCCATCGCGATCTCCGGTCGCAGGAGGCTGCACCCGTCCTCGCGTTTGGCCGCCTTCAAATGTCCCCCGGCATCGAGCACGATCGCGGTGAGCGGGGCGAGGCGCAACGCCCGGGCGTGCTCCAGCGCCTTGTCGAGGATGAGTGATGCAAGGTGCAAGGAAAGGTCGGACATGGCGAAGGGTCTCTTTCGCAGATGATAAGAATCGGGGCGGTTCGGGCGCAAGAATGACACAACCTCGACGCAATCCACTCGTTATCACTCGTCATAACAATCGCGAGAGATCAGCATGTCGATGCCTCGATTGCACAACCTCGAGCTGGTTCCAGCCGGCACCAAGACCGAGCGCCCGATGCGACATTGGCTACTCGTCCAGATCACGGCAGCCACCTTGGGCTGGACGGTCATCGTTGTCGGCATCGTTTGGATCGTCTAGCTGCGCCGTCTACCCGTTTTATAGGGTAACGTTTGTTCAGCCGATGATGATATATTGACGATCTGTTAACAGCTGGCGGCCAAGTTGCAAGGGTCGACCAAAGTCGAAGGCTGCGATATAGGCGCAATGGCGGCACTCAGCGGGCCGGTAAAAAAGCGGAGATTTGCCAGATGGGCAATTCCGACGGCGGCATTTTTGTTGGCCGCCTGCGATATCTTTGGGCCGCAGGAGCCGCTGCCGCAGGAACCGGCGGCTGTCATCGACGATACGCCCGCTCTCCCTCCCGTTGCCGAGCCGCCGCCGCCGCGCCCCGCGCACAAGCCGACGCCGCCGGCTCCGGCAGTGCAGACTGCCCCCGTTGCGCCCGTCGAACCGACGGCATTGGTCGATCCCGCGCATGTGATTGGTCTCGACCAGACCGCGACGATCGATTGGCTGGGCGAGCCGAGCGGGCGAAGAGAGGCGCCGCCAGCGACGATCTGGCGTTACGCCAACGAGGACTGCGAAATCGATCTCTATTTCTACCTCGATCTTCAGCACAGAGTGATGCGGGCTCTTCACTATGAAGTCAGAAGCCATGATATTGTCGACCAGCAATCCCAGCGCTGTTTTCAGCAATTCGTCAATGAGCACCGCCAGCGAGCCGGCGCCTCAGCCGCATATAGTCCTCGTTGACGACGACGACCTCTTCCGCGAGTCGTTGGGGCTCAACCTCATCGACGAGGGGTATGCCGTCACCAGCTTCTCGAACGGACCGGAGGCGCTGGATTTTTTCGCCTCGGGCGCGCATGTCGACGTTGTGCTGCTCGATTGGCGCATGCCCGCCATGAATGGCCTCGAAGTGCTGCGGAACATGCGGCGGACCGGCACGACCGCGCCCGTCATCTTTCTGACCGTCCTCAGCGACGACATCTACGAGGAAGCGGCGCTCGAGGGCGGCGCCGTCGATTTCATCGACAAGTCGCGGCGCCTGTCCATTCTCGTCAAGCGTTTGCGCCTCATCACCGAGGGAACCCGTCCGCCGGTCGATCCCGACGGGCGGCGCAACATCGGCGACGTTCTGCACCTCGACCGCCTCGAGCTGCGCTTCGACATCAGCCGGGCGAGCTGGGCCGGTACCGCGCTCGACCTCACCCTCACGGAATTCAAGATCGTCGCCCTTCTCGCGCTGCGCACCGGCGAGGATGTCTCCTACCGCGAGATCTACGATCTCGTGCACGGCAAGAATTTTGTCGCGGGCTATGGCGCGGACGGTTTCCGCGCCAATGTGCGAACTTTCATCAAGCGCATTCGCAAGAAGTTCCGCGACGCTGACTCGGAGTTCGACCATATCCACAATTATGCAGGATTCGGCTACCGCTGGATCACCGCCGGCTAGCCGGGCGGAGCCGCAGCAGCGTCGTGGCGCCGGGGCCTATCGGTCTTTGGCGGTCAAGACGGTGCTTTTGGCCGTCATCTTCCTCGTCGTCCCGCTGATCCTCTACGGCCAGTTCAAGGCGGCGGACGAAGAGAAGCAGGATTTGCTGCTGCGCAGCGTGCGCGAGCAGGGCCGCCTCCTCGGCCAAGCGCTGCTTCCGATGCTGACGGCGGGCGGCGATCATCCGGCCCTGCCGCAGCTCGGCACCGAGCTCGCGCGCTTTGCCGACGAGGTTACCAACGTCAAGCTCCTCTTCGCGCCGCCCGGCGGCGGGTTCTTCTACATCGCCTCGCAGCCGGTCGTGCCGCCGGCACAACTCGACATCGAGCGCGACAAGCTGCAGCAGCAGGGCGTGCTGGATCGCCTCTCGCGTACCTGCCAAGGGCAGCTTCCGGACGCCTTCCGCTATAGCACGCCGAGCGGCGATGACGAGGTCGTCACCTCGGTGACGCCGTTGTCGACGCCGGCGGGTTGCTGGGTGCTCGTCACCTCGTTTCCGGCCGGGATGATGCCGGGCGCGCGGCTCGGTGTGCCGTATTGGGCGACACCCGAGGTCAAACTGGCGGCGGTGATCTATCTCGCGATGGTTCTCCTCACCCTCACAACCTTTTTGCGGGTGCGCCGGGGACTGCGCCACTTCACCGAACGCGCCAGGGCCATTCGAGACGAAGGGCCGGGCGCGGGACCGTTCGGCGCGCACAACGAGATCCCGGAGCTCGACGCGGTGGCGCATGAGTTCGACCGCATGGTCGAGGTCCTGCACAGCTCGGCCGACGACATCAGACGCGCCGCCGAGGACAATGCGCATGCGTTCAAGACGCCGATCGCCGTCATCCGGCAGTCGCTCGAGCCGCTGAAGCGCGGCGTCGCGATCGGCAATCAGCGCGGCTTGCGGGCGCTCGGCCTCATCGAGAGCTCGCTCGACAAGCTCGACGGTCTGGTGGCGTCGGCGCGCCGGCTCGGCGAGGCGACGGCCGACCTCATCGACACGCGCCGCACCGATGTCGATCTCTCCAGCTTGCTCCATCGCTTGCTGCACGCCCATGTGGACACCTTCGCGCGGCGCCGCCTCGTGCTCAAAGGCCACATAGCGCCCCACGTGCTCGCCTTCGCCAACGAGGAGATGGTCGAGACGGTCGTCGAGAACGTGGTCGACAACGCGCTGTCGTTTTCGCCGGATGGCGTCGAAATCGGTGTGCGCCTCGAAGCCCAGGGCGCCTTCGCAACCTTGCTCATCGGCGATTCGGGACCGGGCGTCCCGGAGGAAGATCTCGGCCGCATCTTCGATCGCTATTTCTCGCAGCGCCCCGGCCTCGCCGTAAGCGATGATTCGCCGGAGACGAATTTCGGCATCGGCCTGTGGATCGCGCGGCGCAACGTCGAAGCGCTCGGCGGTACGATCCGCGCCGAAAACCGCCGACCGAACGGGCTTCTCATCCGCATCGAGCTGCCGCTCACCGAACCGAAGCGCGTTGCCATCGCAGCTCCCAAGGCGGTACCTCGCTCGGCCTGACGCGACCCGGTAAATCGGATCGAGCCCGAAAATGGCGAGACGATGCCGCGTGCTACGGCATAATCAGGGCATGGATCTCGACCGCGACGCCTGTTAGCGCGCCCTTCTCACCCGCGATGCGCGCTTCGATGGCCATTTCTTCACCTGCGTGCTGACGACGCGAATCTCGGCGCGCCGAAAGCGAGCCGGGCCGTCGGTCTCGCCAATGGCGCCAATCCGGTCGCGATCATCGTGCCCTGTCACCGCATCATCGGCTCCGATGGTGGTCTTACGGGCTATGGCGGCGGGCTGCCGCGCAAACGCTGGCTCCTCGATCATGAATGCGCCGCGTTCCGCGCCAGACCGTCCGGAGCGCCTTAATGACGGGTTCGGGGGTGACACAAATTTGATCCATCACATCCCCCGCTCGGGCCTCTAAGGTGCTGACATCGCTTAACCGGAGCGAGCGTCAGCCGATGGATATGTCAAAGCTCATTTCTACCCTCCAGGCGGCCGCCGAGGGCAGCGAATACCTCGACTATGCGGTTCAGCGGCAGTTTTCGCTGATGAAGCCGGTGCCGGCCTACACCCGCTCGCTCGATGCGGCGATGCTGCTCATTCCCGAGGGCTGGTCGATCCATCGCATGGGCCAACGGCATGATTGCCGTGGCAAATTCACCGGCTGGTTTGCCGAGCTTTACCGGGCGGCAGACGCCGTCATCGAGCTTCCGGCGAATTCCCAGGGAGCCACCGCGCCGCTGGCGATCTGCATCGCCGCGATGCGCGTCCGGCAGGACATCAAATTGCCGGAAGATCCGAAAGCGGGCAGCACGTCGCTTGATGCTCACCCAAGCCGGCATATGGCTTAAATTTTCTCGAATTTTGAAAAAAAGCCTTGGATGTCGGCTACCGAGCAGCCATATTGTGCGTCGCAACATGAGCCCACACCGCCTTGCGGTGCATGTTGTTTGTCTTGGGCGTTTCCTCCCTAAACTTGGGCCGTGTTCGCACGGCCCATTTTTTTTGCCTGCGCTGCGCATCTCGGCCGATCAATCGTAGCTGACGAGCCCGCTCGCCACCGCGCGATCATAACCCTTGCTCGCCAGCATGAGCTGTCGCGTATAGGGATGGCGCGCGGCACCGGCGCGCAACTCCTCGACGCTCAGCTCCTCGACGATCCGCCCCGCATTCATCACCGCGAGGCGGTCGCACATGTGTCCGACGACCGCGAGATTGTGGCTGACGAGAAGGCAGCTCAGGCGGCGCTGCCGACGCAGATGGCGCAGCAGATTCAGGATCTCGGCCTGGACGGACACGTCGAGCGAGGAGGTCGGCTCGTCGAGCAGCAGAATCCGCGGCTCGAGAACGAGCGCTCGGGCGATGGCGACGCGCTGACGTTGCCCGCCCGAGAGCTGATGGGGATAGCGAAAGCGGAATGTCGGCGGCAATCCGACATCGATGAGCGCCCGCTCGATCCGCCGGTGGCGGTCGTCCATGCCCTGGACGACCATGCCCTCGACGAGAATCTGGTCGACGGTCTGGCGCGGATGGAGCGAGCCGTACGGGTCCTGGAAGACCATCTGCACTGATTTATAGAAATCCTTTGGCCGACGCGCCCCAACAAATTGCCCGTGGACCTTGATCGCGCCGGACCACTCGCGGTGCAGACCCGAGAGAACGCGCAGGATGGTCGATTTCCCCGACCCCGATTCGCCGACGATCCCGAAGGTCTCTCCCTCCGCCACGGTGAGCGAGACGTTCTTCACCGCGTGAACGCTGGTCTCGCCGGTGCCGAACGAGACCGAAAGACCGCGCGCCTCGATCGCCGGCGCCGAGATCAAATCGCCACCGTCGTTCATCGCGATTTGCGCCCAAGCGGCGTCAGCCACGCCGGATCGCGCTCGAGCACCGTCAAATTCTCGACCGGCCGATCGAGGCTCGGCAAGGCGGCGAGCAAGCCGCGCGTATAGGGGTGCTGCGCCTTGTGCAAATCGGACGCAGCGCAAGTCTCGACGATCTGTCCGCCATACATGACCGCGACGCGATCGCAGAATGACGCGACGAGGTTGAGGTCGTGGCTGATGAAGATGAGACCCATGCCGCGCTGCCGCACGAGGTCGTCGATGATCGCCAGGACCTGCATCTGCACGGTCACGTCGAGTGCCGAGCACGGCTCGTCGGCAATCAGCAGATCGGGGCCGGTGATCAGCATCATCGCGATCATGACGCGCTGCCCCATCCCGCCCGAAAGCGCGTGCGGATAGGCGGCGGCAACACGTTCGGGATCGCGGATGCGCACCGCTTCAAGCATCTCGAGCGCGCGGCGGTCCGCCTCCCTCCGGCTCGCCTCGGCATGCGCCCGATAGGCTTCGGCGATCTGCTCGCCGACGCTCATCACGGGATTGAGCGAGAATTTAGGGTCCTGCATGATCATGCTGATGCGGCGGCCGCGAATGCCTCGCATCACCGCCTCGGACGCGGTGGTGAGGTCGATCCCGTCAAAGCGCATGCGGCGAGCGGCGATTTCGGCGTAGTCAGGCAAAAGACGGAGGATGGCTCGCCCGGTGCAGGTCTTGCCCGAGCCCGATTCGCCGACGATTCCCAGCTTCTCGCGACCCACAGAGAAATCGATGCCGCGCACGGCCTCGACGGTGCCGTTGATGCCGTGGAAGCGGATGCGAAGCTCCGCCACGTCGAGCAGCGGCGGAGTCCCCTCGGTCATCGCTGCTTCGGGTCGAGCACGTCGCGCAGCCCGTCGCCGAGCAGGTTGAAGCCGAGCCCGGCAAGGCAGATGGCGAGTCCCGGGAAGAACGCCACCCACCACTGATCGAAGATGAAGCGGCGGCCCGACGAGATCATCGCGCCCCATTCCGGCGAGGGCGGCTGCGCGCCGAGGCCGAGAAAGCCGAGGCCGGCGGCGGTCAGGATGATCCCCGACATGTCGAGGGTGAGACGCACGATCACCGAGGAAAGGCAGAGCGGCGCGATCTGATGGAGGATGATGCGGAGCGGCCCCGCCCCTTGTAGCCGCGCCGCGCTGACGAAATCGGTGTTGCGCAAGGCGATCGTCTCGGCGCGCGCGACGCGGGCGTAGGGCGGCCAGGCGGTGAGCGCGATCGCGATCACCGCATTTTTGATGCCGGGACCGATCGCGGCGACGAAGGCAAGCGCCAGGATGAGGCGTGGAAATGCCAGAAAGATGTCGGTGATCCGCATCATCACCGTGTCGACCCAGCCGCCGACATAGCCGGCGGCACAACCGACGATAAGACCGACCGGCCCGACCATCAGGATGACGAGCGAGACGATCCCAAGCGTGATCCGCGAGCCGTAGAGAACGCGCGAATAGATATCGCGGCCAAGCTCGTCGGTGCCGAACCAGCCCGCGGCGCCGGGCGGGCGAAGCCGCGCCGCCAATTGTTGCGCCTCCGGCGCCTGCTTCGCGAGCAACGGCGCGAAGAGGGCGAGGAAGAGGAGGAGAAGAACGAGACCGAGCCCGACCATCGCCAGGCGATTGCGGCGAAAGGACAGCGCCGCCCGATAGGCTTGCCCAAGTGCCGCTTGCGGGCGCGACCACGGCGTCTCGGTGAGAAGCCATGCGCGCCACTCCACCGATTTCGTCAATCCTTCGCTCATCGCGCCCTCGGATCGAGCACGCGATAGAGAAGGTCTGAGGCCATGTTGAGGCCGATGAAGACGGCACCGACGACGATCGTCCCGCCGAGCACGGCGTTCATGTCGGCATTAAGCAGCGAATTGGTGATGTAGGAGCCGATGCCGGGCCACGCAAACACCGTCTCGGTCAGGACCGAGCCTTCGAGGAGGTTCGCGTAGGACAGGGCGGCGACGGTGACGAGCGGCAGCAGCACGTTGCCGAAGGCGTGGCGCCAGATCACCTGACGCTCGGTGAGGCCCTTGACCCGTGCCGTCACGACATATTCCTGGCGCATCTGCTCGATCATGAAGCTGCGCGTCATGCGGCTCACATAGGCCAGCGAGAAATAGCCGAGGATGGCCGCCGGCAGGATGAGATGGCGCAGCCCGTTAACGAGAACGGCCCATTCGCCGGAGAGGACGCTGTCGACGAGGATGAGGCCGGTCATCGGCTCGACGATGTCGTCGTAGCCGACATCGAGACGGCCAGGGCCCGCGACCCAGCCGAGCCGGGCGTAAAAGACAAGAAGGCCAACGAGGCCGAGCCAGAAGACCGGGATCGAATAGCCGAGGAGGCCGAGGATGCGGATCGCCTGATCCTGCCAGCCGCCCTGACGCGCCGCCGCGAAGACGCCGAGCGGCACGCCGATGCCGACGCCGAGGATGGTAGCAAGGCTCGCAAGCTCGAGCGTCGCCGGAAAGAAACGCGCGATGTCGGTCAGCACCGGGTTGGAGGTCAGGACCGAGCGCCCGAAATCGCCCTGCACGACCTTGGCGACGTAGACGGCGAATTGCTGATAGAGCGGCAAATCGAGGCCGAGCTCGACCCGCGTCCGCGCGTAGGTCTCGGCGCTCGCCCGATCACCGACGGCGGCGAGCACCGGATCGATCGGCACGACGCGGCCGATGAGGAAGGTGACGAGAAGCAAGCCGAAGAAGGTGATCGCGACGATGACGACGACGCTGGCGGCGCGTTTCGCGAGCGGCAATGGGCGCAGACCGCGGAAGATCCGGCCCGCCGCCCCCGCCGCCCCGCTCGTCATCGCCCGCTCAATCCGCGTCCGTCATCGACCCCTGCGGATCACTGCTTGACGATGCTGGTGTAGAGGTTGGTGTCGTTGCTGGGACCCATGACGAAACCGTCGACGTTCTTGCGGTGCGCAGCCACCTCGATCTGCTCGAACATGATGATGAAGGGCGAGACCTTCTGATGCTCGCGCTGCAGTTTCTCATAGATCGCGGCGCGCTTCTCGGCATCGCCCTCGTTCACCGCGGCGAGCGTCTCCTTGGTCATCTCGGGGATGTCCCAGGAATTGCGCCACGCCAGGGTCTTGGTCGCCGTCTTGTCGGAATTGTCCTCGTTGGCGGCGAAGGTTTGGGCGTTGGTGTGCGGGTCCTGGTAGTCGGGTCCCCAATAAAGGAGGACGCTGTCGTGGTTGCGGGCGCGATATTTGGTGATGACCTGCTTCTGTTCACCGGGAATGATCTCGAGCTTGACGCCGGCTTGGGCGAAGCTCGCCTGGACCGCTTGCGCCACATCGGTATAGGGCGATGAGCCGGGCGTATCCATCGAGATGCTGAAGCCATCGGGCACGCCGGCCTTCGCCAGCAAATCCTTTGCCTTGGCGAGATCGAATTTATAGGGCTTGTCGCTGATCGCGCCGAGGAAACCGTCGGGCAGGAAGCTCTGATGCACGATGTAGGTGCCGGAGAGGATGTTCTGCTCGATACCGTCGTAATCGACGAGATATTTCAGCGCCTCGCGCACCTCGGGTTTGGCAAGGTTCGGGTTCTTCTGATTGAGGCCGATATAGCCGATATTGCCTTTTGGCGCCGCTTGGGTGGCGATGTCGGGATTGCTCTTGATCGCATTGAGATCGTCGCGCGTCAGGTTGCGCGCATAGTCGACGTCGCCCTTTTCCAGCAAGAGGCGCTGGGTCGACGGTTCGGCGACGTGGCGGACGACGACGCGCTTCACCGCCGGCTTCGTGCCGCCATAATTCGGATTGACTTCGAGCGTGTAGTTTTCACTGGCGCGCCACTCGCGCACGGTGAAGGCACCCGACCCGGCGGAATGGCTCTTCAGCCAGTCATTGCCGAAATCGTCACCCTTCACATGCTGCAACGCGACCTTGCTGTCGATGACCGCCGCGACGTTGGCGGTGAGGCAGTAATAGAGAAAGGTCGGCGCCACCTTTTTCTCGGTGACGAGGACGAGCGTGTCGGGCGCGGTCGCCTTGATCCGCTCCTTGGCATTGTCCTTGGTGAAGCCGAACTGCGTCAGAATGAAGCCCGGCGTCTTGTTGAGGATGACCGCGCGCTGCAGCGACCAGGCGGCGTCCTCGGCGGTGATCTCGTTGCCGGAGGCGAATTTCTGCCCCTTGCGGATCTTGAAGGTGTAGGTGACCCCGTCGGCGGCGACGCCCCAGCTCTCGGCGATGCGGCCGTGCAAGTCGCTGACCTTCTTCACGTCGTAGTAGAGAAGCTTGTCGTAGACGTTGCCTATCACCTCGCCGCCGGAGAACTCGAAGACCTCGCCCGGGTCGAGCGAGATGATGTCGTCGATCTGCTTCGCCATGACGACGGTGTCCTTCGGCGTCTCGGCGAGGGCCGGGGCGACGAGGAGCGCCGTGACAAATCCGCCAAGAAGCCAATCCTTGCGTCGCATTCTTTCCTCCCGCGTTTTGTCGTCATTGTCGCTTGTTGCGGCAAAGCATAGCGCAGCGCCCGGCAGCGCGCCAATCGTCTCGCAGGCGACCAGCTTGCCCGCCTCCGCCCTCTCCAGCTAGTCTGCGCCATTCAAGCAACATGCATCATCGGCGAGGAGCGGCATGGCCATGACGATTCGCGACGGTTTCATCGGCACGATCGGCAACACGCCCTTGATCCGCTTGCGCGGTCCCTCGGAGGCGACCGGCTGCACGATTCTCGGCAAGGCAGAATTCCTCAATCCCGGCGGCTCGGTCAAGGACCGCGCCGCCCACTACATCGTCAAGGACGCCGAGGAGCGCGGCTCGATCCGCCCTGGCGGCGTCATCGTCGAGGGGACGGCAGGAAACACCGGGATCGGCCTTGCCCTCGTTGCCAATGCGCGCGGCTATCGCACCGTCATCGTCATGCCCGAGACGCAGAGCCAGGAGAAGAAGGACATGCTGCGCCTGTGCGGCGCCGATCTCCGCCTCGTCGCCGCGGTGCCTTATGCCAACCCGATGAACTACGTGCGCTATTCCGAACGCCTCGCGGCCGAGATCGACGCCAAGGAGCCGAACGGCGCGATCTGGGCCAATCAGTTCGACAACACCGCCAATCGCCGCGCCCATTACGAGACGACGGGCCCCGAGATCTGGGAGCAAACCCAGGGCAAAATCGACGCCTTCACCTGCTCGGTCGGCACCGGCGGCACGCTGTGCGGCGTCGCGATGGCGCTGAAAGAGCGCAAGGCCGGGGTCAAGATCTTCCTCGCCGATCCGATGGGTTCGGCGATCTACAATTTCTACGCCAAGGGTGAGCTGAAGGCCGAGGGTAGCTCGATCACCGAGGGGATCGGCCAGGGGCGCATCACCAAGAATCTCGAAGGCGTGCCGCTCGACGGTCAGTTTCAGGTGACCGACGAGGAGATGCTGCCGGTCGTCTTCGACCTCCTTCTGAAGGAGGGCCTCGTCCTCGGCGGCTCGACCGGCATCAATGTGTGCGGTGCGATGAAGGTAGCGCGCCAGCTCGGCCCCGGCCACACCATCGTCACCATCCTCGCCGATTTCGGCACGCGCTATCAGTCGAAGATGTTTAATCCCGAATTCCTGCGCACGAAGAACCTGCCGGTGCCGCAATGGTTGGATAAGGCGTGACGAAGCGCGCTGCCGATCCGCTCGGTTCCGCATGCCAGACGATCAGTTCATTTACCTCCTCCCCCGCGAACGGGGGAGGGGTTCCTAAACGATCGGATGTCGCGGGAAGCGAGACGGCGGATCGCTCAGCCGAGCGAGGCGACGATCTCGCGATAGGCCTGCTCGGGGAACGCCTTCAATGTCGTCGAGCGGACGTTGCCGGCAATGCCGAGCATCAGGATGAAGCGCGCCGAGATGGCGTCGTCGGGGGCCTCGTAGATGGCGATGAGGTCGTAATTGCCCATCGTCATGTAGAACGCCTTGAACTCGCCGCCCATGCTCTTCAAAAGAGCCTTGGCCTGATCGAGCCGCTTTGGCGACTCCCTGATGTGACGCATGCCATGATCGGTGTAGGTGACGAGCGCGATATAGGTCGGCATGACTCTCCTCCCGAAAGACGACAGGAACGAGGGACCGGCGTGGCTCTGTTGCCGCTTGGTTCGGTGCCGCTCATCCTTGCACCACTAACGCCGTCTCCGCGCCGTCGTCTCACGCGCAGGATCAATCGAGCCCGGTCAATCGAGGTTGAATCCCTTGGCGCGGATGAAAGCGCCGAAATCGGCGCGCTGGGACTCAGCATATTGACGCGCCTTGTCCTCGGACCAGCCGTATTCATCGGAGACACCGAACCTGTCGATCTGGCGCTGGCGGCGATAGGGTTGCGCGGCGGCGCGGCGGCGATCATACGCATCGACCCGTTCTCGAAGGTCCGTCTCGTCGAAGCGATCGCGGTGCACCGTCATCGCCAGCGGCAGGCGCATGCTCAAGATGCCGGTGCCGGTTGGCCAGCCCATGGTCATGCCGGCAACCGGGAAGACATGCGTGGGCAACGCCAGGATCTCGCTCACCGCCGCGCAATGGTTGCGGATGACGCTGATCGGGCAGCAGCCGAGCCCGACGGCTTCGGCGGCCGCGACGAAACTCGCGAGGACGATGCCGGCATCGACCGCGGCGTTGAAGAACGCATCGAGATGATCGTTCGCGAAGGGCCGGCCGCGCCATCCGTGGATCTGCCGCTGGCGACGGTTGTTGCCGCAGAAGACGAGGAAGGCGGGCGCCGTCTCGACCCACGGGTCGCTGATGAGCGTTGTCACGCGGCGGCGTTGATCGGGATCCTCGAGCACGATGATGTCGCGCTGCTGGAGATCGCTCTTCGTCGGCGCCGACAGGGCAACGGCGCAGAGAAGCCGGATGAGCGCCGAATCGACCGGCTTCCTCAGGTCATAGTCGCGATGCACTCGGCGTTCGGCCATGCGGCGGAGCTGGTCCAGCCCGGCGGCCGGCGATACGTCGACCGCTTCGCCGAAGCGCTGCGCCAGCACCATCGAAAGCGCATTGGCGGCGTTTTTGCTTGTCGTGTCGTCATCCATCGGATCCGGCTCCTCGCGACCTCATCGCGGCGATCTTGCGGCAGATGGCCGAGAGGGTCCAGCCGGCGTCATCGGAGAACGGAGCGTCGCCATCCGGCGTCGCTTGCTTGCGCTCGGGCGAGCCTTGTAGTCTGAGGCCCCGACGAACCCTCGAACAGCGACGC
>JBGPOZ010000069.1:0-19315 GCA_041488295.1 Allostellaceae bacterium
GTAGTTGAAATTGCGATAGGCGTTGGCGGTCCAAATCTGCTCGACGATCATCGCTTGCCCCCGGGGTTGTTTGCAAAAGAGTGTAGGGTCGTGGCCGGCGCTTCGCCAGCGCTTCAACGCATTTCCTCTCCCCTCGGGGAGAGGATCAAGGAGAGGGGGAGCCTCCGCTGATCGGCTGAGCGGGCGGAGGCTCCCCCTCACCCTCCCCACTTCGTGGGTCCCCTCCCTCTCCCCGTTGGGGCGAGGGCTTTTGCCATCCGTTTGCCGTCTGCTGCCAGTATGTCAGATCGTGCCCTGCCGCCTTGGCGAGGCGCCAGCGTTCGCGTGCGGCGGCGAGGGCGGCGTCATCGCGCCCGTCGAAGAGATCGAGGCAGCGGCGGTAGCGGGCGAGCGCGGCCGAGCTCGTGCCGTCGGTCAGGACCAGCATGTCGGCGCCGTTCGGGTTCTCGTCCGCTTCGGTCAGCAAGATCGGCTGACGCTCGGCCGCGCCGTCGCGGCGGCTGCCATGCGGCAGGAAGCTCGCATCGTCATAGGTCCACAGCAGCGCATCGAGATGCTCGACGCGCTCGCGCGAGCCGGCCATGACGAGGATGCGGAAGCCGGCAGCAAGGCCGCGCTCCAAAAGCTTGGGCAGGGCGCGCTCGAGCGGGGTCGCCGTCAGATGGTAGAAGCCGATCTCGGTCATCGCGCCCGGCGCGCGTCAGCTTTCGTAATGATCGGCGACGAAGCGGTCGAGGAGGCGGACGCCGAACGCGGTCGCGCCCTTCGGCACGGTCGCCGTGTCCTTTTTCGACCAGGTCGTGCCGGCGATGTCGAGATGCGCCCACGGCGTCTTCTCGACGAAGCGCTGCAGGAATTGCGCGGCGGTGATGCTGCCGCCGGCCCGGCCGCCGCTGATGTTCTTGACATCGGCGGCATCGCTGTCGATCTCGCGGTCGTAACCCTCGCCGAGCGGCATGCGCCAGAGATGCTCGCCCACCGCCTTGCCGGCGGCGATGAGGCGATCGGCGAGCTCGTCATTGTTGGAGAAGAGCCCGGCATTCTCGTGGCCGAGCGCGACGATGATCGCGCCGGTCAAGGTCGCGAGGTCGACCATGAGGCGCGGCTTGAAGCGGTCCTGGCAGTACCAGAGCACGTCGGCGAGGACGAGGCGGCCTTCGGCGTCGGTGTTGAGGACCTCGATGGTCTGGCCCGACATCGAGGTGACGATGTCGCCCGGCCGCTGCGCCGAGCCCGAGGGCATGTTCTCGACGAGGCCGACGAGACCGATGGCGTTGACCTTCGCCTTGCGCCCGGCCAAGGCCTTCATCAACCCGATGACGACACCGGCGCCGGCCATGTCCCATTTCATGTCCCACATGCCGTCGGCCGGCTTGATCGAGATGCCGCCCGTGTCGAAGGTGACGCCCTTGCCGATGAAGGCGACCGGCGCCGCGTTCTTCGCATGGGGATCGCCCTTCCACTGCATGACGACGAGGCGCGGCGGACGCACGCTGCCCTGCCCGACGCCGAGCAGCGCACCCATGCCGAGTTTTTTCATGCGTTTTTCGTCGAGCACCTCGACCGTGACGCCGAGCGCCTGAATCTTCTTGGCCTGCGCCGCCAGGGTCTCGGGATAGATGACGTTGGCGGGCTCCGAGACGAGGTCGCGGGTGAAGAAGACGCCGTCGGCCACCTTCTCCAGTTTCTGGAACGACCGCTTTGCCGCCGCGGCGTTGGCGGCGAGCAAGGACAGCTTCGTCATCGTCGGCTTCTTATCCGGCTTTTCCTTGGTGCGATAGCGGTCGAAGCGGTAGGAGCGCAGATGGGCACCGAAGGCGATGTTGGCAGCCGCTTCCGCGGTGGCGAGCTTGTTGTCGAGCTCGTCGAGCAGAACCGCGGCTTCCTTCTCGCCGGCACCGTCGAGGTGGGCGATGAGATTGCCGCCGAGCGCCTGCAACTGCGCGGCGTCGATCGCGTTTGCCTTGCCGAGGCCGGCGAGGACGATGCGCGACAACGGCAGATTGGCCGGCGCCAGCACCGCCAGCAGCTGATCCTTCTTGCCGGTAAAGCGGCTCGCGGCAATGGCGCGGCGGAGCGCTCCTTGGGTCCGCTTGTCGAGATCGGCGGCGCTCGGCGTCAGCTTGCCATCATCGAGGACGCCGACGACGACGGCGCCCGATTTCGGCAGGGCATGTTCGCCAAAGATGATCTTCATGCGGTCCTCTCAAGAGATGATCGTGGGCGGGGAAGCCGGCGCGCAACGCCGAACTATCGCCGATAGACGTTACGCGCGCGCAAGTCAATCGGAAGCTCGGGCCGCGGGCCGGGGCAAGCGTCGAAAATTTGCAACTAGGCTTGGGCGGGCGCCGCCATATAGATTGCGGACAATGGATCGGCTCACCCTGTATATGCTGCGCCAGAGCCTCGGCACGGCGATCTTCGTCACGGCGGCGCTGACCGCCGCGATCTGGCTGACGCAGTCGCTGCGCCTCGTCGATCTCATCGTCAATCGCGGCCTCTCGGCCGGGCTCTTCTTCTATCTCGGCGTCCTGACCTTGCCGCGCTTCGTCGAGATCGTGATGCCGATCGGCATCTTCATCGCCGTGCTCTTCACCTACAACAGGCTGATCACCGAAAGCGAGATCGTCGTCATGCGCGCCGCCGGCGTCAGCCAATTCGGCCTCGCCAAGCCGGCGCTGGCGCTCGGCGCCGTCGGCATGGTGCTTCTCTTCTCGCTTTCGGCCTATTTCCTGCCGACCGCGAACCGCGCCTTCAAGGACCTGCAATTCCAGATCCGCAACAAATTCGCCGCGGCGATCATTCAGGAGGGGACATTTACGGCGATCTCGGAAAACCTCACCGTCTTCGTGCGCACGCGCGAGACGAATGGCGAGCTCACCGGCTTCCTCGTCCAGGACGAGCGCGACCGCGTGAAGCCGGTGACGATCGTCGCCGACCGCGGCGCCTTCGTTGCCGGCGCCGACGGATCGCGCATCCTGCTCATCAACGGCAATCGTCAGCAATTGGATCGCGCCACCGGCAAGCTCTCGGTGCTCTCTTTCGACAAATACACGCTCGACATCGCCGAGCTGCACGACGGTCCGGAGGGACGGGCGCGCGAGCCGCAGGAGCGCTATTTCTCCGAGCTCCTGTTCCCAACCGACGCGGCCGGCGATCCGCAATTGCAGCGCAGCCTCCTGGTCGAGGCGAACCAACGCCTCGTAACGCCGCTTACGGTCTTCTCCCTCACCTTCATCGCGCTCGCCGCGCTGCTCTGCGGCGAGTTCAACCGGCGCGGCCAAATCCGCCGCATCCTCCTCGCCGTCCTGCTCGCCTTCCTGTTCGAGGCCGCCGATTTGGGGCTGCGCAATCTCGCGACGCGCTCGCCGACCATCATCCCGCTCATCTACCTCAACGCAATGCTGCCGATGATCATCGCCGGCTTCATGCTGTTTCACGATCCGCGCCGCGCCATCGGCCGCCGCGGAACGCTGCCGGCACCGGCCGAGTAGGCATCGGAAATGTACGCCGTCCCCATCGCCAAGACCTTGTCCGCATACCTCGCCCGCCAGTTCCTTGTCTGGTGCGGCGCGGTCTTCGCGGTCATGCTGACGATCACGTTCCTGCTCGACTATCTCGATCTGATCCGACGCAGCTCCGCCCGCCCCGAGGCGACGCTCGGCCTGTTGCTGGAGATGGCGGCGCTAAAGCTGCCGCACATGTCGCAGGAGGTTCTGCCCTTCGGCGTGCTGTTCGGGACGATGCTGGCGTTTTGGCGCCTCACCCGCACCAACGAGCTGGTGGTGGCGCGCGCCGCCGGCGTCTCGGTCTGGCAGTTCCTGACGCCGGCGATCATGCTCGCGCTGGTCATCGGCGTTTTCGCCGTCACCGTCTTCAACCCGATCGCTTCGGCGACCCAGGCGCTGTACGAGACCATGGAAGCGCGCGTGCTGCGCGGTTCGAGCGGCCAATTCGCCCTGTCGCGCTCCGGCCTATGGCTGCGCGAGACGGATGAAGAGGGTAACGAGCGGATGCTGCACGCTGAGCGCTCGGCGAGCGGCGACATCGAGCTCAAGGACGTCACGATCCTCTTCTTCCAAAGCACCGAGCAAGCGGGTGCGCATGTCGATCAATTCACCAGCCGGGTCGATGCGAAAGAGGTCCGGCTCCTGCCCAATCGCTGGGAGGTGATCGACGGAACGCGCTGGCAGCAGAATGGCGAGCAGGAGCCGTTCACGCGGATGGAGCTGCCCACATATCTGACGCCGCGCAAGATCCAGGACAGCTTCGCTTCGCCCGAGACGATGTCGTTCTGGGAGTTGCCGGCATTCATTCATCTGCTCGAGGTTTCGGGCTTCGCGGCGCAGCGTCATCGCCTCTATTTCTACGCCCTGCTCGCCCGCCCCTTCCTGCTCTGCGCCATGGTGCTGATCGCCGCCACCTTCAGCCTCAGAATGCACCGCCGCGGCGGCGCGACCCTGATGATCGTCGGCGGCGTCGCCACCGCCTTCCTGCTCTTCTTCCTGTCGAACTTCGTCTTCGTCCTCGGCCTGTCGGCGACCGTTCCGGTCGCGCTCGCCGCATGGACGCCGGCCGGAATCGCCATGCTGCTTGGGCTGACGCTCCTGCTCCATCTCGAGGACGGCTAGTCGAAATGCGAGGGGGGCTCATCGCCGCCGGCTTGCTTGCGCTGCTGCTGGCGGCCGGCACGGCCCGCGCCCAGGATGCGACGCCGCCGGACGGCGCGGCCGAGGGCGGGAACGGACCGCGCGGGCGCCTCGTCTCGCGCTCATCGGCGCCGATTCTGTTCTCGGCCGACGAGGTGCAGAACGACGATGAGCTCGGCCTCGTCGTCGCCATAGGCCACGTGCAGATCAGCCAGGACAAGCGGACCCTGCTGGCCGACACGGTGACGTACAACCGCAACACCGACACCATGACCGCGTCGGGTCATGTCAGCTTGCTCGAGCCAACCGGAGAAATCCTCTTCGCCGATTTCGTCGATCTCAGCAATCGCTTCGAGGACGGCTTCCTGCTCAATATCCGTCTGCTGCTGACCGACCGCACCCGGATCGCCGCCAACACCGGACGGCGGATTGCCGGCGAGCGCACCGAGCTGCGGCGCGGCGTCTACTCGCCCTGCGATCTGTGCAAGGAGGATCCGACCAGCCCGCCGACCTGGCAGATCCGCGCCGAGCGCATCATCCACGACAAGGACTCGCAGACCATCGAATACCGCGATGCGATCCTCGAGGTCGGCGGCGTCCCGGTGCTCTACACGCCCTACCTCGCGCATCCCGATCCGTCGGTGAAGCGCCGCAGCGGCCTCCTGCCGCCGACGATCGGCTTCGGCGGCAATCTCGGAGCGCATGTGTCGGCGCCGTTCTACTGGGCGATCGCGCCCGATCGCGACGCGACCTTCATCCCGATCATCACCGAGAGCGCCGGCCAAGTCGCCGCCGGCGACTACCGGCAACGCTTTTCCGACGGTGCGTTGCGCCTCAATGCCAGCATCAACAACGGTCGTCGTCCGGAAAACGATGAGCCGACCCTCCGCGGCCATGTCAGCGGATCGGGCCAATGGGCCATCGATCAGACCTGGCGCACCGGCTTCGATGTCGAGCGGTCGACCGATCAGACATATCTTCAGCGCTTCCATTTCGACAACAGCAGCAACTTCCTGACGAGCCGCGTCTATGCCGAGGCGTTCCGCCAGCGCAGCTTCCTCGGCATCGACGCCTATTCCTTCCAGCCGTTGCGCCAGGGCGTCGGCGACAGCGGCCAGCCGATCGTCCTGCCGGTCATCGACTACAACTGGATCTCGCCGCCTGGGGTGCTGGGCGGACGGGTCAATCTCGACGCCAATTTCCTCGACCTCAACCGCTCGCGCGGCACCGGCAGTCACCGATTGTCGCTCGGCACCGGTTGGACACGGCCCTTCGTCGGACCGATCGGCGACCTTTGGACCGTCTCGCTGACGACCCGCGGCGATGCCTACTACTCGACCGATCTGCAGCTCGCCCCGGGGCAGCGGGCGCAGGATCCGTTCGCCGGACGGGTTTTTCCGCAGGCTGGGCTCGAGTGGCGCTATCCGCTCATTCGCCGCGGCGAGAACTACGCACAGACGATCGAGCCGATCGCTGCGATTTTTGCCGGACCACGCGGCGGCAATCCGCCGACCATACCGAACGAGGACAGCACCGCGTTCGATTTCGACGACACCGACCTCTTCGTCGGCAACCGCTTTCCCGGCCTCGACCGCGTCGATGGCGGCGAGCGCGTCGATTACGGGCTGCACGGCACGATCTACGGCGATCGCGGCGGCTCGTCCAATTTCCTCATCGGCCAAAGCCACCGCTTTCAACACGAGAGCGGCTTTCCGCTGCGCTCCGGCGTCGAGGGCAAGCTGTCGGACATCGTTGGCCATATCGGCGTGTCGCCGAGCGGCTATTTCGACACGACCTACCGCTTCCGCCTCGACAAGAACGATTTCCGCCCGTTGCGCCAAGAAGTGACCTTCGGTGGCGGCCCCGAAAGCCTGCGGGCGTCGATCAGTTACATCAAGCTGCCGCCCGATTTCCTCAGCAACGACACCAACAATCGCCAGCAGCTCTCGGTCGGGCTGACGACGAGCCTGTCACGCTATTGGACGGTCGCCTTGGCGACGACGCGCAACCTCGTCGCCAATCCTGGATCGGTCTCGTCCGGCATCGTCGCCACATATCAGGACGAGTGCCTCTCGGTCGTCACCGCGCTCTCGCAATCGGGTGTTGCCAATCGCGATGTGAAACCGGGCGCCTCGCTCGTCTTCACGATCGTCTTCAAGGGCCTTGGCGAGATCAACGTGCCCACGTTCTCGACCACCGGCATCCGCTGAGGCGATGTGCGATACGAGGAGAATTAAGTATTACGTCCAATTACGTCCTATCGATGACGATCAATTCAATGCGGCGAGCCGGCTCGCGACAAGCGCCGGCCGCCCGGTGTATCATCGCCGCGATGATCCGGTTCGTTCTCGCCATTCTCCTCATCCTCGGCGCCCCCGCCTTCGCCCTCGCGCAGGAGGTGCGGATCGCCGCGGTCGTCAATGACGACATCATCTCCGTCAACGATCTCGTGGCGCGAGTGCGGCTCGTCATGGGCGCCTCGAACATCGAAGATACGCCGGAAAACCGCCGCCGCCTCGGCCGGCAGATCCTGCGCGGTCTCATCGACGAAAAGCTGCAGCTGCAGGAGGCCAAACGCCTCGGCATCAAGGCTCCCGACAGCGAGGTCGAAGACGGGTTGGCGCGGCTCGAGGCGCAGAACAAGATGCCGAAGGGCGGGCTCGACCAGTTCATCAAGGCGCGCGGCCTCGATCGTCGATCGCTCGTCGAACAGGTCACCGCCTCGATCTCCTGGGGCAAGGTCGTGCGGCAAAGCCTCTCGCAGCTCGCGGCGGTGTCCGACGAGGAGGTCGACGCCGCCCTGGCGCGCATGCACGAGAGCGCAGGCGAACCGAAGAGCCGGGTCGCCGAGATCTTCCTCGCGATCGACAATCCCCAGCAGGAGGAGGAGGTCCATCGCTTCGCCGACCGCCTCCACGAGCAATTGGCGAGCGGCAGCAATTTCGCGCAGCTCGCGCAGCAATTCTCGCAATCCGCCACCGCCGCGGTCGGCGGCGACATCGGCTGGGTCACGCCCTCGCAGCTCAACAGCGAGCTCGCTGCCGTGGTGGAGCGCCTGAAGCCGCGCGAGATCTCTGACCCGATCCGCGCCGCCGGCGGCTATTACCTGGTCGCAATCATCGACAAGGAGGCAGCAGGTGGCGGGGTCGATGCGGAAAGAGTGTCGCTGACGCAGATCATGTTCCCGCTCGCGGCGGGCGCGCCCGAGGCGGACCGGCAGCGCGTCACGGGCGCGGCGAACGCCGTCAGCAAACAGGCGAAAAGCTGCGGCGAGCTGTTGCAGATCGGGCGCCAGCAGGCGCCGCAGACATCGGGCGATCTCGGCTGGGTCAAGCTCGCCGATCTGCCGGCCGACCTCAGGCCGACCGTCCATGCGCTCAAAGTGGCCGAAGCCTCGCCGCCGGTGCCGCTGCGCGGCGGGATCGGCGTTCTCATGGTGTGCGATCGCGAAGCCGCGCCCAACGCACTGCCGGGCCGCGATCAGGTGGCGGACAGTTTGACGATGGCAAAATACGAGACCCTGGCGCAACGCTATCTGCGCGATTTGCGGCGCCAAGCGTTCATCGACATTCGCATATGAACCCGCTCGCGCTGACGATGGGGGAGCCGGCCGGCATCGGCGGCGAGATCGCGATGCAGGCATGGCTTCGTCGCGGCGACGGCATCCCGCCGTTTTTCCTCATCGACGACGCAGCGCGTCTCGGCGCGCTGGCGCAGCGTCTCGGCTGGAAGGTGCCGATCCGGGCGATTGCCGCCCCCGAGGAGACGGCAAGCATCTTTGCGCAAGCGCTCCCGGTGCTGCCCATCGCGCTCGCCCGCCCGGTCGTGCCGGGGCAGGCCGATCCCGCCAACGCTCCGGCGGTGATCGCGGCGATCGACCGCGCGATCGAGCTCGCCCGATCCGGCCGTGCCGCCGCCATCGTCACCAACCCGATCAACAAGAAATGCCTCTACGCCGCCGGGTTCCGCCACCCGGGTCACACCGAGTATCTCGCCGAGCGCGCGGGCGGCGTCGTGCCGGTGATGATGCTCGCATGCTCCGAGCTGCGCGTCGTCCCGGTCACGATCCATCTGCCCTTGAAAGAGGTGGCGGGCGCGCTCACCGTTGAGGCGATCGTCGCCGCCGGGCGCATCACCTCCGCCGGGCTCGAGCGCGATTTCGGCATCGATCGGCCGGTGCTCGCCGTGGCCGGCCTCAACCCGCATGCCGGCGAAGGCGGCGCGATCGGGCAGGAGGAGGCCGACATCATCCTGCCGGCGTTGACGATCCTGCGCGGCGAGGGAATTCGGGTCGAAGGCCCCTTCCCCGCCGACACGCTGTTTCACGCCGCGGCACGCGGCCGCTACGACGCGGTGCTCTGCATGTATCACGACCAGGCGCTCATCCCGCTGAAGACGATCGACTTCGACGGCGGGGTCAATGTGACATTGGGCCTCCCCTTCATCCGCACCTCGCCCGATCACGGCACCGCCTTCGACATCGCCGGTACGGGCCGCGCCAATCCCGCGAGCCTCATCGCTGCGCTGAAGCTCGCCGGGGAGATGGCGGCGCGGCGCAGCGGCCGCCGCTCGGCCGCCTGATCCCCGCCAGAGCAGGTTTGAGCGCGCCCCTCCTGCCGCCGCTGCGCGAGATCATCGCCCGCCACGCGATCGGCGCGCGCAAGACCCTGGGACAGCATTTCCTCCTCGATCTCAACCTGACGCGGCGCATCGCCGACGCCGCGGGACCGCTCGAGGGCCGCTCCGTCATCGAGATCGGTCCGGGGCCGGGCGGCCTCACCCGCGCGCTCCTCGAATCGGGAGCGGGGCATGTGACGGCGATCGAGCGCGATCCGCGCTGCATCGCGGCGCTGCACGAGCTCGCCGAGGCATATCCCGGCCGTCTCACGCTCATTGAAGGCGACGCGCTTGCCATCGAGCCCGCCCGGCACACGACGCCGCCGCGCAAGATCGTCGCCAATCTGCCCTACAACATCGCAACGCCGCTGCTCCTCGGCTGGCTGAAAGACATCGGCCAATACGAGAGCTTGACCTTGATGTTTCAGAAGGAGGTTGCCGCTCGCCTGACGGCCGCGCCGCGCTCGCACGCCTATGGCCGCCTCTCGGTCGCAACGCAATGGCGCGCGACGGCGGAGCGGCTGTTCGACATTCCGCCGCGCGCCTTCGTGCCGCCGCCCAAGGTCACCTCGACGGTGGTGCGGCTTACGCCGCGGGCGGTACCGCTCGGCGCCTGCCGCTGGGTGACGCTCGAACGCGTCACCGCCGCCGCCTTCGGCCAGCGCCGCAAGATGCTGCGCGCCAGTCTGCGCAGCCTCGGCGGCGACAGCGAGGCGCTGCTTGCCGCGGCCGGCATCACGCCGACCGCACGCGCCGAAGAGCTCGATGTCGAAGCCTTCTGCCGCCTCGCGCGCGCGCTCGAGTCCATGACATTGTGAGTGCCGGCCCCGCCCGATAGGACCTATAGCGCAGAGGTCGCCAAGGATGCGCGGTGTACGCAAGAGACGCACGCCTCGGCGTCCCCTGCGCAACCTCCGCGTCCTCTGCGCTGAAGCGTTGCTCCAAGTTTCGGGGTCTACGAGCCCAGGCGCAGGCGGTTGACGAAATCGGCGAGGCCGATCTGGCGGTCGCGGCGCATCCGCCCGACCTTCAGGATTTCGGCAACGATGGAGACGCTCTCTTCGAGATCGTTGTTGACGATGACATAGTCGTATTCAGGCCAGTGGCTCATTTCGTCGCTCGCCTTCGTCATGCGCTCGGCGACGACATGCTCCTCATCCTGGGCGCGGCCGCGCAGGCGCCGCTCGAGCTCGGCGCGCGACGGCGGCAGGACGAAGACCGAGATCAGATGCTCGCCGAAATTCGCCTTCAATTGCTGCGTGCCCTGCCAGTCGACATCGGCGACGACATCGCGTCCGGACGCGAGCGTCGCCTCGACCGGCTTGCGCGGCGTTCCGTACCAATTGCCGAACACCTCGGCGTGCTCGAGCAGCTCGCCAGAGGCCACCAGACGGTCGAATTCGGCTTTGCCGATGAAGCGGTAGTGCACGCCGTCGACCTCGCCTGGGCGCGGCGGCCGCGTCGTCACCGAAATCGAGACCGCGAGATTCTTGTCGCGCTCGAGGATGAGGCGGGTGATCGTCGTCTTCCCGGCGCCCGAGGGCGACGACAGCACGAGCATGAGGCCGCGCCGCGCGCCGAATTGAGAGGGGGGCACGGTGCTCACTCGATGTTCTGCACTTGCTCGCGGAGCTGCTCGATCGCCGCCTTGAGGCCGAGACCGAGGCGCGTCAGCTCGACGTCGCTCGATTTCGAGCAGAGGGTGTTGGCCTCGCGATTGAATTCCTGACAGAGGAAATCGAATCTGCGGCCGATGCCGGTGCCCTCGCGCATGAGATCGGCCGCCGCCGCGAGATGCGCGGCAAGGCGGTCCAGCTCCTCGCGGATATCGGCGCGGGCGACGATCAGCGCCGCCTCCTGCGCCAGGCGCTCTTCCGAGAGTCCGGTCGAGGTTTCGAGCAAGGTTTCGACGAGCCCGCGCAGGCGCGCGCGCAAGGCGGCGGGTTGCGTCGCGGCGCTCGCTTCAGCGGCGCGCGCGAGGGATCCGATCTCGTCGAGACGCTCACCGAGGATGGCGGCCAGGCGCGCGCCCTCAGCACGGCGCGCCTGCGTCAGCCGCGCCGCAGCCTCCTCCCAGCTTGCGAGCAAAGCCGCCGAGCGCAGCTCGCGCAACTCGGGCGAATCGTCCTCTTCGGTCGATTCGAGCACGCCGCGCAGCGCAAGGAGGCCATCGAGACGCGGCGGCGCCACATTGCTCTTGCCCGCGAGCTCGTCGACCAGAGCGAGGATTTGCGCGAGGGCGTCGCGATTGACCCGGATGCCGCCGCCGCCCGCCGCCTGCTGCACCGAAAGATTGGCCGAGATCGCGCCCCGTTTCAGATGCGCGGCGATGCTCTGGCGCAGCCGTGGCTCGAGGTGATCGAACCCGGCCGGCAGGCGCAGGCGCAGATCGAGCGATTTGCTGTTGACGCTCTTCAGCTCCCACGCCCAGGAGAAGCCGTCGAGGCTACCCTCGGCGCGGGCGAAGCCGGTCATGCTGGCGATGGGCAAACGCGCCTCGATGGTGCAGGCCGGATGTCCCGGCGGGAAGCGACTTATACACCGCCGGGGCGATGCTTCGCTATGGCGTGGAACCGGCCTTCTGCCGCTGCGCCGCGACATTGTGATTGTGCTCGGCGAGAGTCTTGGCGAAGAGGTGGCCACCCGAACCGTCGGCGACGAAATAGAGCTCGTTGTGTTGCGCCGGACGGGTCGCGGCGAGCAGCGAAGCCTTGCCGGGATTGGCGATCGGCGCCGGCGGCAGCGCCTTGACGAGATAGGTGTTGAACGGCGATTCGACCGCGAGATCGGCATGCCCCAAGGGATGGTCGAGCGGGTGGACGCCGCCGGTGATGGCGAAGGCGACCGTCGGATCCGATTGCAGGCGCATGCCGAGGCGCATGCGGTTCAAGAAGACGCCGGCGATTCGCGCCCGCTCGTCGGTATGCGCCGCCTCCTTCTCGACGAGCGAGGCCAGGATCAACGCCTCGCGGGGCGAGGCCAGGGCGAGACCGGGTTGGCGTTGCGCCCAAGCATCGGCGAGCGTGCGCTCCATGGCGTGGCGCATGCGGTCGACGAGATCCTGACGCCGGTCGCCGAGCAGGAAGAAATAGGTGTCGGGCAGCAGCGTCCCCTCCTCGGCCGGGGCCGCGACGTCGCCGCCCAAGGCGTCGTCGGCGCGGATGAGGGCGAGAATGTCGGCGTTGCTCCATCCTTCCGGGAGGGTGATGCGGTGCCGCACGCGCTTGCCGCTCTCGAGAAGATCGGCGATGCCGCGCGGGCTCATCGCCGCGGAGACGAGATATTCGCCCGGCTTCAAGCGGCCGGCGATCAGGCTCGCTTCGGCGCCGAGGCGGAAGACGATGGGATGGCGGACGATGCCGGCTTCGCTGAGCTGGCGGGCGATTGCACCGATCTCGGAGCCGTGCGGAATGACGATCGTCGTGTCGGAGGAGAGGGGACCGGGCGACACATACTCCGCCGCCACCCAACCGAGCGCGGCGAGGAGCAGGGCGAGAGTGGCGAGAAGCGCGGCACCGAGCCGCCGGCGCATGACGATCCCTTAGGGCGGAGCGGCGAAGATGAGCGAGGCGTTGGTGCCGCCGAAGCCGAAGGAATTGGAGAGCGCGTAATGGATCTTGCGCTCCTTCGGCTGCTTCGGCACGAGGTCGATGTCGCAGCCCGGCGAGGGATTGTCGAGATTGAGCGTCGGCGGCGCCACGCTGTCACGCATCGCCAGGATCGAGAAGATCGCCTCGACGCTGCCGGCGGCGCCGAGCAGATGACCGATCGCCGATTTCGTCGAAGACATCGAGAGCTTGTAGGCGTGCTCGCCGAAGAGGCGCTTCACCGCGCCCAGCTCGATTTCGTCGCCCAGCGGCGTCGAGGTGCCGTGGGCGTTGACGTAGTCGATCTGGTCGGCGGCGAGGCCGGCGCGCTTCAAAGCATTGCGCATCGCCCGGAAGGCACCATCGCCATTCTCGGCGGGTGCCGTCACGTGGTAGGCATCGCCCGACATGCCGTAGCCGATCACTTCGGCGTAGATCTTGGCGCCGCGGCGCTTGGCGTGCTCCAGCTCCTCGAGCACGACGATCCCCGACCCTTCGCCCATGACGAAACCGTCGCGATCCTTGTCCCACGGCCGCGAGGCCCGCGCCGGCTCGTCGTTGAAGTGGGTCGACAGGGCGCGCGCCGCGGCGAAGCCGGCAAGACCCAATCGGCAGGTCGCCGCCTCGGCGCCGCCGCACACCATGACGTCCGCATCGTCGAGCATGATGAGGCGCGCGGCGTCGCCGATCGCATGCGCCCCGGTCGAGCACGCGGTGACGACGGAATGGTTCGGGCCCTTGAAGCCGTAGCGGATCGAGAGATTGCCCGAGGCGAGATTGATGAGGCTCGCCGGAATGAAGAACGGCGAGACCCGCCGCGGCCCGCGCTCGGCCAATGTCATCGCCGTTTCGGCGATGCCGGGCAGGCCGCCGATTCCCGAGCCGATCATGACGCCGGTGCGCTCACGCGCCTCGTCATCCCCAGGCAACCATCCGGAATCCTCGACCGCCTGGATCGCCGCGCACATCGCATAGATGATGAACAGATCCATCTTGCGCTGGTCCTTCGGCGGGACCCAGTCATCGGCGTTGAAGAAACCGTTCTCGGTCTCGCCGCGCGGCACCTGGCCTGCGATTTTCGCCGGCAGATCCGAGACATCGAAGGACTGGATCGCCCGTATCCCCGATTCGGCAGCCAGCAAGCGTCGCCAATTGTTGGCGATGCCGATGCCGAATGGGGTGACGAGACCTATTCCGGTAACGACAATGCGTCTCATGCGCGCTTCATAGAGGCAGCGACCGCGAAATTCAAGCCAAGGGGGCCACCGGCCCGCCGCTCAACTATGCGACTCGATGAACTGCACGGCGTCCTTCACCGTGATGATCTTCTCGGCAGCATCATCGGGAATCTCGCAGCCGAATTCCTCCTCGAAGGCCATCACGAGCTCGACCGTGTCGAGGCTGTCGGCCCCGAGATCATCGATAAAGCTGGCATTTTCCGTGACTTTGGCCTCGTCGACGCCCAGATGCTCGACGACGATCTTCTTCACCCGATCGGCGACATCGCTCATTAGTGCTGATCCTCGAAAATTACACACTCTTGAAGGAGGTTATGCGCTTCAGGCATCTCGCAATCGACCGGAGATCTTGTTGTGATGAGCGGGACTGCGGCACCACCAACCCGAAGGCGCCGTCACATAACACAGTTCATTCGACATTACCAGTGGCGCTCTTACCCCGACTTTCCCCCCGCCGGCCGCCTCACACCATGGCGATTCCGCCGTTGACATGCAAGGTGTGGCCGGTGACATAGGCCGCTTCGTCGCTCGCCAGGTAGATTGCGGCGGCGGCGACCTCCTCGGGGGTGCCGAAACGCCCCGCCGGCACCGCCGCCACGGCCTTGGCACGCTGCTCCTCTGTGAGAGCGTGGGTCATCGCCGTGGTGATGAAGCCGGGGGCGATACAATTGACCGTGATGGCGCGCGAGGCGATCTCGAGGGCAAGCGCCTTGCTCATGCCGATCATCCCGGCCTTTGCCGCGGCGTAATTCGCCTGGCCGGCATTGCCGGTGACGCCGACCACCGAGGTGATGCCGATGATCCGGCCGGCCCGCCGCTTCATCATGCCGCGCAAGGCCGCGCGAGCAAGGCGGAAGCCGGCGGTCAGGTTGACCTCGATGACGGCGAGCCAATCCTCGTCCTTCATCCGCAGCATGAGGCCATCGCGCGTCACCCCGGCATTGTTGACGAGAATATCGAGGCGTCCCATCGCCGCCTCGGCCGCCTTCACCAAGGCCTCCGGCGCGGCGGGATCGGCGAGCTGCGCCGTCTCGACCCAGACGCGGCTCCCGAGTTGGGCGGCGAGCTGGTCGAGCGCCGGCCGGCGCGTTCCCGCCAGCATCACCCCGGCACCCTGCCGGTGGAGCGCGCGGGCGATCGCCCCGCCGATGCCGCCCGAGGCGCCGGTGACGAGCGCGAACTTGCCGCTGAGATCGAACATGGCCACTCTCCCCCCCCCCCGATTACAGGCTCTTCAAGAACGCCTCGATCTCGGCCGGAGTCTGCACGGCCGTCGCCGCGAGGTCGCGGTCGATGCGGCGAACGAGGCCGGAGAGGACCTTGCCGGAGCCGATCTCGACGATGGCATGGACGCCGCGCTCTTTCATGTAGAGCACGCTTTCGCGCCAGCGGACGAGACCCGTCACCTGCTCAACGAGAAGACGGCGGATCGTATCGGGCGCACTTTCGGCCGCGGCCGTGACGTTGGTAACGAGCGGCACGACCGGCGGCGTCAGCGCGACCGCCGCCAGAGCCTTGCGCATCGTCTCGGCGGCAGGCGCCATCAACGCGCAATGGAAGGGCGCGCTGACCGGCAGGAGGATCGAGCGCTTGGCGCCGCGCGTGGCGGCAAGCGCCATCGCCCGTTCGACCGCCGCCTTGTGGCCGCTGACGACGATCTGCCCCGGACCGTTGTCGTTGGCGGCGCTCACCACCTCGCCCTCCGCCGCCTCGGTCGCGACGGCGCGCGCCGCGTCGAGATCGAGGCCGAGCAGCGCCGCCATCGCCCCTTCGCCGACCGGGACGGCGCGCTGCATCGCCTGGCCACGGTGCTTCAGGAGGCGCGCCGCGTCGGTGAGGGATAGGGATCGCGCCGCCGCCAGGGCCGAGTATTCGCCAAGCGAATGTCCGGCGACGAAGGCCGCGCTTTTCGCGAGATCGAGGCCGCCTTCATGCTCGAGAACGCGCAGCACCGCGAGGCTCACCGCCATCAGCGCCGGCTGGGCATTCTCGGTCAGGACGAGCTCGCTTTCCGGCCCCTCGAACATGAGGCGCGAGAGGCGTTGCTGCAGCGCCTCGTCGACCTCCTCGAAGACGCGGCGCGCCGCGCCGAACGCCTCGGCCAGCTCGCGGCCCATGCCGACCGCCTGCGAGCCCTGACCCGGAAAAACGAATGCGCGCGTCATGAGGCTTCCTCGATCCGAAAAGGAGGCGACTCATCACGCCTTGTCCCGCACTGTCAAGCGGGTGCGCCACGGCATCGCCGCGGCGGCCGGATCCCCTACTCCGCCGCCTGCGCTCCCGCCGCCATCGCCTCGACCTTCGCCGCGCAGTATTTGAACTCGGGGATCTTGCCGACCGGGTCGAGCTGCGGGTTGGTCAGGATGTTGGCGGCGGCCTCGGCGTAGCAGAACGGGATGAAGATCATGCCGGGCGGGATCGCGGCGTCCGAGCGCGCCGCGAGCTCGATGGTGCCGCGCCGCGTCGAAACGCGCACCATGCCACCCGGTACGATGCCGAATTTGCGGAGATCCGCCGGCGCCATCGAGACATGGGCGTCGGGCTCGAGCTCGTCGAGCACCGAAGCGCGGCGCGTCATGGCGCCGGTGTGCCAATGCTCGAGCTGGCGGCCGGTGGTGAGGACCATCGGGTAGGTGGCGTCGGGCTCTTCGGCCGGGTTGACGATCGCGGCGGGTACGAATCTGCCGCGGCCGGATTTGGTCGGAAAACCGTCGCCGAACACGATCTCGTTGCCCGGCTTGTCGGGCGCATCGCACGGATAGGTTACCGAGCTCTCGCGCTCCAAGCGCTCCCAGCTGATGTTGGCGAGGCTCGGCATGGCCTTGCCCATCTCGGCGAAGATGTCGCGCGGATGAGTGTAGTTCCAGGGAAGGCCGATACGGCGGGCGATCTCCTGGGTGATCGCCCAATCCTCGCGCGCCTCGCCCGGCAACGGCAGCGCCTTGCGGCCCAATTGGACCTGGCGGTTGGTGTTGCTGACCGTGCCGTCCTTTTCGGGCCAGGCGGAGGCCGGCAGGACCACATCGGCATAGCGCGCCGTCTCGGTGAGGAAGATGTCCTGGACGACGAGATGCTCCAATTTCGCCAGCGCCGCGCGCGCGTGGCTCACGTCGGGATCGGACATCGCCGGGTTCTCGCCCATGATGTACATGCCCTTGATCACGTCGGCATGGACGGCGTCCATGATCTCGACGACGGTGAGGCCGCGTTTGGGATCGAGCTTTGCGCCCCACAGCTCTTCGTAGAAAGCGCGGATCGCCGCGTCCTCGACGCTCTTGTAATCGGGGAAGAACATCGGGATGAGGCCGGCATCCGAGGCGCCCTGGACGTTGTTCTGGCCGCGCAGCGGATGGAGCCCGGTGCCGGGCCTGCCGACCTGCCCCGTCACCATCGCGAGGGCGATGAGACAGCGGGCATTGTCGGTGCCGTGGATGTGCTGCGAGATGCCCATGCCCCAGAAGATGATCGAGGCTTCGGAGCGCGCGTATTTGCGCGCGACGATGCGCAAGGTCGCGGCGTCGATGCCGCAGAGGGGCGCCATCGCCTCGGGCGAATAGTCCTTGATGTGCTGACGCAGCGCCTCGAAATCCTCGGTATGCGCCTGGACGTATTGGCGATCGTGCAGCCCTTCCTCGATGATCGTGTGCAGCAAGGCGTTCAGCATCGCCACGTCGCGGCCGGGCTTGAATTGGAGCATGTGCGTCGCGTGACGCTTCAGCGCCTGGCCGCGCGGGTCCATGACGATGAGGGTGGCGCCGCGCTTCACGGCGTTCTTGAAGAAGGTGGCCGCGACCGGATGGTTCTCGGTCGGGTTGGCGCCGATGACGATGATGACCTCGGCGTCTTCGGCGGCGGTGAAGGGCGCCGTCACCGCGCCCGAGCCGATCCCTTCGATGAGCGCCGCCACCGACGAGGCGTGGCAAAGCCGCGTGCAATGATCGACATTGTTGGTGCCGAAGCCGGTGCGCACCAGCTTCTGGAAGAGATAGGCCTCCTCGTTCGACCCCTTGGCCGAGCCGAAGCCTGAGAGGGCCTTGCCGCCCTCGCGCTCGCGAATGCGCTTCAGGCCGGCGGCGGCGCGATCCAGCGCCTCTTCCCATGAGGCCTCGCGGAAATGCGTCAATGGATTGGCGGGGTCGATCGCGACATCGTGCTTGGAAACGCCGTCCCTCCGGATCATCGGCTTCGTCAGGCGGTGCGGATGGTGGACGTAATCGAAGCCGAAGCGGCCCTTGACGCAGAGCCGGTTGTGGTTCGCCGGGCCGTCGCGGCCCTCGACGTTGACGATCGTGTCGTTCTTGATCTCGAAGGTGAGCTGGCAGCCGACGCCGCAATAGGGGCAGACGCTGTGGACCTCGCGGTCGGGCGCGTTGGTGAAGGCGCCCGCGGCGTCGATTTGGGTCGCCGGCATGAGCGCGCCGGTGGGACAGGCCTGGACGCACTCGCCGCAGGCAACGCAGGTGCTGTTGCCCATGGGATCGTCGAAATCGAAGACGATCTTCTCGTGCGCGCCGCGCGCCGCCATTCCGATCACGTCATTGACCTGGACCTCGCGGCAGGCGCGGACGCAGAGATTGCAATGGATGCACGCATCGAGCTGCACCGCCATCGCCGGGTGCGAGCGGTCGGCCTTCGGCCGCTCGCCGCGCGGGAAGCGGCTCTCGGATACGGCGACGCGGTCGGCCCAGTTCCAGAAGCGGGAGTTGGGATCGTGCGCCGTCGCGCGCGCCGGCTGGTCGGCGATCAGGAGCTCGAAGACGAGCTTGCGCGAGGTCTTGGCGCGCTCGCTTGCCGACTGCACCTTCATGCCGGGCGAGGGCTTGCGGATGCATGAGGCGGCGAGCACGCGCTCGCCCTCGATCTCGACCATGCAGGCTCTACAATTGCCGTCGGGGCGGTAGCCCGGCGCCGGGCTGTAGCAGAGATGCGGGATCTCGGTGCCGCGCCGGTTCGCGACCTGCCAGATCGTCTCGTCCGGCCGCGCCTCGACCTCGGCGCCGTCGAGGGTGAATTTGATGGTGTCGGTCATACTAACATTCCTTCGACCATGCACCCAATACCCCGCACCCCGGCCCTCCCCCGCAAGGGGGGAGGGAGGACGACACGCGTGGAGCCCACCGATGACCGACGCGATCAAGTTTCTGCTCGACGGCGAGGAGGCCGAGGCGCTTCCCGGCGAGACGATCTGGCAGGTCGCCAACCGCCGCGGCACCGAGATCCCGCA